>CBFIGD010000054.1:0-23550 GCA_965662065.1 uncultured Porticoccaceae bacterium | reverse complement strand
CCCCTAATCAAACACAATCTCCGGTCCACTGCTATCGTCCAGGGCTGCCAGCTGCTCAATCACCTGTCGTGCCACGCTGCCATAACGCTGAGCAATATCACTCTCCGGCTCAGCCGCAACTGAAGGCAGACCCGAATCACCACGCTCACGAATGCTTCTATCCAGAGGCATGCTGCCAAGCAGTTGGGTGCTGTAATCTGCGGCGACTTTCTCGCCTCCGCCGCTACCGAAGATATGGTCCTCATGGCCACAGTTGCTGCACAGGTGCACGGCCATATTTTCAACAATACCGAGCACTGGGATTTTTACTTTGGTAAACATTTCGATGCCTTTTTGCGCATCGAGCAACGCTATGTCCTGAGGTGTGGTAACAATAACCGCACCAGCAACTGCAGCTTTTTGTGCCAAGGTCAGTTGAATATCGCCGGTGCCTGGTGGCATATCCACCACCAACACATCGAGCCCGCCCCAATCAGTCTGCTCTAATATTTGTTGCAGTGCGCCGCTGGCCATGGGCCCGCGCCAAGCCATGGGGGTTTTGTCGCTCACTAGATAGGCCATGGACATGGTTTCAAGGCCGTGGGCCATGATTGGTGTGAAGGATTTACCATCCGCTGTGGCCGGGCGTGTTCCTTCGGCCACGCCCAGCATCATGGCGATACTGGGGCCATAGATATCAGCGTCCAGCAGACCGACTTTTTTTCCCTCGGCCTGAAGAGCGAGCGCCAGATTGACTGCGGTGGTGGATTTACCCACGCCACCTTTACCTGATGCCACTGCAATGATCTGTTTTACTTGAGCTAACACTGATTTACTCCGTTATGGCCGATTTTTAACTGGATTGGATTATAGAGGCTATTTCGCAGGCGATTGCACATGAAAAGTACGTGTAAAATCGCTATAGTTACGCGCTAAACTACAGGCGCTGACATGCGTTGTACCTTGCGCTGTAAATAGCATTCTCAATAGTCCCTAAAACAAGAAACCTTACCATGCCATCAAAACGTCAGATTCTGGTCACTAACGCTCTTCCCTATGCTAATGCTGCACTCCATCTTGGGCATGTTTTGGAGTATACCCAAACCGATGTCTGGGTGCGCTTCCAGAGAATGCGCGGCCATGAATGTTACTACCTTTCCGCCGATGATGCTCATGGAACTGCGATTATGCTCAAGGCAGATGAGAAGGGCATTAGCGCTGAGCAGCATATTGCGGATATGCGGGCGATTCATGAGGCGGACTTTAAAGACTTCCTGATCAGTGTGGATAACTATCACACCACTCACTCGGAAGAGAATCGCGAATTCTCTGAGCTTATATACAACCGTCTAAACGCTAATGGCCATATTGCCAAGCGCGAGATTACTCAGGCCTTTGATCCAGAGAAAAATTTGTTTTTGGCGGATCGCTATATCAAGGGCACCTGCCCTAAGTGTAAAACCGAAGATCAGTACGGCGACAACTGCGAAGCGTGCGGCGCAACCTATTCGCCGATTGATCTGATCAATCCGGTGTCGGCGATCTCCGGCGCCACCCCCGTTGAAAAAGCCTCGACTCACTATTTCTTTAAGCTGCCTGAATTCACTCAGTTCCTGCAAGAGTGGACGCGCAGTGGCGCGGTGCAGGAAGAAGTGGCCAATAAACTCGGCGAATGGCTAGACAGTGGCCTGCAAGAGTGGGATATCAGTCGCGACGCACCGTACTTTGGTTTTGAAATCCCCGATGCACCGGGCAAGTATTTTTATGTCTGGCTGGATGCACCCATCGGCTATATGGCCAGCTTTAAAAATCTCTGTGATCGCGAAGGCATGGATTTTGATCACTATTGGAAGGCTGATAGCACCACTGAGTTGTACCACTTTATCGGCAAAGACATAGTTAACTTCCACGCGCTGTTCTGGCCCGCCATGTTGAGCAGCGCCCAGTTCCGCACCCCCACCAAGATCTGTGTCCACGGCTTTGTCACGGTTAACGGCAAGAAGATGTCGAAATCTCGCGGCACTTTTATTAATGCGCGCTGCTATCTCGATCACTTGGATCCGGATTATCTGCGTTATTACTACGCTTCGAAACTGTCGGGCTCGGTGGAAGATATAGATCTCAATCTCGAGGACTTCCAGCAGAAGGTCAACAGCGACTTGGTCGGCAAGGTAGTGAATATTGCCAGCCGCTGTGCCAAGTTTATTGCCAATGGCAACGACGGTGTGCTGTCGACCAATGTAGATAACCCGGAGCTCTGGGCCCAGGTGAGTGGCGCGGCGGAAAGCATTGCCAACCACTATGAGAACCGCGACTTTAGTAAAGCGATCCGCGAGATTATGGCTCAGGCCGATGCAGCCAATGAATACATTGCCGCTAAAGAGCCGTGGAAACTAAATAAGCAGGAGGGCATGCAGCAGCAGGTGCAGGACATCTGCTCTCAGGGCATCAATATGTTCCGTGTGCTGATGACCTACCTAAAGCCAGTAGTACCCGCCATGACTGTTGCCGCTGAAGAGTTCCTCAACGATACATTGAGTTGGGAAAGTGCGGCACAGCCATTGCTTGGTCATCAGTTGAAACCCTTTAAGCCACTAATGATTCGCATAGAAAAAGACAAGGTGGATGCAATGCTTGACGCCAGCAAAGAAGAGACTGCTCTGGCTGTGGCAAAACCCATTGAAGGCCCACTGGCGGATGATCCTATAGCCGCAGAAATTAACTTTGATGAATTTGCCAAGGTGGATCTCCGAGTAGCGCGCATTGTCACAGCCTCCCATGTTGAGGGCGCCGACAAGTTACTGCAGCTGATTCTCGATCTCGGCGGCGAAACCCGTCAGGTATTCTCGGGGATTAAGTCTTCCTATAAGCCGGAAGATTTAGAGGGCCGGCTGACAGTGATGGTCGCCAATCTGGCGCCGCGGAAAATGCGCTTTGGTATGTCTGAAGGCATGGTACTGGCAGCCGCTGATAACAAGGGAATTTACCTGCTGGAACCGCATAGCGGTGCACAGCCAGGCCAGCGGGTTAGCTGATCAACAAGTCTGATCCCTGCGTATAACTGTGGGAGATTAAAAAGCAGCTGAGAAGCCGTTAGGGCGTAGCTGATTTTGCAGTTACTACTTATTCATAAAAGAACTAACCACCTGCTGCATATGAGTTGAATCAAGCTAGTTGATTCCACGATAATGGCAGCCAACACAAGGTTTGGCGTTTTAGCATGGCAGAATTTGCAGTCATTCTGGTCAGTTCGATACTGATCAACAACTATGTACTGGTACAGTTCCTCGGACTCTGCCCATTTATGGGTGTCTCGAATAAACTGGAATCCGCCATCGGCATGGCTGCGGCCACGACCTTTGTACTGACCCTCACAGCTATGGCCAGCTATGTAGTCAACGCCATGGTGCTTGAGCC
The DNA here is from genome assembly GCA_965662065.1 of uncultured Porticoccaceae bacterium. Lineage (GTDB taxonomy): Bacteria > Pseudomonadota > Gammaproteobacteria > Pseudomonadales > Porticoccaceae > HTCC2207. The sequence goes on along the minus strand of CBFIGD010000054.1, from coordinate 20,154 downwards.
CCTGGGGCTGATCTATCTGCGTACCATCGCCTTTATTCTGGTGATTGCCGCCGTGGTCCAGTTCACCAAAATGTTTATCGAAAAAACCAGCCCGCTGCTCTATCGGGTGCTGGGTGTATTTCTACCCCTGATCACCACCAACTGTGCGGTACTGGGTGTGGCGCTGCAAAACGCCGCCAAAGACCTTAACTTTATGCAGTCTTCGCTGTATGGCTTTGGCGCCGGTGCCGGGTTTTCACTGGTATTAATCTTCTTCTCAGCCATGCGCGAGCGGCTGGCCGCTGCAGATATTCCAGCACCGTTTGAGGGCGCAGCGATTGCCATGATTACCGCGGGGCTTATGTCACTGGCCTTTATGGGCTTCGGTGGGCTAGTGTAAATGATCGAAAGTATTGCACAGCAACCTGTACTCGCGGCGCTAATCGCGCTGGTCGGACTAGGCACATTGTTTGGTGCTCTGCTGGGTTATGCCGCCGAAAAATTTAAAGTCGAAGGCGACCCTATAGTCGAACAGATCGACGAACTATTACCACAGACCCAATGTGGCCAATGTGGTTTCCCCGGCTGTAAGCCCTATGCCGAATCAATCGCCTCTGGCGACGCCATCAACAAGTGCCCACCAGGCGGCCAGTCGACCATTAACGCGATTGCTAGCCTGCTCGATGTGCCAGCACCGGAACTGGATGCCGAACACGGCGAAGAGGCCGACCTCAAAACTGTGGCCTACATTCGTGAAGACGAGTGCATCGGCTGCACCAAATGTATTCAAGCCTGCCCTGTCGATGCAATCCTGGGCGCCGCTAAACTCATGCATACCGTTATTGCCGATGAATGCACCGGCTGTGACCTCTGTGTAGAGCCCTGCCCAGTAGACTGCATTGATATGCTGCCCGTTGAAGAAGGCATCAAGCAATGGCACTGGCCAGCACCGGCAAAGACCGCCGACCTGATTGCCAGCGATCGCAGCGCCAACAGCAGCGAGGGCAGAGCAGCATGACAAAAACATGGGTAACACCAGGTGGCGTTCACCCGCCAGAAAATAAACACCAGTCGCTGACATTACCGATTGGCAGTTTGCCGATTCCTGAAAAATTACTGGTGCCACTCAGCCAGCATATTGGTGCGCCGGCAAGCGCCTGTGTAAAAGTGGGACAGCCTGTTCTTAAAGGGCAGAAAATCGCCGATGCTACAGGGGCCGTTTCGGTGCCCATGCATGCGCCAACTTCCGGTACCATCAGCGCTATCGAAGATCGGCCCATCGCCCATTCATCGGGGATGTCTGCCCCCTGTATTGAAATTACCAGCGATGGTAAAGATACCTGGATTGAGCATACAGGCATTGAAGATTTCGAGAACAGCAGCCCGCAGATCCTCACCAAAATAGTTGCAGATGCCGGTATTGCCGGCATGGGCGGCGCAGGTTTTCCCTCTGCGATAAAACTTAGTCCCGGGCATATGCGCCCCATAGATACGCTAATAATCAATGCCACAGAATGTGAGCCCTATATCACCGCAGATGACTCCGCCATTCGTGAGCGCGCGGCTGAGATAGTTGAAGGCATCGGTATTCTCAGCCATATACTGGGTAATCCGAGTAATATCCTTATCGGTATCGAAGACAATAAACCCGAAGCAATTGCAGCGCTGCAGCCCCATGTGGCTGACAGTGGAATCTCTGTAGTGTCGTTTCCAACCAAGTATCCCTCTGGCGGCGAAAAACAGCTTATTTATATTCTTACCGGTAAAGAGCTGCCCAGTGGCACCTTGCCAGCCGATATAGGTGTGGTATGTATCAATATAGGCACCACCTACGCCATCAAACGTGCGGTGGTCAATGGCGAGCCGTTAATCTCACGAGTTACCACCATGACCGGTAACGCTTGCGGCATTAATCGCAATTACGACACATTGATTGGTACGCCAGTGAGCCATATGCTCGCCCATAGCGAATTTAACGAAGCGGCCTGCAGCCGTTTGGTTATGGGCGGCCCAATGATGGGCTTTAGTCTCACCAGCGCCGATGTGCCCGTGGTTAAAACCACTAACTGCATACTGGCGCCCAGTTATTCTGAAATTCCCGATGACGAACCAGCTCAGCCCTGCATACGCTGTGGCATGTGTGCCGAAGCCTGCCCGGTCTCATTGCTGCCCCAGCAGCTGTTCTGGTATTCACAGGCCGAAGATCATGATCGTCTCGACGCTCACAATCTGTTCGACTGCATCGAATGTGGTGCCTGCTCCTATGTGTGCCCGAGTAATATCCCTCTGGTACAGCATTATCGCCACAGCAAAGGCGAAATCTTAAAGGCACGGCAAGAGAAAGTTAAGTCAGACCATGCTCGCGAACGCTTTGAATTTCACCAGCAGCGTATGGAGCAGGCCGAAAAAGACAAAGAAGCCAAGCGAACAGCACGTCGCGAAGCCGCCGAAAAAGCCAAAGCCAGCACAGGAACTGCTGCTGGAGATGGTTCCGCCGCCGACATAATTGCTGCTGCACAGGCTCGCGCCGCAGCCAAGCAAGTCAGCCCCGAGCAGCAACAGGCGAAATTTGAACGTTCCATCGCCGGTGCCGAAATGCGCGTACAAATGGCTACAGAAAAATTAGCCGAAGCCGCAGCCGACCAAACCGAAGAACAAAAGAATATTTTGAATGCAGCCCTCGAAGGCGCCAAGCAAAAGCTTGAGCAGGCACAGGCGCGGCTTGCCGAACATAGAGAACAAAACAGCGAGCAGATAAAGTAATGGCCTTTAAACAGATCAGCTCACCCCATGCGCATGCCGCACAGAACACCAGCAAAGTAATGCAGCTAGTGCTCTGGGCCACAGTGCCGGGGCTTGCTGCCCTAACCATACAGTTTGGCTGGGGCAGCCTGATCAATGTTGTATTAGCGGTGATAACAGCCGTAGCCTGCGAAGCCGCCATTATTAAACTGCGCAAACGCCCAGTAGCCTTTTATCTGCGTGATTACAGCGCCGTGCTCACTGCCGTTTTGCTGGGGCTGTCACTGCCGCCGCTAGCGCCCTGGTGGGTAGTCATTGTTGGCAGCATGTTCTCTATTATTATTGCTAAGCAACTCTATGGCGGTCTTGGCTATAACCCCTTTAATCCAGCAATGGTCGGCTACGTAGTACTGCTGATTTCATTCCCTATTCAGATGACCACCTGGATCACCCCCTTGGCACTATTACCCGAGGGCGTCAGCCATCCTGGCATCGTAGAATCCCTAGGTATTGTGTTTGCTGGCTATAGCCCAGCTGATGGTGTTACCGGCGCCACACCCTTGGACAGCTTCAAGCACAGCAGTGGTTTAGTTGTCGATCAGATTTATCAGAGCAATCCATTGTTTAGTCAGGCTGCCTTTGCCGGCGTTGGCTGGGAATGGGTTAACCTCGGCTTTCTCGCTGGCGGCATAGTGTTGCTGGCCACGCGTATCTTTACCTGGCACGGCCCGGTGGCCATGCTTGGAGCTATTGCGCTAATGTCGATCATCTTTTGGGATGGCGGCAGCTCCGAAAGCCCAGGCTCACCGCTAATGCATCTGTTTAGCGGCGCTTCGATGATGGGTGCATTTTTCATTCTTACCGACCCGGTATCTTCCGCCGTTAGCAATCGCGGGCGACTGGTATATGGGGCCCTAATTGGCGTATTGGTGTACATCATTCGCGCCTGGGGCAACTATCCAGACGCGGTTGCCTTTGCCGTATTGCTGGCTAACTTTGCCGCACCCTTTATCGACAACTACACATTACCGCGCACCTATGGCCACACCGATCGCCGCAGAGCCACCGAGAAAGAGGAAGACGCATGATTTTGCAGTCAATCCGCTTTAACGCCATCGTACTGGCCGTTTTTGCCCTGATCACCGCGATTATTCTGGCCTCTACAGACAGCTTAACCCGCGACAAGATAGCGGAATCTGAGCGTCAGGCAGCCCAACGTAAACTGCTGGAAATTATTCCAATTGAACGTCATGACAATGATTTGTTAATGGATGTACAGGCAATACCAGAGCGCTTTTGGGCCGTGCTGGGCCTTAAAAAAGGCGGCGATATTCATATAGCCCGCAGAGATGGCCTGCCGATAGCGGCCATTATTCCTTCGCTTACTCCAGATGGTTACAGCGGCAATATCGCGATGATTATCGGCATCAACTTTGACGGCACTATCGCCGGTGTGCGTGTTACCCAGCATCGCGAAACACCGGGCCTTGGCGACAAAGTCGATCTTAAAAAGAGTGACTGGATACTCGACTTTGATGGCAAATCACTGGTTAATCCAGAGCGAAGTGGCTGGGACGTCAAAAAGAACGGCGGCGCCTATGATCAGTTTACCGGTGCTACTATTACGCCAAGAGCCGTAATACATCAGATAGCCAAAACACTGGACTACTTTAGCCAGGACAGCGAACGGCTGTTGGCGCAAGCCGCAAAAAACACACAGACGACTGAGAGCAATGATGAGTGATGTAACCGCATCAGAGGTAGTCAAAAATGGACTCTGGACCAACAATCCGGCGCTGGTGCAGCTACTTGGCCTGTGTCCCCTGCTGGCTGTAACCGGCTCTGTGGTTAATGCGCTGGGTTTAGGTATAGCTACATTAGCAGTGCTGGTCGGCTCCAACACCATCGTGTCATTAATCCGCAATCATGTAAGTGACGCCGTGCGCCTGCCCGCCTTCGTAATTATTATTGCCGCCTTTGTCACCTGCGCCGAACTGCTGATGAAAGCCTTCACCTATGATCTGTATCAGATACTGGGCATCTTCATTCCACTGATCGTTACCAACTGTGCCATCCTTGGGCGAGCGGAAGCATTCGCCAGCAAAAACAACGTCGGCCTGGCGGCACTTGATGGATTTATGATGGGCCTGGGCTTTTTAGCCGTTCTGGTCGCCCTGGGTGCCATTCGTGAACTGCTGGGGTCCGGCACCTTATTTGCCGATATGCATCTGCTATTTGGCGCCACTGCATCCACCTGGGTACTGCAGCCCTTTGGCGAAAATTACAGCTTTTTGATTGCCGTATTACCACCGGGCGCATTTTTGGTTACCGGCTTTTTAATCGCCATTAAAAATGCTATCGATGAGGCCAATAAACGTCGCGCCGATGCTCACAGAGATGCACCGGTTAAAGGTGCAAAACGCATTAGAACCACCGGGAATATATCCTAGAAAATACCCCACACAAATTTTGGGAAAGGAAATTAAACTGCTATAGCAGTGTCTCAACAAAAGTATGCGATAGCACTAAAGGATTGGTATTTGACCAAGGACAGAAAGTAGCATGAGTAAAACCGGGGCCCAGTTAGTGCGTTATGCACTGGAACAACTCAACACCCAGCATATCTTTACTGTTGTGGGTAACCACAACCAAGAAATTTATGATGAGCTAAATCGCTCAACAAGCATTAGTACTCACCGAGTCAATCAAGAAAACAGCGCGGTCTATATGGCCGATGCCGTAAGCCGCACTGTAACAGATGGCGAAATTGGTACTGTACTTATTACAGCCGATACAATTATTAGTCAGAGCATCGCCGAAGCCTTTATCTCGGGCATTCCTTTATTGATTATCGCAGGTGGCCCAGTCGCAAACGGATTCACTAACGGCATAGACCCAATGCAACTATTGCAGCCTGTTACCAAAGCCTGCATTAAAGTTACCGAGTTTAATGCCATTGTCAGCAGTATTTTTAAAGCCCAGCTCATAGCCACCAGCGACAAACCAGGCCCGGTGTTTGTCAAAATACCTGTGCATCTGCAAGTACATGAAGACGATCTGGATCAGCCACTGCCCGTGCATTTAGCTGCGGCTAATCAACCACAAGTAGCGCAGGAGCAGCTTGAGATAAGCAGGCAAACAGTGATGGCAGCAGAAAACCCTGCCCTATTGCTCGGTTGGGGAGCTACTCATAATCAACAGCCGCTTATAAATCTGGCTGAATTTCTAGCCGCCCCTGTATGTACTTCATTACAGGGCAATAGCGCCTTCCCTGCCATGCACCCATTACATGCAGGCCTCATTACCAATCCCAGCGCACGCCATGCATTAAAAGACTGCGACTGCTTAATCACCATAGGGGTCCACGGTAGCGATCTCAGCTATGTCGAGTTACCCAAAAAAGTCTTACAGCTTGAGCCAGAAGCAATTTCGACGTTACTGCAAAGGCTGCAATCCAACGGCGATAATGACGGCATGGATGTAAAAGCAACCTCCATTGCCAAACTGATTGCCAAAGATAAAGCCGAATTAAAAGAAGACTGGCTAGAACACAACAGTAAAGGCAGAGTAAACCCTCTGGTATTTTTTGAAGCGCTGGATAAAGTCCTTGATGACAACGCCATAGTCGTCACTGGCTATGGCAGGCACCTTGTTCTAGCTGCAGAATTATTACCTATCAATAATCAACAGCACTTTATTAGCCCCAGCAGTTTTAATGCCATGGGCTACACTGTACCTGCCGTAAATGCTATTAAACTCGCCAACCCAAATAAACAGGTTATCGGCATAGTGGGCGATGGCGCTATGGCCATTAGTGGTATGGAAGTGCTAACCGCCTTGCGGGAAAAGCTCGGCATTGTTTACTGTCTCTTTAATAACAACGAACGCACAGCGAAAAATAATCTCGGCCATATTAACTGGGGCACTTTTGCCGAAGCACTCGAATGCGGCTACTTCCCCATCGCCAACAATCAGGATATAGATATAGTCATGCGGCGCGCGTTCGAAACCGCTGCACAGGGCCAACCTGTCATTATTGAAATCGCTATCGACTACAGCCGCAAAACTCATTACGCCCGACGCATAGAAAAACTTCAGCAGGCTAGTCTGCCAAGTAGAGATAAATTAGGGATCGTTAAACGCGCGATCGTGCGCAAAATAATGGGATCAAACTAGCTCAAAGACTATGCGCTAGTAATTTTCTAAATCCTTAGCAAACAACATCTCAATATTGCGAAACGCCTTAAACTCCAAATGGTTATTGCTAGGGTCACGCACAAATAATGTCGCCTGCTCGCCCTTGCGACCCTCAAAGCGTACATAGGGCTCAATCACAAAATCAATGCCCTTGGCCTGCATCATTTCCACCGCCTGCTCATACTGACTCCATTCCATAATCACGCCAAAATGCGAGGCTGGTACTGCATGGCCATCCACCGCATTGGTTGCCGCCGAGGGGTGATCTTCAGGCGCTACCAGGTGAGCCACAAGCTGATGGCCAAAGAAATCAAAGTCAATCCAGCGATCAGATTCGCGGCCAGTGGTGCAGCCGAGAATATCGGAGTAGAAACTGCGGGCAGCTTCCAGGTCGGTGACTGGGAAGGCGAGGTGAAAGCGAGGGTAAGCTGGTTTGCTCATGGCGGACATCTGTTTATAAATCAGACCCTATGATACCACCTAAATTAGCCTATACTTTTATTTAGCCATCCATTGCGAGAGTGTCCAGCACCACTGAGCCCACCCGTTCTTAGAACAAAAAACCTACGCAGCAATCTGCCATCCAGCAGATCCTTGGACTATATCCCGCACAGCATCCTTATCAATGCACTCAATCGTAATCGGTCTGCAACATTGAGCGTTAGCCCTGTCGTACAAAAAACTAAACACAGCCCAATTCACTGTCATACCAAGCTGGTAATCCCCATCTTCAAAATTACCGACCAGCTCCTTGCAGATCTTGGTACTGAGCAGCTGAAGCTGGGCAATAAGATCACCATCTTCAGCGCATAATGAATTCGGCAGCATACTTAAAATAAGCTCAAAACCTTGCGTAAATCGATCTTCCCTAATCACAGTAACCATATTGTCTCACTCCAAATTCATGTTTCATTCCGACAGACATCACCCGGCCACAGAAAATGCCGGATATCGATCAAAAATAGCCCTCACCTTAGTCTTATCAATACAGGTTCTAGTAATCCTTTCAACATTAGGATCTTTTAGCTGATCACACAAAAAGATAAAAACCGATGTTTGCAAAGCACGCGCAAGCGAATAATCCAAGTGCTCCAGATTATGCTTAAGTTGGTGATTAATAAGATGATTGGTATGTGTAATACGGGGAATGTCTTCTTTACTTACCTGAAGCGTAGCAGGCCAAAGGCCAACAATAAACTCAAAACATTGATCAAACTGATCTTGCCTAATAACAGCAGCCATGTGCCTATCACTCCAAATCCATTTGGCTTAAAAGGTAATGAAAGGGCATAGTTAAAATGGTAAGCCAGCCAGCCCATAGTCATATTGTGTCGCCTAAATGGTAACGAAATAAAAGTAACTCCTCTAGCCTAAAATCACATGGAATCCTATATTTTAAATATTAAATAACGATAGCGGCCGGTCTCATACGGCCATTGGCGGTATCCCGCCGCGACAGCTACTGTGCGCGGCCTAACAGTTTCTACTTATTGCTCCAGTGAGAAATGGGGGGATTACACGTCCATGGGCTTTCTGGATATCTTGGACTGTTACTTTCATGGCAGCAGTATAATGTAATTATGCTGGGCCGGGTGACCAAAACTTTTGGTTTTCCAATGACCGATTTACCCTATACTTGCCGCTTGGTTGCTAGACTCATTGCATAGTTGCAAAGGTGTAATAATGATTAGGGTTTGTCTATTTGATGGTACCGATATCTCCATTGGGGGTTCGGAGTTAATTACTTTACCGCTACCTGAGGGCGCATCTCTCTGGATTGATATTCAAAATGAACCTCAGGCTTCGGAGCAATGTATTTTCGATCGGTTTGGCTGCCACCCGCTTACGGTTCAAGATGCTCGTCGCGAGCGTCACCCCCCTAAAGCTGAACAGTTTAAAGACCAGTCTTTTGTGCTGTTGCGAGCGCTCGGCACAGTACCTCAGGGATTGGCTTTTGCCACTATTCAAGTGGCTTGTTTTATTGGCCATAATTTTTTAATTACTCGCCACGATGAAGAATCGGCGGTAATTGATCGTTGGCTAAATGCTGGTGATCTCGATACCAAGATGGCCAGGGGCTCCTGGGTATTATTTGCGGCAATTACTAACAGCATGGGGCTAGCTTATCTTGATCTGCTATTGGACTTTGAGCCTCTGCTGTCCGAATTTGAAGATTCACTGCTCGACTCTCCAAGTGACGAGTTACTGCGTGAACTCATTAGTTGTAAAACCTGGCTGCGCAAACTTAAGCGCCTGCACAGTTATCATGATTCTATTTATAGCGAGTTGCTACAAGACTTTAAAGAAGACGATCCTGTCAACAGTGAGGCGTTGCATGCGATTACTGATGCCTATGAGAAATTCGAGCGTCTGCATAGTTTATCAACACTGTATTACGATCTCGCCGGTGATTTAATTGATGGCCATATTTCTCTGACTTCCCATAAACTGAACGACACAATGCGCATTCTCACCGTGGTGACTGCTATCTTTGTGCCCCTGGGGTTTCTCGCGGGTCTGTACGGCATGAATTTCGACAATATGCCAGAGCTGCATCAGCCCAATGGGTATTTTATATTGGTCGGCGCTATGGCTGCTATCACCGTAGCTTTGATGACAATCTTTAAAAGGAAAAAATGGTTGTGATGGAAAAAATTGAATACTGGCTGGCATTTCCGATTATTAACATTGGAGATTACTCTCTGCGTCTGGCTGATTTAGCGTCGGCTGTAAGTATTATATTGCTGACGATAGTCGCCTCTAGGCTAATCACTCGCGCAGCCTCAATAGCGGGTAAACGCAGTCGTGCCCATGACCAAAATATCTATGTGGTTAATCGAGTACTTAAATACCTAATCTACGCTGTGGGTATTTTTACAGCACTTTCGGTACTGGGTTTTAGCTTTGATAAGCTGGCTATTATTATCGGTGCACTGGGTGTGGGTATTGGTTTTGGTTTGCAGTCGATCGTAAATAATTTTGTCAGTGGCATTATTATTCTGTTCGAGAAGTCACTGCGGGTGGGTGATTTTATTGAGCTGCCAAATGGTTTGCTCGGCGAGGTGCTTGAGGTCAATATTCGCAGCACCTTAATTCGCACGTTGGACAATGCCGATATTCTGGTGCCTAACTCAGACTTTATTACCAACCAGGTCAATAACTGGACCCTTAATGACGATGTGCGGCGCTTCAGCATCCCGTTTAGCGTAGCCTATGGCAGTGACCTTGATCTGGTAAAGAAGGCAGGCCTCGAGGCAGCCGCAAGCGTGGAACTGACGTTGCACCGCCCTAACCTTAAGCCGGATGTATTAGTCAGTGAGCTGGGGGCCTCTGGTGTCGACTGCACACTCTCGGTATGGACTGAGGGCGCCTTGGTAAAACGGCCGGGGCTAGTTAAATCAACCTATCTGACTGCCATTTACAACAGTCTGCGCGACCATAACCTGGAGATACCGTTTCCGCAGATGGATGTTCATATGCGCAAATAGGCACTGCTCTATGCCTAGCCGTCAATAAAAACGGGGGGCGCCACATATTCCCAGAGAATAACCGTGGCCACCAATATGACTACCGCATACACCAGTGCCACCGCAAAAAGCGCACTGGCGTAGAGCATACCGCGATCTTCCGGTACATTCATCAATGCTGGTACACCCAGATAAATCAACCTGATCGCGTAACAACAAGTCAGGGTGCCAATAACAATATCCAACCACCAGACAGGCCGCAACGCTAAGAGCCCAGCCACAAAAATTGGCATACAGGCGTAGCCTGTTAGCACCATTCCTTTAATTGGGTAGGAATCGGCACTGTAGGTTTGAGACATCCAATGAGCCATTAAACCAATCACCACAATAGCGCTGACCAGTGCCAGATAAAACAGCACCATAAGTGGTATGGCGCTCTCCGGGGTGATTTTTACGATACGCTCTCCCGCCGCCCAACCCCAGTGCGTGGTGCCATAATAGAAACTCAGCGGGGGTACCACGGGCATGATTAGCACTATTAGCAGCCTGGCTTTAATGGCTGGGACAGGCTGCTTTGCCAGCTGCTGCCAAGTGGCTTTAGGGAAAAATATAATGCTTAAAATCTCTCTTAGTAGGACTTTGTAATCGGTCTGTTTCACGGTGCTCTCCTGGTCTCTTGTATTGCTGTTAGTGATGATGCGCATGGGCACTTGGCAGGTAGAGTTGCCATAGCATCCACAGCCCTAAAAATATAATGATCAGGCCCATTACGCGGCGTAATGATCGCGACTGCAGCCAGTTCGCTACATGATGGGAAAACCAGCCACCGGCCAACATGGCAGGTAATGTGCCCAAGCCGAATGCAGCCATTAATATTGCACCTCGGGCGGGTGAACCTGAAGCAAGTGCCTGACTCAGCGCGCTATACACCAAACCACAGGGCAGCCAGCCCCAAAGCATGCCAACACCAATAGCGCTAGTGAAATGGTCAGGTTTTCCAAGGCGTATGGCCAACGGCTGAATGCGTTGCCAAATAATATTTCCTGCCCGCTCTAACCCAACCAGGACCCGCCACCAGCCGGCGATATACAGGCCCATAAGTATTAACAAAACAGCCGCCATACTTCTCAGTATCGGTGCCAAAGGCAGGTCAGTGGCATCGGTAATAATTAAACTAAATGCGCCGGCAATAGCACCGGCCAAGCTGTAGCTGAGCAAACGTCCAATATTGTAGCCAAGCAACGTGTCAGCGCTGGGGGACTTGGCGCCCAGTGCTGTCACTATGCCGCCACACATACCTATACAGTGACCAGCGCCCATCAAGCCAGCGACAAACATCATAGTGATCATGATTTATCATCCTGTTGGTTCAGGTTGATCTCCTGCTCAAACAGAATGCGCTCTGCCTCGCTATCGAGGTCATCGTATTGGCCTGTATTGACCGCCCAACAAAATATACTGACTGCCAACACAACAAACAGCAGTGAGATCGGAATCAATAGATACAGGCTAAACATGGGCCACCGCCGCCATCGCTGGTGTAGCCGGAGGCTGGCTTCTCTTTAGCCGCAGAGCATTGAGTAGCACCAACAGTGAACTGGCCGACATACCAATGGCCGCCGCCCAGGGTGGCACATAGCCCATAGCAGCCAGTGGCAATGCCAAGGTGTTGTAACCAATAGCCCAGCCAATATTCTGCCGGATGATATGCCGCGCGCGACGCGCCAAAGCAACAGCGTCGGGCAACATACCTAGGTCATTATTAAGCAGTATTGCATCGGCACTAATCTGCGATAGCTCGCTGGCAGCGCCCATAGCAATAGAGACATCGGCAGCCTGTAAAACCGGAATATCATTAATTCCGTCCCCCACCATCAATACCTTATGGCCCCGCTGTTGCAAACGTTTTAATGCCGCCAGTTTATGTTCAGGTTGCAGACCAAATGCGGTGCTGTGCAGCTGCAGACTATGGACTATTTTCGCTGCTGCTGATGAGGGATCTCCAGACAACAGATGTACCTGCAAGCCCTGGCTATTGAGTTTGCGCACAACATGGTCGGCGGCTGTGCGCAACTGATCGTCAAAAACCAGACTAGCCACCCACTCGGCTCGCTCTTTACCTCGCCATTCGCGTTTCCGCGCCAGTGCGACCTGAACACCATATTCAGCATTTAATGTTGGTTGACGCGCCAGCCCCATAACATGAGCAACCCAGGCTGGACTGCCAAAAGCAAATTCCTGCAGCATTCCACTATCGTGTGCAATTTTTCCCAGCACACCATTCCCGACGATAAACTGTTGATCGACTACCGGCAGCAATGTGGATTTGTTTAGTGCCCGGGCAATGGGGTGCTGACTACCCTGTTCTAAACTCGCTGCCCAGATCACAACCTGCTTTAAACTACTGGGCAATATGGCTGCAGCCGGAATGACTTTGGTCAGCAACAGATTACCCTCAGTCAGGGTGCCGGTTTTATCAAAGATTACATGATCGACCTGAGAGAGCTTTTCTAATACATGGCCGCGATTGATTAAAACGCCCCGACTGCGCAGCAGCGAACTGGCCAAAGCCAATACAGTAGGAGTTGCCAGTGACAGCGCACAGGGACAGGTAACAACTAAGACCGAGAGGGTAACCCACAGTGCACGACTGGGATCATACTGAGACCAAAAAAGGCCCACCACAGTGGCAATAACTAATACCGCAGCAACAAACCAACCCGCAATCCGGTCAGCGAAGCTTACCCAGACCGGCTTTTCCAGTGCCGCGCGTTCGGCAAGTTCCATAATGCCCGATAGCCGCGTCTGCCGACCGACCGCAGACACCTTTATCACCAGTGGATTGGCGCCATTTACAGAACCTGCGCGAACTGTCTGTCCCGTCTGTTTGCGCACCGGACACAACTCACCCGTTAGTACGGCTTCGCTAACCTGACTTATGCCTTTTGTCACTGTGCCGTCGCAAGGGATTGTCTGACCTGCCTCAACATAGACGAGATCATTTAAGACCAGTGTTTTTATCGGCACTGTTTTACATTGGCTGGTACCATCGATCGATAAAATCTTGGTCGCTGCTGGCGGCAATAAGCAGTTATGCCCATTGACCGATAAAAGATTGCGGAAGCGAATACGCTGCTCTGCAAAACGGCCCAACAATAAAAAGAAGGTGAACATAGCCACAGAATCAAAGTAGACCTCACCGCTCTGCTGCCATGTTGCCCATAAGCTGGCGCAGTAGGCCAGTGCGATAGCTACTGCGACTGGCACATCCATCACCAGATGGCCAAGCCTAAGACTGCGCCAGGCATTAATAAAAAAAGGCTGGGCTGAATAAAACACCACAGGCGTAACCAAAATAACACTGACTACTCTGAGTAGATGCTGCCACTGCGCCTCTATACCCTGCAGTGCGCCCGCATACAGTGCGATAGCCACCATTGTTGTTTGCATCATAGCGAGCCCTGCTACACCCAAGCGCAGCAACATTTTCCGGGACTGCTGCTTTAAGTCAGGCAGCTGTGATTGATTATTAATCGGTGTCACCAGATAGCCTATATCTGCCATAGCACTCAGTATGGCACTGAGCTTTAAACGCTCTGGATTCCAGGAAATCTCGCCGCGGTGGGTGGTGCCATTAATCAATACCTGTTCAATGCCCGATAATTTTTCAAGCTGCTTTTCAATTAACCACACACAGGCTGCACAGCTAATGTTGCCAATATGCACACGAATACGGCGCACCACAGATTGTGATGGCCCCTGGGTATCCAGACTGACATAATCATTTTGTAAGGAGGGAATATCCCAATCGGAAAACTCGGTTTTTTCTGGCGCGGCCTGCTTGAGTTGCTCGCGGCGAAAGCTATAAAAATCTCCCAGCCCGCTGCCAATAATTGTGGCGGCTACTGCAGTGCAACCCGGACAGCACATAGCTCTTTGCTGGCCATCGATAGCCAGAGTAAAGTCTGTCTTTTCGGGGACTGGTAGCCCGCAGTGGTAGCAACAGTCAATCATGTTCGAGGGCAGTTCTAGAGCCGTACTGAAAATCAATCTGACCATTTAGGCGCCAGCGCTTATCCTGTGGAACTAGCCTCAGGTAGTAGCTATAGTGATACGCCTGCGCAAGCGCCCCCCGATACTGCCCGGCACCTGTACGCCGCAACCCTATCACCCGATCCAGGGTTTGCAGTCCAGGGTGCAGCATCAGTAACGCTAAACCGGGCCAGTCGCCAGGGCCTGTCAAAACCACTTCAACCTGATTCTGGGCAAACAAAAAATTCACCTGGGCGCGCAGACCCAGAGCCGTTGCCTGGCGATCCTGCTCAAGGGACTTATTTATTGCCAGACCCTCTTTGTAATAGTTGTCATCGACCATGCTGTGTGGATTAGTCAGCGCGATAAACAGTGTATAAAAACCGGCCACCACCACAGAGGCGGGCAACGCAATAAGGAACCAGGGCCAAAACTGTTGATACCATTTTTCTACCGGGTTTTTAGCGTACATTGGTCACTCCCGCCGGTGCTAGAAAACGGCTCTGTTCAACATTGCGGACCTCGGGAACAGTCAGAGACCTGACCTCAAATTGAATAGGGGTATTGGGGTTAAATATTTTCTCGCGCGGAGCCCTTAAGCGAATTAATAATTCTATTATCTCTCCTTCCTCAGCAGCCACCTGCCGCTGGCCCAATAACGTAAATTGATTCTCGCCACTGACTGAAATGTGATATTGATGGCGGCGCTGATCCATATTATTTATTTTTAACTGATAGCTATTTTCGATCAGGCCTGACTGAGTAATGCGGTAGAGATTGATGCGGTCGCGAATAATATCCACTTCGAGAGGAATGCGCGTACCCAGGCTATAGGAAAATAGGCCGCACATTAAAATCAACAGGGAAAAATAACCGATTAAACGGGGGCGTAGCCAATGAAAAGCAGCGCCTTTGTTGAGCATATTTTCAGTCGTAAAACTGATCAGTCCTTTGGGGTATTCCATTTTCTCCATTACCCTGTTGCATGCATCAATACACAGGCCACAGCTGATGCATTCGTATTGCAGGCCGTCGCGAATATCGATACCTGTGGGGCACACCTGAACACAGAGCGCACAGTCAATACAGTCGCCGAGTTGATGTTGGTCGGGCAGCTCGGTTTTTTTACGCAACCCCCGAGGCTCTCCTCGTAATTTATTGTAGGACACAATCAGCGTATCCGGATCAAACATCACAGATTGAAAGCGAGCGTAGGGGCAAACATAGAGACAAATTTGCTCTCGCATCAGCCCTGCATTGGCCCAGGTCAATGCTGTAAATAAAAGAATCCAAAACAGAACTGCGAACTCAATAGAAAACGTTAACAGAGCCGGAACTAGCTCCCGCACCGGGTTAAAGTAGCCGACAAAGGTAATACCGGTAGCCAGGGCTACCAGCAGCCAACACAGCTGCTTGCCAAGTTTGCGCCACAGTTTATTCCAACTCCAGGACTGGGCATCCAGTTTGATGCGACGATGCCGATCGCCCTCGAACCATTCTTCAATACTGATAAAAATTCTGGTCCAAACAGTTTGTGGACAGGAAAATCCACACCAGACACGACCAAGAAAATTGGTAATGGTGAACAAACCAAAAGCGGAAATAATTAATAGCGCCGCGAGCATAGGGGCATCTTGCGGCCAGAATGTGATCCAGAAAATATGGAACTTACGTTCGCCAAGATCAAACCATAAAGCCTGACGACCATTGATGTGCAACCAGGGAATTAAAAAATAACTGGCCAACATAGGCAGCCACGTCCATCGACCCAGTTTGCGATAGAACCCTTCCAGATGTCTGGTATAAATTTTATCCGCTGGCTGATACAGATTTAAAACATGAACTTCATCTGTCTCTTTCACCGTTGGCCTGTTCATAGACTACTGACGAGTCTGCGATAGACTGTAGACATAGGCAGTTAGAAGATGAATTTTTTCGGCGCGCAACTTGTCGCCATGGGACGGCATACTGCCTTGACGCCCATGGCGAATACTGTGACGAATACTTTCCGCCAGGGTTAAATCATGCTGTTGATAAAGCCAAATATTGTCACTGAGATTGGGGGCACCCAGCGCCTGGATGCCGGTGCCATCAGGGCCATGGCAGCTACTGCACAGCATGCTGTACTGACCTGCACCTCGGGCCGCCTGTTCAGTATTATGCTCAGCACCCCCGAGGCTCAATAGATATTCGGTAACATCCACAACACCGGTTTCACCCAGTACTGCGCCCCAGGCAGGCATAACTGACTGTCGACCATAGGCAATGGAATGCTTAATCGCTTCAGGTGTGCCACCGTATAACCAGTCGTTATCAGACAGATCAGGAAAGCCATTGGCACCTACACCGCCTACCCCATGGCAGATAGAACAGTTGTTGTTAAATAGGCGGCGGCTCATGCGCAACGCCGCAGGGTCGCCAGCCAGGTCATCAATTGTTCTCTGTGCATAGGCGCTGTATTGAGCATCGAGCTTGGCATTGGCTTTGGCAACACGCTGCTCTAATTGATTTTGGCTGGTCCAGCCAAGCAGCCCAGGGAAATTGCCAAGCCCCGGATATAAAAGCAGGTAAATAAGACTAAAGACGGCAGTGGCAATAAATTTCCAGAACCACCAAACCGGTAAGGGGTTATCGTATTCTTCAATGCCATCGTAGACATGCCCTGTCTTGGGCACCTCACTTTTTTCCAGCCCTCCCCTAACGGCAGTTTTTCGATTGGCAATTAATAACCAGCAACTGCCAAACAATACTAGCAGGGTAAGAACGATTACCCAGATACTCCAAAATTCACTCATGGTTTTGCTTTCCTTGCTCATCCTCTAAAAAGGGCAATTGCGCAGCCTCATCAAAGGATTTTTTATTTTTGGCACTCCAGGCCCAAACACAGATACTAATAAATGCTGCCATGGCGAGAATGGTACCTATACCCTGTAATACACCACTGCTCATCACTCGTTCCTCAACGTTTTTTCTGGATCAAGGTGCCCAGCTGCTGCAGGTAGACAACCAGAGCATCCATTTCAGTACTGCCTGCGACAGCAGCCTCTGCGCCCTGTATGTCTGCATCGGTATAGGGCACGCCCACAGCGCGTAAGGCCTGCATTTTTTTGCCAGTCTCGGTGCCATCCAACGTATTTACAAACAACCAGGGGTAGGCGGGCATATTGGATTCGGGCACTACGTCGCGGGGATTATTTAGATGCACTCTATGCCAGCCATCGCTATATCTCTGCCCTACTCGAGCCAGATCTGGTCCAGTACGTTTTGAGCCCCATAAGAATGGATGCTCATAGACATGTTCACCGGCCACCGAGTAATGACCATAGCGCTCAGTCTCGGCGCGAAACGGCCTGATCATCTGGGTGTGACATACATGGCAGCCTTCGCGAATATAGATATCACGACCTTCCAACGCCAGAGCTGGCAGTGGCATCAACCCATCAATCGGCTCTGTGGTTTGCTTGGAAAAAAACAAAGGCACAATCTGTGCAAGACCGCCAAAGCTGATAGCAATCACAATTAGTACAATCATCAGGCCGATATTTTTTTCGATAATGGCATGTTTATTAGGCATGGGTGACTGCACCTCCTTTATCAAAAGAAGTCATTGGCACGCGATCATTATTAATGGTTCGCCAAACGTTATAAGCCATAAATAACATACCGCTGAAGAAAATAGTGCCGCCAATAAAGCGCACCAGATAACCCGGGTAACTGGCTTCAACCGATTCAACAAAGCTGTAGGTCAATGTGCCGTCACTGTTAAATGCTCGCCACATAAGCCCCTGCGCTATGCCATTGACCCACATGGACGCGATATAGAGAACTGTGCCAATAGTGGACATCCAAAAATGCAGACTAATTAATTTCTCACTGTACATAGCAGTCTGGCCATAGAGCCGCGGGATCAAATGATAGAGGCAACCAATAGAGACCATTGCCACCCACCCCAGGGCACCGGAATGCACATGGCCAATAGTCCAGTCAGTGTTGTGAGAGAGTGCATTGACCGTTTTGATGGCCATCATTGGCCCTTCAAAGGTGGACATGCCATAAAAGGATAATGACACCACCAAAAAGCGTAATGTGGGGTCGGTGCGCAACTTATGCCAGGCACCAGACAGCGTCATGATACCGTTGATCATGCCGCCCCATGAGGGCGCCAATAATAGTAATGACATCACCATACCCAGGCTCTGGGCCCAGTCTGGCAGGGCCGAATAGTGGAGATGATGGGGGCCAGCCCAGATGTAAATAGCGATCAGGGCCCAAAAATGGACTATGGATAAACGGTAAGAATAGACCGGCCGCTCAGCTTGCTTAGGCACAAAGTAATACATCATGCCGAGAAAGCCTGCAGTCAAAAAGAAGCCTACGGCATTGTGCCCATACCACCACTGCACCATGGCATCGATGGTGCCGGGATAGATCGAATAGGACTTAAACAGACTAACCGGAATCGCCAGACTATTGATGATATGCAGCATGGCCACGGCAATAATATAGGCACCAAAAAACCAGTTGGCCACATAGATATGTTTCACCCGCCGCGTCACAATGGTGCCAAAAAATACCACCCCGTAAACCACCCAGACAATGGCGATTAAAATATCAATTGGCCATTCCAGCTCAGCGTATTCTTTGGCAGAGGTCAGGCCCATAGGTAAGGTGATCGCCGCTAAAACAATAATTAACTGCCAGGCCCAAAAGGTAAAGGCGGCCAAACCATTGGAGATTAAAGGTGCATTACAGGTGCGCTGCACCACATGATAGCTACAGGCAAAAAGCGCACTCCCACCAAAGGCAAAAATAACCGCGTTGGTATGTAATGGTCGCAGGCGACCAAAGTGCAGATAGGGCCCCACATTTAATTCGGGCCAGACTAGTTGAGCGGCAATGATTACCCCAACCAGCATACCGACAATGCCCCAGACCACAGTCATAAGCGCAAATTGTTTAATTACCTTTGTATTGTATTGCGCAGGCTCATTGGAAGTGGACTCACTGATCATATTTATCCCTTCGATCAAGATTTATAAAGCATAGACAAAAAGCAGAGACAATTTGAACAACTTGCAGAGAAGTCATTCATCGTAATTCTTGTTTATCTGGACGGCTATTATCAGGCCGCAGGCACCTCTAACTCATTGATATGTGTCAATGCATAGTGAATGGATTCGTGCGGCACAAAAAAAAGCCCTCTAACAATTAGAGGGCTTTTTGATTGTACTTAAAGCGAAGGGTGTCGCGGGTGCAGTTACATATCTCGACCACGGTTTGCTGCAATTCTCAACCGCAGCGCATTGAGCTTAATAAAGCCCTCAGCATCGGCCTGATTGTAAGCGCCGCCATCATCATCAAAGGTGGCGATATTGGCATCAAACAGACTGTCAGTGGCTGACTGTCGGCCAACAACGCTAACACTGCCTTTATACAACTTAACGCGCACATCACCATTAACCACATCTTGGGTCTGATCAATTGCCGCTTGCAGCATCAAACGCTCCGGCGCCCACCAGTAACCGTTGTAGATCAGCTTGGCGTACTTGGGCATAAGCTCATCTTTCATATGGGCCACTTCGCGATCAAGGGTTAATGACTCAATTGCGCGGTGCGCTTTCATCATTACCGTGCCCGCCGGTGTCTCGTAACAGCCACGCGACTTCATGCCCACGTAGCGGTTTTCAACAATATCCAGTCGACCCACACCGTTGGCGCCGGCAACTTTGTTTAGATG
>CBFIGD010000053.1:0-3175 GCA_965662065.1 uncultured Porticoccaceae bacterium | reverse complement strand
CAGCTGTTTAGTGCCACCAACGCCAGAGGGAAGATCGCCGCGCAGCGCTACAAGCTTATTGATGCCAGCCTCTTTATAGGACTGCACAAGCGTTAAAACATCTTCACGGCTGTCGCCACCGACAGACAGATGAGGGGCAGCCTGATAGCCGTTGTGTTGAATATCCAGTACCAGATCTTTTGTCGTATCTCTGGTTGAGCCTCCCGCACCATAGGTTACCGAATAAAATTCGGGGCTGTATTTATCCAGCTTTTCGCAGGTGGCTTTGAGCTTTTTTCTGCCTTCTTCGGTTTTAGCGGCAAAGAACTCAAAGCTAAGATGCAGTTCGTTCGTCATGAAATTTACGTCCTGTTAACAGTTAGATTGGAGACTGTACTTGCGGCATGTCACTGCGATGTACCAGTAATTTAAGCCCGCTGCAACGGTCCAGAGGTCCCTCGCAGCGCGCCATTAATACTTGTAGCTATCGCCTTTAAATGGCCCCTCAACGGGAACACTAATATAGTCAGCCTGAGCTTGGGTTAGCTTGGTAATTACACCCCCAAAGCCACCTACCATGTAGCGCGCTACCTCTTCATCCAGATGTTTGGGCAACACTTCTACACGCAGCAATTGATCTTGGCTTGCAGCGTCTTGATCGGCAAACCGCTGGGTATACAGCTCGATTTGTGCCAGAACCTGATTGGCAAAAGAGCCATCCATGATACGACTTGGGTGACCCGTAGCATTACCTAAATTGACTAGTCGGCCCTCGGCCAGCAGCAGTAGGTGATCGTTGTTGGCACGATCGCGATAGACCTTATGCACCTGAGGTTTAATCTCCTCCCACTCCCAGTTACTGCGCATAAAAGCGGTATCGATTTCATTGTCAAAGTGGCCAATATTACAGACCACTGCACCGCTTTTAAGGGCAGCCAGAATATCGGAGCCACACACATTGTAGTTACCGGTGCTGGTCACCAACATGTCAGTGTTGGCGAGCAAGTCTGCATTTACGCCCTTGGCCTGATCGCCTTCAATGTAGGTAGACACCACCTCAAAGCCGTCGAGACAGGCCTGCATGGCACAGATCGGATCGCATTCAGTGACTCTGACAATCATGCCTTCTTGGCGCAGAGATTGGGCAGAACCTTTACCCACATCGCCATAGCCAACGACGACCGCTTTTTTACCAGACAACAAATGGTCGGTGGCGCGCTTAATGGCATCATTGAGGCTGTGCCGACAGCCATATTTATTGTCGCACTTAGACTTGGTTACCGAATCGTTAACATTGATTGCAGGAACCTTAAGCTCGCCATTTTCAAGCATCTCATAGAGACGGTGAACACCAGTGGTGGTCTCTTCAGTAATACCATGAACCGCGTCCAGCACCTGCGGATATTTTTCATGTAGTAGCGCCGTTAGGTCGCCACCATCATCAAGGACCATATTGGCATTCCAGGGCACGCCGTCTTTGAGCACTTGCTGTTCCAGGCACCATTCGTACTCTTCTTCTGTTTCACCCTTCCAGGCAAAAACCGGAGTCCCGTTTGCAGCAATCGCAGCGGCGGCGTGATCCTGGGTTGAAAAAATATTGCATGAGGTCCAGCGCACTTCGGCACCCAGTGCCTCTAGCGTTTCAATGAGTACAGCAGTTTGAATCGTCATATGAATACAGCCAAGAATACGGGCGTTAGCCAATGGCTGTTCGGCACGATACTTTTCACGCAATGTCATTAGCGCCGGCATTTCTGACTCAGCAATAGAAATTTCTTTTTTGCCCCAATCAGCCAGGCTGATATCGGCGACTTTGTAATCGGTCATTTTTTTACCTTTATTTAAAATAATTAAAGCGCTTTTTTAAGGGCTTCTACTCTGTCTGTTTTTTCCCACGTAAAGTCTTTCTCTTCGCGACCAAAATGTCCGTAGGATGCGGTTTGTTGATAAATAGGTCGGCGCAAGTCAAGCATTTCAATCAGGCCACGTGGACGCAGATCAAAGTTATCTCGTACCAGCGCCACAATTTCTTTGTTGGGCAGTTTGCCCGTGCCAAAGGTATCCACACTTATAGAGGTTGGCTCGGAAACGCCAATAGCATAGGAGACCTGAATCTCACAGCGTTCTGCGAGGCCAGCAGCAACAATATTTTTCGCCACATAGCGGCCGGCATAGGCTGCAGAGCGATCCACTTTGGTGGGATCCTTGCCGGAGAATGCGCCGCCACCGTGGTGGGCCATACCGCCATAGGTATCAACAATAATCTTGCGGCCGGTTAGGCCACAGTCACCCATGGGGCCACCAATTTCAAATTTACCCGTGGGGTTAATATGGTACTGGGTACCGCCATGTAGCCATTCTTCGGGTAGAACTGGCGCAATAATTTCTGTGCGCACAGCGTCTTGCAAATCAGATTGAGAAATACTGGGTGCATGCTGGGTAGACAGGACAATGGCATCAATTGCTACGGGTTTACCCTGCTCATAGCGCAGTGTTATTTGGCTCTTGGCGTCCGGGCGCAACCAAGGCAATGTACCATTTTTACGCAGTAGGGCCTGGCGCTCTACCAACCGGTGGGCATAGTAAATAGGCGCTGGCATAAGTACGTCGGTTTCATTGCTGGCATACCCAAACATCAGGCCTTGGTCGCCCGCACCAATATCCTTGTGTTCACTTTCATCGACACCCTGGGCTATATCGCTAGACTGTTTACCGATGGCATTGAGTACGGCGCAGGAGTTACCGTCGAAACCCATATCTGAATGGTCGTAACCAATACCGGTAATTACATCGCGCACAATTTGCTCAAGATCAACATAGGTTTTGGTACGTACCTCGCCTGCAATAATGGCCATGCCAGTTTTGACCATTGTCTCGACGGCCACGCGCGAATGGGGGTCGTCTGCGAGAATGGCATCAAGAACCGCATCAGAAATCTGATCGGCGAGCTTATCTGGATGCCCCTCCGACACAGACTCGGAGGTAAATAAATTATAGGTAGACATAGAGTTTCCTTTTAATGGAGCGCGTTAGAGCGCTTCTATAAAGTAGTGCTTCCGGCACTAAACTGTCGCAACTGAATGCGAAAACCATTGCGCTGGGTGAGATAGAGGCTATTGCCCTCCACTAAACCAGCCATACTTGCCCAGCGGGTTAATTCCTCTGGCTCAAATCCCAGCCAAAGATCACCACAGGT
>CBFIGD010000052.1:0-3270 GCA_965662065.1 uncultured Porticoccaceae bacterium | reverse complement strand
TCTGCAATCTTAATTGGTGCACCCGGAGGGATTCGAACCCCCGACCAAGTGGTTCGAAGCCACCTACTCTATCCAGCTGAGCTACGGGTGCGTTATTTCGCGCAAACTGTGTAACTGATACTTCTTAAAAAAATACTTCTCACGACAAGCTTAGCTGCTTAACGCTCTAAATACTGTAATTTGTTTTCTACGCCATCCCATTCTGCTGCATCTGCCGGCGGCTCTTTCTGAGTGGTGATATTCGGCCATATGTCGGCTAGCTCTGCATTGAGCTCGAGGAACACTTCCTGACCTGCTGGAATTTCATCTTCAGCAAAAATAGCATCTACCGGGCACTCGGGCTCACAGAGTGCGCAATCAATGCATTCGTCGGGATGAATGACCAAAAAGTTTGGACCCTCATAAAAACAGTCCACGGGGCATACTTCTACGCAGTCTGTATGCTTACATTTAATGCAGTTGTCGCCAACGATAAACGTCATATCTGTGTCTCTTGTGGGTAATACGGCTTGGAACGAGCGCGGCATTATAGCAGGAAGATCTGCCCTGTGAATGCCTTGTAACGGTTATTTGCAGCTAACTGAAATGCGCTTTTTTGGTGTTCACAACATGGTCTTAAGCTCATAAATCAGGTCCAGGGCCTGCTTTGGCGACAGTTCATCCGGGCGCAGGTTATCCAGGCGTTTTTGCAACTCGGGATTTACGGGCGGCAGAAACAATTCTGTCTGGCTGGGCGGTGAGGGTATATCGGGGCTTATGATTGCATTGCCGCCGGCCTCCAAAAGCGCAAGCTCCTGGCGTGCCAGCTGTATGACTTCCGCTGGTATGCCGGCGAGTTTAGCCACTTGGATACCATAGCTCTGGCTGGCCGGACCATCCTGTACGCTATGTAAAAATACAATGCTGTCATTATATTCTGTGGCATCCAAATGCACATTGATGGCGCCTGGAACCTTGTCTGGCAATGCGGTCAGTTCAAAATAGTGGGTCGCAAACAGCGTGAAAGCTTTGACCTTTTCTGCCAGATGAAAGGCGCAGGCCCAGGCAAGCGACAGGCCGTCGAAAGTGCTGGTGCCGCGGCCGACCTCGTCCATTAGCACCAGGCTGCGGTCACTGGCATTGTGCAAGATATTGGCGGTTTCGGTCATTTCGACCATAAAGGTTGAGCGGCCGCCGGCCAGATCATCCGACGAGCCAATACGGGTAAATATGCGATCCACCAGCCCGATCTGTGCCGACTCAGCTGGCACATAGCTACCAATCTGCGCCAGCAGCACAATGAGCGCCGCCTGGCGCATATAGGTCGACTTGCCGCCCATATTGGGGCCGGTGATGACGAGCATTTTACGCTCTGTGTTCATGATCAGGTCGTTGGCCACAAAGGGGTCGCTAGTCACCTGTTCAACGACGGGGTGGCGGCCACCGCGAATATCTATCCCAGGTTGCTGCTGCAGTTCTGGCTTGCAGAAATTCAAGTTATGGGCACGCTCGGCCAGAGTAGCCAGTACATCCAACTCGGCAATGGCGGCGGCACAGATCTGCAATTTTGCCAGATCTTGATTGAGCGTTTCCAATAGCGCTTCATAGAGATGCTTCTCGCGACTCAGTGAACGGCTCTTGGCACTCAGGGCTTTGTCTTCAAATGCTTTTAGCTCTGGTGTTATAAAGCGCTCTGCATTTTTTAGGGTTTGGCGGCGAATATATTCCACGGGCGCCTTATCGCTCTGGCCACGTGATATTTCAATAAAGTAGCCATGCACGCGGTTGTAACCGACCTTGAGGGTTGAGATGCCGGTGCTGGCTTTTTCGCGCTCTTCCATGGCTAACAAGAATTCGCCGGCATTAGTATTTAGGGCGCGCAGTTCGTCGAGCTCCTGGTCATAGCCATCTGCTATTACGCCACCATCGCGAATAATCACTGGTGGGTTTTCATTGATTGCACTGGCGAGCAATTCAACCAAATGGGGCAGGGGCTTTGAACCCGCGGCCAGCTCAGACACATGATCGACGGCACAACCTTTTAGGGCGCTGGCGATTTTTGGCAGCACTGCCAGACTAGCCAGTAATCTGGTTAAGTCGCGCGGCCGTGCAGAGCGCAGTGCCACCCGGGTGAGAATCCGTTCCATATCGCCAACCTGTTTAAGGTGGCCATTGAGTGATTCGTAGAGGTAGTTATGCTGCAGCGCTGCAATGGTGTTCTGGCGCGCCTCTAAGGTGGGTAGGTGTTGCAGAGGGCGGTTGAGCCAGCGGCGCAGCAAGCGGCTGGCCATGCTGGTTGCTGTGTTGTCCAGTACATCAAATAATGTATTTTCCTGGCCACCGGTGAGATTGGTGTCGAGTTCAAGATTACGGCGACTGGCGGCATCAAGCGCGACACTATCTTCTCGATTTTCTGCACTGATACTGCGGATATGAGGCAGGGCATTGCGCTGGGTGTCTTTGGCATATTGCAGTAGACAGCCGGCGGCACTAATGCCAACGGGTAAATGGTCACAGCCAAAGCCGCTCAGGTCATGGGTGCCAAACTGCTGGTTGAGCAGACGTTGGGCGCTGTCTATATCAAACTCCCAGGGAGGACGTCGACGTATACCGCGCCGCTGTTCAAGCGCATCAATTGTTGCCAGATCTTCCGAGACTAGTAGCTCAACAGGGTTTAGCCGCTGCAGTTCATTGTCCAGCTCTTCAGCCGAAGCGAGCTGCAGCAGTTGAAAGCGGCCGCTACTCATATCTAGGGTGGCCACACCAAATTGATTGTCGCGCAGGTCAATAGCTGCCAACAGACTGTCGCTGCGGTCATCAAGTAGTGCTTCATCAGTCAGTGTGCCCGGTGTGAGCACACGCATTACCGCGCGTTCAACCGGGCCTTTACTGGTTTCAGGATCACCAATCTGCTCACAGATCGCGACCGAAACGCCCTGTTTAACTAGCTTGGCCAGATAGCCTTCAGCTGCATGATAGGGCACGCCGCACATGGGAATTGGATTGCCGTTGGCCTTGCCCCTGGCAGTCAGGGTGATGTCTAGCATTTGACTGGCGCGTTTGGCGTCGTCAAAAAACAGCTCGTAAAAGTCTCCCATGCGATAAAAAACAATATCATTGGGGTGCTCGGCCTTAATGCGCAGGTACTGCTGCATCATCGGAGTATGCTGTGTGGAGGTAGATTCCATAGGTGCCTTAAATTAACTGTCGTCCATTGTTATGTCGCATCCGTACCCCTTAGGTGCTTACCGATAATGTTAACGTAAAACAACCAGTGGCAGTAGCCAAAGG
>CBFIGD010000051.1:0-183606 GCA_965662065.1 uncultured Porticoccaceae bacterium | reverse complement strand
GATATTGGCGCCTGCTCTGGCGAGTAATATGGCCAGATAGCGGCCCATGCCTGATCCTGCACCTGTGATGACTGCGACTTTATTGGAAAAGTTTTTCATTGCGATTACCCCTTTGTATAGCGCTCTATTATTTGCATTGATCAATTCTATTGCAGGTGGCGCTTTGGTTTTTTCTTATCCTACTACAGTCGGCAGGGTGGCTGTAGCCTGTGGGGAGTATTTATTGACCGGGGGGTCAGGGCCTTTGGAGTAATCGGAGGAGTCGAAGGTAGCTTGAATTACTGGCCAACCCCTGTGACACGTCGCAAGTACGGTCGCTCCCGGCATCCTGCCTCCCGCGACACTAATACATCCCTGCTGTCGAAGGTCATAGCGGTTGGCCAGCAACTCAAGCAATCAGAATCTCGTGCTGCTAACCAGTATTATCAGTCCGAGCCAATAACTCGGAACAATCCGTTAACTCCTGGGCACTCACATGTACCACAGCGCCATCGGTTTCTACGACACCTTTAACCATTAGCAGCTGGGCCTTTAGCAGGGCCTGGCGGCAGTTTTTCTGCACGCTCTGCCAGACCACCACATTGCTGTTGCCGGTTTCATCTTCGAGGGTTAAAAACACTACGCCGGAGGCGGTGCCGGGGCGCTGCTTGCCGGTCACTAATCCGGCGATACGCACAAAGCGACGGTGGCCCAGCTCGGCTAAATCACTATGGCGTTTGCACTGCCGGAAAACCGGAAACTGTTCCCGCAGGAGTTCCATGGGATGACGTCCCAGAGAGAGACCTGTGTGGCTGTAATCGGCATAGAGATTTTCGGTTTCGCTGGGGGCTTCTAAGCCTGCGGGCTGTTGATCTGATTGCTGTAACAATGTGGAACTGCTGTCAATTACCAGGGCTTGCCAATGTGCCTGCCGGCGGTTTTCGGTGAGTGATTTAAGTGCCCCGGCACTGCTTAGCAGGCTGAGTTCTGCACGAGAGAGACCTGTGCTGCTGGTTAGCTGAGCGATGGTTTTAAATTGGCGATTACTATTAATAATTTTCTGTGCTGCGCTGAAGGCAAAGCCTTTGATCAGTCGCAAGCCAAGTCGCAGTGTGGGATTATTGGTCTCGCCTTCTAATGAATGATCCCAGCCGCTGACCATTACATCAATGGGCCTGACAACTATTTTATGGCGCTGGGCATCCTGCACTAGCTGCGAGGCAGAATAAAAACCCATGGGTTGGCTATTTAAAATGGCGCAGTAGAAGGCGGCGGGATAATGGCATTTTAACCAGGCAGAGACATAGGCCAGTAATGCAAAGCTGGCGGAGTGGGATTCGGGAAAGCCGTAGACGCCAAATCCCTGTATCTGAAGAAAGAGTCGCTCGGCAAAATCCAGGTCATAGCCTCGGGCCAACATGCCGTCGATTAGCTTTTGTTTGAAGCCGAGCAGCTCATTATTGCGTTCGGAATTTTTTCCCCAGCTGGCCATGGCGCGGCGCAGCTGATCGGCTTCGCCGCCGCTAAAACCTGCGGCGACCATGGCCAGTCGAATAACCTGTTCTTGAAAAACAGGAATGCCCAGCGTGCGCTCGAGTACTGCTTTGATCTCCGGGTGAGGGTAGCTGACCTGCTCTAAACCCTGGCGGCGTTTTAGGTAGGGGTGCACCATGCCGCCCTGAATGGGGCCTGGGCGCACTATGGCGATCTCTATTACTAGGTCATAGAAGCAGCGGGGTTTTAGTCTGGGCAGCATGGCCATTTGAGCGCGGGATTCAATTTGGAAAACACCGACGCTATCGGCTTTGCATAGCATCTCATAGGTGGCGCTATCTTCTTTAGGAATAGATTGCACGCTCAGGTTAGTGCCCTGATGGCTGCGAATAAGATCAAGGCAGCGATGTATGGCGGTCAGCATACCGAGTGCCAGAATATCGATTTTAAGCAGGCCCAGTGCTTCTATATCTTCTTTGTCCCACTGAATAACGGTGCGCTCGGTCATGCTGGCATTTTCTACGGGTACCAATGTGCTAATGGGGCTGCGGGTAATAATAAAACCGCCTACATGCTGGGAGAGGTGGCGGGGAAAGCCCTGAATTTCCTGTAGCAGGCTGTAAAAGTGTTCGGCCATATGACCTCTGGCGCCAGCTTTCTCAAACTGCTCTCGCAGGTCACCACTGCGATCCCACCAGGATAGTGACTGGTTAAGTTGCTCTATAAAAAGAGGATCTAGTCCCAGTGCCTTGCCCACATCACGAATGGCGCTGCGAGGTCTGTAGGTAATTACTGTGGCGGCTAGTGCGGCGCGCTCACGGCCATAGCGCTGGTAGATATACTGGATAACTTCTTCGCGGCGCTCATGTTCAAAGTCGACGTCTATATCTGGCGGTTCGTTGCGCTCGGTGGAGATAAAACGCTCGAAGAGTAGCGATATCTGCTCAGGGTTAACTTCGGTAATAAACAGGCAGTAACAGACCACGGAGTTGGCAGCTGAGCCGCGGCCCTGACAGAGAATATGCCGGCTGCGGGCAAAGGCGACGATGTCGTGTACGGTTAAGAAATAACATTCGTATTGCAGCTCGGCGATGACTTTAAGTTCGTAGTCAATCTGCTGGCGAACGGCATTGGATAGTCCATTGGGCCAGCGCTTCTGTGCGCCTTGCTCGGTTAAAAAATGCAGCTGTTCGGCGGGGGTTAAATGCTCAGGCACGACTTCATCGGGATATTCGTAGCGCAGCTCTTCCAGGCTGAAATGGCAGCGTTTGGCGATGCTGAGAGTTTCAGCTAACAGTGCGGTTGGGTAGAGTTTCTCTAGGTGGGGCAGGCTGCGCAGGCGACGCTCGGCATTGGCAAAACGTCGGTCTCCCAGTTCCATAACTGAGCAGCTATGCCGAATAGCGGTTAATGTATCTTGCAGTGCGCGGCGTTCTTTACAGTGCATATGTACATCGCCACAGGCGACCATAGGTAATTGCCACAGGGCAGCGAGATTGCGGTAATAGTAATACTGGTATGTCTCATTGCCATCCAGCAGATGTTCAATGCCAATCCATAGGCGTTCTTTAAACCAGTAACTTAGACGTTCACCCACCTCATGGTCGGGTTCTAAGTCACCACTGGGCAGCCAGATTAATAAGGTATTGGCGAGGTTGCCGCTGAGGTCTGTCCATTCTAATTGGTATTCGCCTTTGCTACTGCGCCTGCGGGCTAATGTGATCAGTGCAGAGAGCTCGGCATAGGACTGGCGATTGCTGACCAGTGCCACCAGGCGCTGGCCTTCCAGTAAAAACTCACTGCCAACAATGAGTTGTAAGTCACAGTCCTGGGCGGCGACATGGGCTTTTACGACACCAGCCAGTGAGCATTCATCGGTGAGTGCGAGCGCGCTGTAGCCAAGCGCACTGGCGGTGCGGACTAATTCTTGAGGGTGGGAAGCCCCGCGTAGAAACGTAAAGTTGCTGACGCAATGAAGTTCGGCATAGGCCATAAGTGACACAACTGCTAGTAAGAATAAATACTGTATCTATATACAGTATAACTGCAGTGCAGGCTTATTTCTAGATAGATATCGCGATCTATCTATGCCGGACTATTGGTAATCCAGACTGTCTGGTAAGGCTGCATCTGTATTTCTCTCTGGCTGATGTCAGCAGTTTGTAGGCAACAGGGCAGGTCGCTAATCAGGTCATGCCACTGTTCATTATCAATTAAATTAATGTCCGAGAGCGATAATGTCTTTACCTGGTCACTGATATTACTGATACAAAATATGCTCTGCTGGCGGTCCAGACTCTGGCGCCAAAAACCAAATAGCTGATCTCCGAGGTGCAGTGTGAACTGGGTGGCATTGGGGTGAAATGCGGTTTGCCGTCGGCGTATTTTGAGTAACATTTTAATCTGGCTATAGACTTGATGGTGAGTGCTGTTGCCATCCCCAAGTGCTTTCTCAAGCTCGCTGTAGTCCCATTGGTGTCGGTTTATTGCGCGGTTATGACCGCTATTTTCGACGCGCTGATAATCATTGCGGGTGCCGACCAGGCTATGAATATAGATCGCGGGAATACCTTCTAACGCTAGCATAATAGCGTGGGCGCAAATAAACCGCTGTAGCCCAAGTTTATCGGTGCCATGCACGGTTCCCTGCAGGGCGTCAAACAGTGAGATATTAATTTCATAGGGTTTGCTAGCGCCATCATCCAGCGCGCGCCAGGATACATGGCCACCAAATCCCTGCATGGTTTCAACTAATGTAGTAATTTCTGTGTCGCTGAGGAGTCCTTCTGCGGGCCTTAAACCAATGCCATCATGGGAGGCGACAAAGTTAAGGTAAGCGGTGCCATTGCGCGCTGGTGGCATGCTCATCAGCCACTGTTTGAGGTAGACGCAGCGGCCTGTCACTAAGCTGTTGACGAGTAGGGGTGGCAATGAGAAGTTATAGATGCAATGTGCTTCATTGGCGTCACCAAAGTAAGCGAGATTTTCGCGGTTGGGAATATTGGTTTCGGTAATAATAATGGCGTCATGCTGCGCCTGTTCTATCAAGGTTCTGAATAGGCGCACCAGCTCGTGGGTCTGTTGTAAATTGAGGCAGCTAGTGCCAATTTCTTTCCATAAAAAAGCAATGGCATCGAGACGAAAAATACGCACGCCGTTATCCAGATACTGTTTAATAATACTGACAAACTGTTTGAGTACCTCTGGGTTGCGAAAGTTTAAATCGACTTGATCATGACTAAAGGTACACCAGACATGTTGCGTACCCTCGACGGTTTCTACTTCGCGCAGTAGATCATTGGTGCGTGGCCTCACTACGGCACTTAAATCATCTTCGGGACTGGCGGTGTAAAAAAAATTATGTCCCGGGTTACGGCTCTTTTTGAAATTTTCAAACCAGAGGCTGCGAGCAGAGCAGTGATTAACAACCAGGTCTGCCATTAAAGAATAGTTATTGGCGATGGCCTGTATATCGTTCCAGTCACCCAGCGATTCATTGACGCTGGAGTAATCGAGAACAGAAAATCCATCATCGGAGGTGAAGGGGTAGAAGGGTAGAATATGCACGCCGCTAATTGAGCTGCGCATATACTTATCCAGAAACCGGTTTAAGGTTTGCAGTGGTTTTTCATTATCTGCCAACACAGAATCACCGTAGGTGATTACCAGGCTGTCGGCCTGATTCCAGTGATTAATATTGCGATTTTCAATCACTTCTTTGTTGCTAAGATCCATCAATTCGATCAGTTCATCGCCAAAATGTTTTATCGCTGTGATTTCACCATTCTGGTAAATAGCGGCAAGATGCTGTTCTACCTGAGCCTGTAATTTATTTTGCGGCATGACCAAACTCTGCATTGTCTGCTTCTACAGCGTCAACCAGCTGTTCAAAGATATCGGGAATGGCACTCACAACCCGATTCCAGCTGGGGATAAAGGGCCGCTCCATGGGGGCATTAAAAAACACTTCGCCGGCTTTAATAATATTTTCAGCAAACATCTCTACCGCTTTTTCTTCTTCATGAATATCCAGAGTCAGCCCATTCATGATGGCGTCATTGTGGCAATTCTCTACGGTGTCCAGGGCCAGTCTATAGTAAGTGGCTTTCAGGGAGCGAAAGGCCTCTGTGCTAAACACTTCACCCTGAGTGGCCAGTTTTCGAAATAGTGCTTTGGCAATGTCGATGGACATTTTGGATAACCCATCGCTGTCATTTCCGAGAGACAGTTTTTGGTGTTTGTGGTCATAGTTGTCGGCGATGTCAACCTGACAGAGTCGGTTGCTGGCATAGTTGCGATACATTTCTGAGAGCACGCCAATTTCTAATCCCCAGTCGCTAGGTATGCGAATATCATTTAATACGTCGCGGCGAAATGAAAATTCACCAGCCAGTGGGTAGCGATAGCTATCCATATAATTTAAGTAATCGGTATGGCCTACCGTTTTTTTAAGTGCCCGCAAGAGGGGAGAAACCAATAGTCTTGAGACGCGACCATTAATTTTTCCATTGGCAACTCTGGCGTAATAGCCTTTGCAAAATTCGTAGTTAAATCTGGGGTTGGCTACTGGGTAGATTAGGCGGGCTAATAGTTCGCGAGTGTAAGTGGTTATATCGCAGTCATGTAGGGCGACAGATTCTGCTTTATTAGAGGCCAATGTATAACCCATGCAGTACCAGACATTGCGCCCTTTACCCAGTTCTTTTGGCGCCAGATCCAGTTTTTGTAATTTTGCATCCAGTGCTTTCAGGCGCGGGCCATCATTCCATAGCACTCTGTGTTGCTGTGGTAGCTCGGCAAAGAAAGACAGGGCTTCTCGATATTGTTTTTCATCAGCGCGATCCAGGCCAATGACAATTTGATTGAGGTAGGGTACCTGCTTTAACTCATTGATAATTTTCGGCATGGCTTCGCCTTCGAGCTCAGAAAATAATGAGGGTAGGATTAAACCTAGCGGTCTGGTTTTTGCAAAGCTGACCAGCGCCTGTTCCAGATCCTCCAATGGTCGACGGGACAAATTATGTAATGTGGTGATGTTACCGTTTTGATGAAAGTCGCCCATAGGTTTCTCGGTTGGTTATGGTTAAGTTAGAAGTGGTTTTTTAGCCAGGCAGCAATGCCCTCAACCCAGCCATTGGGTCCAATGGCATTGCTGTGGTAAAGATTATTGGTGCGTTTTACTACTGGCTTGGCATGGTTGTTAGAGCGGATCACCAGCGCTGAATCTGCTGCCTCTAGCATACTGATGTCGTTGTCACTGTCGCCTATCGCAATCGACTGACACTGGCCGTACTGGATTTGATAAAGGGCCTGTAACTGCACTAGGGCGCGGCCCTTGTCGGTGTTACCTCCCATGCTTAAAAAACGTCCGCCCTGCAGCAGATGGGCGCCGGCGTCATTGAGTTGGGCAATGAACTCGGCTTTGCGGCTGTCGGTGCCAAGCCAGTGAATTGATTCACTGTATTCTCGTTGCTGGGCGAGAGTCGCCTGTTCCAAGGTGAGTCCGGTCAGCATCGCTAAGCCTTCGATACCTTGCTCGGCACAGATTGAGCTAAAGGTTTGATACTCATCGGCAAAGGGTTGGCCGACCTGATGGAGTAATGCCAACCATTGGGCGCGCGGTTCGCTATTGCTGATTAGCCAGTAGTCGCCCTGGCCCGTCGCCTGTTCCGGACACTGATCAAAATAGTCTTTAGGTATACAGATAGCGGCGCCATTTTCGATAACAAATGGGTGCTGGTTATTGATGCGCTCTCTGAATGAAAGCACCTCTGCGCGGGTTTTGCTGGTGATTGGAATAACGGGAATTTGCTGGGCGTCTAGTCGTTCGAGGTAGTTGGCTGCCGGGGCAAAGCTGTAGCTATGGTGGTCAAGCAGGCTGCCATCTAGGTCTGTAAAGATCAGCCTCATTTGATTTTCAGTCCGTTTGAATGCGCTATGTTGGTGCGCTCGCGCACCAACATGGGTGCCTGTTTATAGCTTGTGCTGTGCATTTTTCCCCCAGTGGCCAGTCTGCCTTGATGTTACAGCGCTGATTATCTTGTTTGATAAGAGGATTGCAGAAAACGTGCCAAGTCCGGGACTACGTATGCGCTATTTTTCGAGTCAGCTTTTAGTCAGGAAAAAAGCCCATGTACAAACCAGCGCTGGTTACTGGTTTGCCTAAACAGCCAATAGCGCGCGCCTTTACTGTCGCAGGCCAGATAGTAATCGCGCTGCTGTTCGCTCTGCCACCAGTTACCACAGAGTCGTTCGGGCCCGCTGATAATAGTTAGCGGCTGGTGCCAGTACAGTTGTTGATTGCGCATTTGCACTGGTGCAGGCGTGGTTAGTAACCACAGCGGCTGGGGTGCCTTTGGTTTTTCATTGAGGGCTGTATTGATTTGCTGGCCCGGTATAGCCAGAGTGCTGGCCTGTTCTGGCAGATAATCTTGATTGAGCATGGGTTGCGACAGCGCCTCTGTTCCCAGTCGGGCATTGAGGCTATCAATGAGTTCGCAGGACTGCTGTTCGGTTTTTTGATCAGCAAATAAATCTAGGTTAAATACGCCCATTGGCGCCTCAATAAATTGATCGGCATGTAGGATTATCTGTTCAATACTGCGGGGTAAATCGAGTCGCTCTAACTGCAATCGACTTAACATTAACAATGTTGACCAGTTGTTTTGGCTGCCTGAGAGCTGTATCTGCATATGCTGAGACTCTCCCATTAAAGGCTCAAAGTACCATTTAATTTCTCGGCAATGGCATTGTCGTGCAATTAAATACTGACACAGACGCTGCAGCAGCGTTTTCATTGGGAACAGTAAACTTTCTTTATTAAATATTCCCTGAGGGTTCTGTATCAGGTCGCGAAAGGTGCTGGCGGGTTGAAAGCGTGGCTCTACGATGAGCTGTTCATTATTTAATTGGGCGATGGTGGTCATTAGCTCAGTATCAAAACGGCGGCTTAGAGCTGTTCGGGGCAGGGCCAATAAATCGCCCACCGTTTTTAAGCCGAGCTGCTTAAAACTCTGTTGCTGTTTGCGATTGGTTTTTAGATAACGTAGATCTGTGTTGTGCAGACGTCGTTGAGTTTCCTGCTGGCTGGGCAGTTCGGTATGGAGTCTGGACTGGCAGAGTAACTGCGCGGCAAGCGGGTTTTGGCCTATACCACTGACCGCTGTAATGGCCTGATCATCAAGCTTCTTTGCCAGTGCTTGCAGCAGTGCGCTGTAGCCTTTAAACAGTTTATTACAGCCAGAAATTTCCAGTGAAAGCCCTGAACTATATACAGTAACAACAGGGCTAAAACTGTAGGCCAGCAGTGCCAGTTGCTGCATGCGCTGCTGTTCCTGTTCAAGCTGTCTGGGTAGTACCAATAACTCGGGACACAGAGCCAGAGCCGTTGAAACTGACAGCTCAGGTTCTATACCCCAGGCTGCGGCCTGGGTATTGCAACACAGTACGCGCTGAATATTTTTTTGTAGGCTAATAATGGCGATGGGCTTTTGCGCCTGCTGCGTTGGCACCTGCGGTAATAATGTCTCGAGGGCTAGCAGTGGAAAATGCAGGTATAGCCAAATATTCTGAAGCTGATTGACGGGCCTGTGCATCTAGCTGTTGAGCCCCATAGCTGGCTTGCTTAAATAACCATGATGCCGATCTGCAGGTAATTGGGTTAGCGGGGTTCTCAGGGTGGATGACCCTCCCAGAGAGAGTTTCAGCTGTTCACCCGAGGCCACGCCGCGCATTTTGCGCACGGTTAGCAGTAGCTGATTAACCTGCAAACTCTGTAGTTCCAGACGCAGCGCTACTGGCGAGGGTGCGGCTAATGTACTGACAGGGCTAAATAAAAAGGCGGCGTTATTGCTGTCTGCGGCGGCCAGCTGAAGTTTGCGCAGCCCGGCATAGCGCGGTGTTTGCTGTTTAGTCCAGGCGAGTAATAATGCGCCGCTGCGAATAGATTGCTCGGCCGCCCACAGCCATTCGGCAGAGTTTTGACTGCGCACAACGAGCAGCTTATCCAGAGGAATGCCAGCTGCGGCTAATGTGGGTGCATAGGGCTGATGGGGTGGGTCGAGCCAAACACAGAGCTGATTATTATCAGCATAATATTTAAGCGTTGGTAGCAGTAAGCTCAACTCGCCTATGCCTGGCTGCTGTGGCAGCAGTTCACTGAGTGCGGAGACAGGCCAGCCGCCCTGCAACAACAGATCTAAATGAATGTTGCCTGTCGTTACTGTGCGACGGGACTGGCGCCGGCTGCGACCGCGCCAGGTATCTTGCCGGGATAGTACTGTGGTTATATTGTTGAGCATTGAATTGTAACTGCGTTGCGAGTAAGACCTATTTCTTAAC
The DNA here is from genome assembly GCA_965662065.1 of uncultured Porticoccaceae bacterium. Taxonomy (GTDB): domain Bacteria; phylum Pseudomonadota; class Gammaproteobacteria; order Pseudomonadales; family Porticoccaceae; genus HTCC2207. Next base: position 173,793 of record CBFIGD010000051.1, on the reverse strand, counting down.
TACTGTTAATATATACAGTATTCGGCTAAATGTCTCCTGCATTTTGCAGCCATTTTTTGGGTTTATACTTACGCTATTTGTTGCCACTAGAAGTAGCTTGATACGAAATACTGGTTATCTGTAGCAATGTTTGAATGCATTTCTGCGCTGGTGGTACAGTGGTCTCCTCGAACTCTTAGGCTCCACCAAACTATGACCGCTAGTGCTAATACTCAACAGCTTATTGATCCTAACTGGAGCGTTTTTGCGGCGCCGATCAGTACGCTGTTGCAGGTTTCTGAGCAGCTGGGGCTAGACAGTCAATCATTGTTACTGAGCGCTGGTCTGAACGCCTCGGCGTTAAAAATTCCCGACCGCCGTTTTCCTGTAAACAGCTATTTTAGATTATTTCAGCTGGTGGCCGATGCTGCGGATGACCCCGATATTGGCTTGACGGTGGGGCGAGTGACCTTTCTTAAAGGGCTTAATCTGCAGCTCTATCTGTCTACGGTGTGTCAGTCTTTTCGCGACTATCTCAACCTGATTCCCAGTGCGCTGCGACTGCGGGGGGATATTGGTCAGGTAACAGCATATCGCGATGGCGATCTGGTTGAGCTACGCTGGGAACCTCTGTTGGGGGAAACTGGTCGCAAGCGCTTTATCAGCGATGAAATACTGGCGGCGTCGGCGGGTATTTTTAATTCTCTCTGTGTGATGCCTGTGCCTGTGGTTAAAGTGCATTTTACCTATTCCAGGCCCCGAAATATAACCAGGCTGGAGGACACCTTTGGTCGTAATCTGGCCTTTGATCAGCCTTACAGCAGTCTATTTTTTGAGCGTGAAGCACTGGGCTTTCCGATAATTAAACAGGACTATCAAGGGGGGCCAGATCAGGAACATCCATTTCGGGAGTTCTTTGAGGGCGATGACCCTGCTGATCAGTTGCTGTCTAATTTAAAGCAATCTCTTGTGCAGTACTTGCCGGAGGGTGAGGTAACTATCGATAAGCTGGCCAGCAAGCTTAATATCTCGCGGCGCACATTACAGCGTCGGCTCTCTGATCGTAATACCAACTTTATGAATATCTTGCAGGAGGTGCGCTCTAAGCTAGCTTTGCGATACCTGCCTGATAGCCGCTTGGGTATTACCGAGATTGCGTTTTTACTCGGCTATGCGGATCAGGGTTCTTTTTCCAGTGCCTTTAAAAGCTGGCACGGGGTTTCTCCGCGAGACTATCGCCGCAAGTAGCTGTGTTACCTTGGCGGCTATTCCAAATAAGTTGGCGCTTTTTAGGTTGTCAGCTAAATCGACTCTCTCTACTATTTACAATCAAACCCGTACCACTAGAAAAATAACAGGTGTCTGTATGTCTCTCGACTTTGATAGCGCGCGGTTACCCAATAGCTGCTTAACTGCGGAGCACCATGAATGGCGCGCCCAGCTGCGGCGATTTTTTGATCGCGAGGTGATTCCCTTTGCGGAAGACTGGGATGAGGAGGGTGCGATTCCCGATGAGTTATGGATCAAGGCTGCTGAGGTTGGTCTGCTGGGGCTGGGCTTTCCGGAAGCGTTCGGTGGTGTCACCCAAGGCATCGATATCTGGCACAGTATTATTGTTAATGAGGAGATGGCACGTATTGCGGTGGGCGGTGTTGGGGCCACATTGATGGTTCATGGTATTGGTTTACCGCCAGTGGTTAATTTTGGCAGCGACGAAATTAAGCAGATGGTGGCGCCGCCGGTACTGGCGGGCACGAAGCGTATTTCGCTGGCCATTACTGAACCCGGTGGTGGTTCTGATGTGGCTCAGTTGCAGACCACTGCGCGTCTGGACGGTGATCATTATGTGGTCAATGGCGCGAAAACTTATATTACTGGTGGCATGAACGCTAACTGGTTTACGACGGCTGTTCGCACTGGCGGGGAAGGCTCTGGTGGTGTTTCTACCTTGCTTATCCCAGCTGATGCTGAGGGTGTGTCTCGCACAGCGCTGGATAAAAAGCAGGGCTGGTGGTGTTCTGATACTGCGACTATTTATTTTGATAATGTCCGTGTGCCTGCGGGTAATCTACTGGGTCAGGAGAACAAGGGCTTTAGCGTGATTATGAATAACTTTAACGCTGAGCGCCTGGCTATGTCTGCTGCGATGGAGGCTTTTTCTCGCGTCTGTCTTGAAGATGCTGTGGCCTGGGCGCGGGAGCGCAAGACCTTTGGTCAGCGGCTGGCTGATCATCAGGTAATCCGTCATAAGATTGCTGAGATGAAGCAGCGTATTAATGCCACTCAGGCTTATTTGCAGCTAGTGTGTCAGCAGCTGGTGGCAGGCAGCGAGAATGCCGGTGATATTGCGCTGTTGAAGGTGCAGTGTAGCCAGACTATGGAGTTCTGTGCTCGTGAGGCGATGCAGATTCTCGGTGGCATTGGCTATATTCGCGGTAGCAGGGTTGAGCGAATCTATCGCGAGGTGCGTGTTAACGCGATAGGCGGTGGTTCTGAGGAGATTATGCGTGATCTGGCGGCTCGACAGTTTGGGTTATAGCTATTAGGTGGTTATCAACAGTCAGGTTTTGGTTCAACGATGGATTTTTCAAAACGGTTCTGCTGTACATCTATGTTGAGTTTGAAGGCTATTTTGGACACCTCTATTGATTCTGCTGTTGGCTTGGATTTGATGGGCGGGCTGTCCATCAGCCAGTTGCCGACTTCGAAGAAATGCCACAGGGGCACGCTGCCTGAGACTGAGAGTTGCGGGAAGGCCACTTTTGAGCCTGTTGCGAGTTTGCGAATGTTCTGGCACGAGCAGTTTACTAATTCGCCGATTTCTGACAGCCCAACCAGGTCGGGTTTTACTTCGAGTAGCTCAGAACCTGAGATAGGCATGGTTACCTGAGTGATCGCTTTGTGGACTGTCTTTGATGCTGAGCTGTCGCTGCGGCGCAAAACTGCCCGGGCGTCCCCGTTTGCTTTTTTCGCTGTTCAGCCTTATGCGATTGCATGCTGGGCAGCTTTATTTCTCGCTTTATTGGGGCGCGCCTCAATCTGTATGGGGCCAGCTGATGGTCCTACGGTTGTCAAATGGCAATATAAAATAATGGATGTACTAGGGCTAAGGCTAGGCGCTAAAAGTTAGGGGAGGGACTTGCCAGTTCTCCATAATTGACGAAATTGAGACAAAAAAAATACCCCGCTGTTAGCAGCGGGGTATTTCTATTTGTGGCAGGTAAATGGCTTAGGAAAGGATGGGCGCCAGCTTCATGGCTATACCCATATCACCGACGATTTTTAGCTTGCCGGACATAAATGCACTGGTGCCATCAAGGTTGCCGGCGGCCATTTCTTTGAAGTTATCTAGGCTGATAACCATGGTACAGCCTGCTTCTGCGTCGTCATTGCTCACTACATTGGGCACCTGAGATGCGTCAAGAACTAGAATTCCGTCATCGCCGAAGTCGAATTTTAGGACTGCACCCAGGCCGCAATCTTCCCCTACTTTTTCTGCTAATCCAGCTGTTACTTCTTGTAATGACATATGAATGCCCTCTAATTATGGAATAATAATACCCTGTCATCAGGGACTAAAAACTTTTGACACAATTAATGTAGAAATAAATGCTACTAAAATCAAGCAGAAATTTTAGGCCATCATTCGCTGCTTAGCGCAGCGAGTTGAAGTGGGGTTGGCTGGTCAATCGGTGTTGAGACTCGTGGTTCGCAAATTGTGCTTTGGTTAGCAAGCATTTGCATAGTGAGTGCCGTAGACTTATTACCAAAGAGAATAATAATAAAAAGAAGGTCATCAATGGATACGGTAAAACCGGCGTCAAACGCCACGGGTATTCTGTTATTTTTACTGTTGCTGAATATTCTGAATATGGTCGACCGAACGCTTATTACCAGTTTTGGTACGGCGATCATAGATGATCTTAATTTAAGTGATTCACAATTTGGCCTGCTGACAGGGCCTATCTTTGTATTCTTCTATTCGATTATGGGTCTGTTTATGGGTGCGCTTGCTGACCGCGTGAATCGCCCGCGGCTTATCGCGGCGGGGCTTATTCTGTGGAGTGCACTGACCGCTGTGTCTGGTATGGCTAAGAACTTCGCCCAGATTGGCGTGGCCCGTTTGTTCATTGGTGTTGGCGAGTCGGCCATGGCGCCATCTGCTATTTCTATGATTTCTGACCTCTTTCCAAAAGCTAAAAGAGGCACAGCCACGGGCATTTACTACCTGGGTGTGCCCCTGGGTGCTGGAGGCAGCTTTATTGTTGCGGGTATTCTTGGGCCTCTGATTGGCTGGCGCAATTGCTTTTTATTGCTCGGTGGCATCGGGCTGGTGTTGGCGCTGGTGCTGTGGTCGATGAAGGATCCAGAGCGTGGCGCTATGGAGGAAAAGGGGCCTGGTACAAAAGGTAGTCAAGAGGCCAATTTAATGGATGGCAACTGGCGCCGCGTGGTATCGGATGTCTACTCTGTGGTTAAGTCTACACCTGCACTGGCCTGGACTATGGTTGGTGCGGTTTTTTTGCATATCCCTCTGGGCGCAGGCCAGTTTGCGATTGTTTGGCTGGAGCGGGAGCGCGGATTTGGCTTGGGTGAGATAAGTGCTACCTATGGCCTTATTTATATTGTCTTTGGTACTGCAGGTACGTTTCTTGGGGGTATTCTCAGTGATTGGTATCAGGCGCGCTTTAGGGGTGGGCGGGTTAGGTTTTTGGCCTACTTAATGCTCTGTGTAACGCCTCTGCTTATTTCCTTCCGTTTTGTGGAGCCCTCGTCTGCGCTGTTTTATGTTGGCATGGCTGCGGGTATGTTTAGTGTCAGCTCTTTTTATGGCCCGGCATTTTCAACGGTTCAGGATCTCACGCCCGTGCGTTTGCGCGGTGTGATGACTGGCTTGTTGCTGGTGGCCTGTAATCTGCTTGGGCTGGGTGTTGGCGCAATGATGACGGGTGTGCTCAGTGATGTTTTTGCGGCTAATGCAGTCTTTGAGCCTCTCACCAAGGCCCTATTAACGGCGGATATTCTATCCTGGGGAGCGCCAGCGGCGTTTATTATTGCCTCGATTTATCTGGAGCGGGCCAAGTCTAGGGCCTGATTGGCATGCGCGCTTATATTGCTGGCATAGAATCCAATGCACAGGGCGATAACGCAACGTAGTATCGATAATCATAAAAAATCGCACAACAGGCGCAGATTGAACTGCGTTGGAGTATGGCAGAATGACTGAACGCAGTATTCGTATTGCAGGCGCAAGTGGTTTTTGGGGTGATGCAGCCCGCGCTACACCACAGCTTCTGAAAGAGGGCAATGTGGATTTTATTGCCTACGATTACCTGGCCGAGATCACCATGTCGATCATGGCGCGGGCGCGGGCTAAGAACCCGGATTATGGCTATGCGCTTGATTTTGTCACTGCCGCCATGAAACCCAATCTCAAAGAGATCGCCCGTCAGGGGGTCAAAATTGTCTCCAATGCCGGCGGTGTTAACCCCCAGGCCTGTGCCAATGCACTGCGTGCAGTAATTGCTGATATGGGCTTGGCGCTAAAGGTTGCCTGCGTGCTGGGTGACGATATGATCGCAGAATCTGATGCGCTGGCAGCTCAGGGTTATACCGAGATGTTTACGGGTGCGGCATTTCCTGCGGTGGACAAAGTGGCCAGCATCAATGCTTATCTGGGCGCTTTTCCGGTAGCTAAGGCGCTTGAAGAAGGCGCTGATATTGTTGTCACCGGCCGCTGTGTCGACAGTGCTGTGACGCTGGGCGCCTGCATCCATGCCTTTGGCTGGGGTCGCGATGATCTGGATAGGCTGGCCATGGGTTCGCTGGCGGGCCATATTATTGAATGTGGCCCGCAGGCCACGGGCGGTAATTTTACCGACTGGGAAGATGTGCCCAGCCTGGAAACGATTGGCTATCCAATTGCCGAAATCAGTACTGATGGTAGCTTTATATGCTCTAAGCCTGAAGGCACTGGTGGGATCGTGACTCGCGCCACTATTGCTGAGCAGATGGTCTACGAAATTGGTGATCCCCAAGCTTATATGCTGCCCGATGTAATCTGTGATTTCTCCCAGGTTGAACTTGAGCAGATCGGCGATGATCTGGTTCGGGTCACCGGTGCTACAGGCTTGCCTGCGCCAGATACCTATAAGGTCTGCACCACCTATGCCGACCAGTTTCGCGGCGGCACCAATATGACGTTCTATGGCATTGATGCTGATCGCAAAGCGCAAAAATTGGCCGATGCGATATGGGTGGCGGCGCGCCGCACATTAAGCCAGTTTGGTCTGCCCGACTTTAGTGAAACCAGTGTTGAGATTATTGGCGCTGAAAGTCAGTACGGCAGCGCGGCAACTATTACCCACTGTCGTGAGGTGGTGCTTAAGATTGCGGCTAAGCATCAGGATGCAGCTGGTATCGGCATTATGCTTAAGGAAGCGGTGGGTCTTGGTTTGGCAACACCGCCCGGACTTTCGGGTTTTGCCGGCGCACGTCCCAGTCCTTCGCCGGTTGTGCGGTTATTTTCTTTTGCGCGACCCAAGGGTACCGCCAAGGTTCAGGTTGAGTTGGATGGGGTTATTTTTGATGTCCCTGATACTGCCGGCGTGACGCTGGATGTGGAGGCCATTGCACGTCCCGATGTGCCAGCAGCGCCCTCAGGTGATCTGGTGCCAGTGCCTCTGATCAAGCTTGCCTGGGCCCGCAGCGGTGATAAAGGCGATAAAGCCAATATTGGTGTTATTGCTCGTCGCCCTGAATACCTGCCCTATATCTATGCTGCGCTGACTGAGCAGGCTGTGCTTGAGCGATTCGCACATTTCTTGCCTGACGCTGCAACCAGCAGCAGTGTCGAGCGCTATTTGATGCCCGGCACAGACGCCATTAACTTTCTGATTCACGATGTACTCGGTGGCGGTGGCATGGCCAGTATTCGCAATGATGCTCAGGGCAAAGGTTATAGCCAGCTGATGTTGGATGCTTCGATCCCGGTCAGTGCCGACATCGCCAGTGAGGTTGAGCAGGCCTAATGACCCAATAATAATTATTAGAAACACAGGGAGACACTCCAATGGCAGTATTTGCCTCGAAAATTAATACCAGTTCCGAGACCTTTTTGCGTCAGCGCAAAGAGATGCTTGCGCTGGTTGACAGGCTTACCGAGCTCAATGGCCGTGGCCGTATTATTTCTCAAAAGCGCAAACCGCGTTTTGATGCGCGAGGACAGTTGACGCCCCGCGAGCGGTTGGCACGATTGCTTGACCCCGGAATGCCGTTTCTGGAAATAGGCAATATTGCTGGCTATATGCTGGACACTAAAAAAGAAGAGAAGTCGATCCCGGGATCCACGGTTATTGCTGGTATTGGTTTTATCTCTGCTGTGCGCTGCATGGTGGTGGTCGATGACAGCGGTATTATGGCTGGTTCAATGACTACTGCCGGTGGCTATCGGTTGCGTCGTGCCGAGCAGATTTCTCTCGAACAAAAATTACCCTTTGTGCATCTGGTGGAGAGCGCCGGTGGTGATTTAATGAATTACACCGTGGAAGGTTTTAGTGCCGGAGGGGCGCTGTTTGGTTCTCTGGCAAAGCTAAGTAAAGCGGGCATTCCCGTTATTTCTATTTTGCATGGCTCCTCGACCGCGGGTGGTGCCTATATGCCTGGGCTCAGTGACTATGTTATTGCTATCAAAGGTAATGGTCGCGCATTTTTGGCCGGTCCGCCGCTGCTTAGAGCAGCCACAGGTGAAATCGCGACTGAGGAAGAACTGGGCGGTGCAGAGATGCATGCCAGCATCTCTGGTCTGGCTGAGTATCTGGCCGAGAACGATGGGCAGGGTATTCAGATATGCCGCGAAGTCATTGATCGCCTGCAGTGGAACGATAACTGCGCGCTGCCGGGCAAGCGTGATTTTCTTGAGCCTCTCTATGACCCGGATGAGCTGGCTGGTGTGATTCCTGTCGATTACCGCACGCCCTATGATATGCGTGAACTGGTTGCCCGGGTGGTGGACGGCTCTGACTTTCTCGATTTTAAACCACGCTTTGGTGTTTCTACGGTCTGTGTTCAGGCCGAAATATTTGGTCAGGCGGTGGGTATTATCGGCAATAATGGGCCTATTGATCCCCAGGGCGCCAACAAGGTGACGCAGTTCCTGCAACTGCTCGATCAGGCCAATATTCCAGCATTGTTTTTTCAGAATACGACGGGCTACATTGTTGGCACCAAGTCGGAACAGGCGGGCATGATCAAGCACGGCTCGAAGATGATTCAGGCGGTGCAAAATATCGATGTGCCACGCATCACCTTTATGACCGGCGCCAGCTTTGGGGCTGGCAACTACGGCATGTGCGGCCGTGGCTATGATCCTGATTTTCTGTATACCTTGCCCAATGCCAAAATGGGCGTAATGGGTGGCGAACAGGCGGCCAAAACCATGTCTATGGTGGCTCGAGGCAAGGCTGCGGCTATGGGTGTGGCGCCAGATGAAGAGGCGCTGGGCCAGCAGGAACAGATGCTGGCGCATATTTTTGATTCCCAGTCCGATGCCTTCTACACCTCGGGCCATATGATGGATGATGGCATGATCGACCCGCGCAATATGCGCAGTACACTGGGCATGATTTTGGAAACTGTGCGCGAGGGTCGCGCCAGAAAATTACGTCCCAATAGCTTTGGCGTCGCCCGTCTATAACCGCTGTTTAATCGTTGAGAAGCCTAATGACTGACCTATCCAAAAGTAAACTGCCAGCCACTGACTCACTGATACTCGAGCGCGATGAGTCTGTGCTGAAAATATGGTTTAACCGCCCCGAGGCCAAAAACGCCCTGTCGGCAGAGATGACCGATGAGCTTGATGAGGTGCTGGATTCTGTGCGCGATGATCGCAGCATTCGCAGCATTGTATTGCGTGGCAAAGGTGGTGTGTTCTGTGCCGGGGGCGACATCAAGGGCTTTAAGTCTGATATGCAGTCGGTCAGCGCCGATCAAGTGGCGAGGAATAACCGCACCTTTGGCGATTTGATGATGAAGCTTAATGAGCAGCCTCAGGTGGTGATAATGCTGGTTGAGGGCGCCGCGATCGGTGGTGGCTTGGGACTGGCCTGTGTTGCCGATATCACGCTGGTAACCGCAGATGCACGGTTTCGTTTAAGTGAAACCAGCCTAGGGATTCCACCGGCGCAGATAGCGCCCTTTGTCACCGAGCGGGTGGGTCTGACTCAGGCGCGTCGGCTGATGTTAACCGGTGCACAATTTACAGGGCAGGAGGCTGTCACTCTGGGCATCGCCCATAGCATGGCGGTGGATGCGACGGATCTTGAAGCCCAATGTGAAACCCTATTAGGGCACATTAAGGCCTGTGCACCGGGCGCCAATGCGGTGACCAAAGGTATTCTTTTCGAATCATTGCGCCGACCGCGCGCCGAGGCGTTAGACTTTGCCTCCAGGGGTTTTGCCAACTGCATGCTCAGCCCTGAGGGTCTCGAGGGCATCGCTGCCTTTGTGGAGAAACGCACAGCCTCTTGGCATAAAGAGTAGGAATTCTATCCATGAAACGCTTTAACAGTATTTTAATTGCCAACCGAGGCGAGATTGCCTGTCGGGTTATAAGCACCGCTAAGCGCCTGGGTTATCGCACTATTGCGGTGTACTCCGACGCAGATGCAAGCGCCCCCCATGTGCAACTGGCCGATGAGGCTGTGCGCATTGGTCCTGGGCCTGTGGCTGAGTCCTATCTACTGCCGGAAACTATTCTTGCTGCCGCGGCCAGCAGCGGGGCCGGTGCCATTCATCCGGGCTACGGGTTTCTCAGTGAAAACGCTGCCTTTGCCGATGCGGTTGAGTCGGCCGGGCTAGTGTTTATTGGTCCCAGCCGAGAAGCGATTGATGTGATGGGCAATAAGGCGGAGTCAAAACGCCGCATGATTGAAGCAGGCGTGCCCTGTGTGCCTGGATACGAGGGCCATGACCAGAGCGACGAGGTGCTGCTGGCTGCGGGCGGTAAAATTGAGCTGCCACTGATGGTGAAGGCAGCGGCAGGTGGTGGTGGTCGCGGTATGCGTCTGGTCCATGACTATGCCGAGTTGGCCAATGCCATTAAGTTGGCGCGCGCCGAAGCCGAAGGAGCCTTTGGTTCCGGTGAGCTGATTCTTGAAAAAGCGATTATTCAGCCGCGCCATGTTGAGATACAGGTGTTTGCCGATACCCAGGGTAATACACTCCATCTGGGAGAGCGTGACTGCTCTGTGCAGCGCCGCCACCAGAAGGTCGTTGAGGAGGCACCTTGCCCGATTATGACGCCAGAGCTACGGGCACAGATGGGACAGTCGGCCATAGACGCAGCTATGAGTGTTAATTACCGGGGCGCCGGCACAGTAGAATTTTTATTGGATGCCAGCGGCGAGTTTTATTTCCTGGAGATGAATACACGCCTGCAAGTAGAGCATCCGGTCACTGAATTAATTACTGGTCTGGATCTGGTAGCACTGCAAATTACTGTTGCTCAGGGTGAAGCTCTGGCAATGACTCAGGATGATGTGCGCCTTGACGGCCATGCTATTGAGGTGCGTCTCTATACTGAAGACCCCAGCCAGGACTTTTTGCCCGCTGCCGGACCTGTGGAACTGTGGCGTCCAGCTACTGGCGCAGGTATACGCATTGATGCTGGTATCTGCACTGGTCAGGCTCTATCACCTTTTTACGATCCTATGGTGGCCAAGGTCATTGGCTATGGCCCGGATCGTGAAAGTGCACGCTTGCGGCTGATCGAAGCCCTGCGAGAAACTGTACTTTTTGGTACAGCCAACAATAAAAATTTTCTTATTCAATGTCTTGAAAAGCAGTCCTTTATTGATGGCGCCGCGACCACAGCCTTTATTGCTGAGGAGTTCTCGCCGGAGGAGCTGCAGGTGCGAGCCCCGAGCTTCAGCGACTGTGCCATCGCTGCAGTGATTGACTTGGCCCTAGAGCACAAAACGTTGTTTAAACAGGCTGTACTGGTCAGCGCAAAGCTAAAAAACTGGGCTAGCGCCAGTGCCATAGTGTCGCGCAAGCAGTATCAATTTGGCGAGCAGGTCCATGATTTGGGCATTACGCCAGTGGGTTCAGAGAGCTACAAAATATTTGATGCCGCCCAAGTCGATGGCGATGAGCAGATCAGTACTGAGGTATGCCTGCAAGCTATGGACGACGAAAGCGCCAGACTACTGGTTGATAATGTGGCGGTCACCGCAACCTTTATGTCACCGCAAAAAGGCCAACTCTATTGCTCTGTTGAAGGTCGCGCCGCATTGTTCAAGGATATGATTCTTATTGATGGTGCGGTAGACGATGGCGCTGGCGGCGGTCGCGTTATCTCGCCCATGCACGGGCTGCTGTTGGACGTGTTGGTGGCGGCAGGCGATGCCGTGGTAAAGGGCCAGACATTGGCGGTGCTGGAAGCGATGAAAATGCACTATGAGATTGCCGCAGAAATTGACGGCACTGTTACAGAGGTAAAGGCGGTGGCCGGAAAACAGGTTGCGGCAGACGATGTACTCATTGAAATTTCCGAACAGGATGAGGAAGCATAATGACACTTAAACTTTGGCACTGCGCTGGTTCAAGATCAATCCGGCCCCTGTGGACGCTCGAGGAACTGGGGCTGGACTTCGACATTGAGGTAATGCAGTTTCCACCGCGCTTTACTCGGCAAGGGTATACCGACATTAACCCGATTGGCACAGTCCCTTTTTTTACTGACGATGCTGCTGGCCCAGAAAGCATAGTCAAGATGACTGAATCAGCCGGTATTAGTCAATACCTGGTCGATAAATATGGCCCCACTGATCTAGCGGTTGGTGCCAATGAGGCAGATTATGGTATCTACCTCAACTGGCTACATCGCAGTGATGCCACCCTGACTTTTCCCCAGACACTGGTGTTGAGATATACCATTTTGGAGCCTGAAGAGACGCGATTACCTAAAGTGGCTGCGGACTATAGCAAGTGGTTTTACGCGCGATTACGAACCGTGGAGGAAGCTACGGCGAACCGTGAGTTTCTCTGTGCCGGCCGTTTTACCATTGCGGATATTGCCGTGGGCTATGCGCTTTATTTGGCTGAGGTGTTGCAACTCAGTGGCGGCTTTAAGCCCAATACGCTGGCCTATTATGAGCGCCTCAAAGCGCGCCCCGGATTTCAGCGTGCGATTCAATATGACTCGCCAGTCCCAACTATTAAATGAATATTCAGGCCATTCAGCTGCCTAGCTTTTTTAGCGACAGCGGTAACATGGTCCATTTTTTGCGTCGTGGGACTGAAACCGGAAAGTGCTCCGGTACGTAAGATTGAGCAATGATTGGTGTATAAGCGCGCGGCGGCTGGAGGCGGCGCATTTATTGACATAATAAGTGCCATAAACTACTGTATGGCAATAATTTTTTGAAAGAGGGGAACATCGGTGGATATTAAATTTTCGTCAGAAGATCTGGCCTTCAGAGATGAGGTGCGTGAATTCTTTGCAACTGAATATGACGCTTCACTCGCTGAGCGACTGAGCGGCGGGCAGGGTTCTGAGTACAAGCCAGCCATCATTGAATGGCAGAAAAAATTGCATGCCAAGGGCTGGATCGCACCGGGCTGGCCGACAGAATATGGCGGTACAGACTGGTCTGCAACGCAGAAGTTCATCTATGAGACTGAGCGCGGTTTGGCTGGAATTCCAGATGTGGTTCCCTTTGGCTTAAAAATGGTCGCGCCAGTTATCTACACCTTTGGCAATGAAGCGCAGAAAGCGAAGTTTTTACCGCGTATTCTGGAGAGTGAAGATTGGTGGTGTCAGGGGTACTCTGAGCCAGGTGCTGGATCTGATTTGGCTGCGCTAAGCACCACCGCAGACTATGCCGGTGATAACTATATTGTTAATGGCCGCAAGATTTGGACAACCTTTGCCCAGTATGCCGACTGGATTTTCTGCTTGGTGCGCACCAGCAAAGGGATGCGTAAACAACAGGGCATTAGCTTCCTGCTGATTGATATGAAGACCCCAGGTATTACCGTCAAGCCGATTGTGACCATCGATGGCAAGCACAGCCTCAATGAGGTGCTGTTTGAAGATGTTGCGGTGCCCACCGAAAATTTGATTGGCGAGCAAGACAAAGGTTGGACCTACGCCAAGGCGCTGCTGGCTCATGAGCGCACAGGCATGGCTGAGATAGCCGATTCCACTCGTTCATTGGACGCATTGAAAAAGCGTGCCAGGGCTGAGATAAATGGTGGTCAGGCGATGATCAATGACCCTGTTTTCCAGATGCGTCTGTCGGATATTGAGATGGAGTTGATGGCGCTGGAGTATACGGAGTTGCGTGCTTTCGCTTCGATGGCCGCAGGCGGTATGCCTGGTCCTGAGTCGTCGTTACTAAAAATTAAAGGCACTGAAATTACTCAGGCGATTCAAGAGCTGCAGCTACAGTTGGCCGCGAACTATGGTGGCGCGCTGCCAGAGAATTTAAACGCTGAGGAGCTGCGTCACGACTTTGCTTTCGAGGCTCGCGGTAGATATATGTATGGTCGTGCGGCGACCATCTACGGTGGGTCCAATGAAGTACAGCGCAATGTGATCGCGAAAGCGGTTCTCGGCCTATAAAAGTAGCTCGCGCTTTTTATAAGCGCAGCCATAAAAAAGATTTCAGAGGTTAAATAAGCATGAATTTTGATTTTTCAGAAGAACAAACAATGATCAAAGACAGTGTCTCGCGCTTTGTTCGTGATCAGTACGACTTTGATACTAGACGTGAAATTATTGAGTCAGACGAAGGTATTAGCCGAGAGTTCTGGGCAATGTTTGCCGAGCTAGGCTGGCTGTCAGTGCCCTTTGCAGAAGAGTACGGCGGCTTTGGTGGCACGGTTGAAGATATTGCCGCGATCATGGAAGAGCTAGGCAAAGGTATTGTAGTAGAACCCTATGCGTCGACGGTTATGGTCTTTGGTGGCCTGCTGTCTGCCTCAACCAACGACGCACTCAAGGCAGAAGTTATTCCAACGATTATTGATGGTAGCTGCATGGGGTCACTGGCCAGTGTTGAGGCTCAGTCTCGCTATGAGAGTAGCGATGTTGCCACCACTGCGACTGCCTGTGACGGCGGCTATAGCATCAGTGGTGAAAAGACCGTCGTGGCCAATGGCGGTACGGCCGACAAGTTTGTGGTCACTGCACGGACCAGTGGTGGGCAGTTTGATTCTGCGGGGATCAGCCTGTTTTTGGTCGATGCATCCGCCCCTGGTGTGACCGTTAAGCGTTATAAAATGATGGATGGTCAGAGTGCGGCTACTGTGACTTTTAAAGAGGTTGTGGTTGCCGAGAGCCAGCTTTTAAACGCTGCGGGTGAGGGCATGAAACTGATTGATCAGGTGATGCCGCAGATTCTTATGGGTCTGAGTGCAGAGGCGCTGGGCATTATGGCCACCCTAAATACATTGACTGTTGAATACACCAAGGTGCGTCAGCAATTTGATACGCCGATAAGCTCATTTCAGGCGCTGCAGCATCGCATGGTCGATACCTTTATGGCCTGCGAGCAGACTAAGTCAATGCTGTACCGCGGTCTCTGTCAGGCCGGTGAAGGTGATTCGGTTGAGCTGCAAAAAACAGTTCACGCGCTCAAGGCTACGGTTGCACGTTATGGCCGCCTTATTGGTGAAGAGGCCATTCAGATTCACGGTGGTATTGGGATTACTGATGAGCTGAATATTGGCCACCTGGTTAAGCGCCTAATGATGATCAATGTAACCTATGGTGATGGCGACTACCATCAGAAGAAATTTAACCAGCTGGCATACTCCGCGTGAGTTTGGCCGTTGCGGCTGTCTCTGGGCTTGCAGGTATCGCCATTGGCGGCTACTTGCTGACCAGAGATACGCTCTCGCAGTTTGATCTGCCTGAGGGCCAGTTATTCTCTCCGGCCAATAATAAGGAAAAAGAGCTTTCTGCCAAGGCGGTGGCGGCATTGAATACCAGGCTTCGATCATCCTCGGAGCGGCATGAAAATCTGCCCTGGAAGGAGCGGGTACTGGCCATTCGGGTGACCATGGAAGCGTTTTTTGCCGGCGCTAAAACCACCGCCACATTTGCGCCTGTCGATGCGGCGGGTGTCTCATCTGAATGGGTTACAGCGCCAGGCGTCGATACTAGCCGACGCCTGTTATATATTCATGGTGGTGCTTTTTTCGCTGGCAGCCCCAAGAGCCATCGTGTACTGACCAGTAAACTGTCTGAAATTAGCAATGCCGCGGTACTGGCGATTGATTATCGATTGACCCCAGAGCACAGTCGCATGGCCTGCGTGGAAGACTGCCGCAGCAGCTATGACTGGATGTTGCAAAATGGTCCCGAGGGCGAAGACAACCTGGCCCCGACAGCTGTGTTTGTCGCCGGCGATTCAGCGGGGGGTAATTTAACGCTGTCGCTGCTTAACTGGATACGAGATAACCAGCGTCCAGCACCCAATGCTGCACTGGCCCTGTCGCCTGTGACGGACTGTCGCTTTACCAGCCCGAGTATCAGAACTAACCTTGACACTGACGTCATGCTAAAGCCGCTCGCCAAGCGTGTTGCCTGGTTGCCCGGTCCCTTGATTAGCTTGGGCGCGCGCCTTCTGGGTGGCCGTGGTGCCTCTAATCCAGAGATATCTCCGCTACTGGCAGACCTCTCTGGTTTGCCACCCATCCTTGTGCAGTGCAGTGAATGCGAAATTCTTCGCGATGATGGGCGTCGCTATGTCAATAAAGCCGTTGCGGCGGGCACTGATGCCAGGTTACAGCGTTGGGACAATGTACCGCATGTGTGGCCGATGTTTTATCCAGATCTGCCTGAAGCCGCTCAGGCTCTTGACGAGATAGAGGCATTTTTTAAACGCCACTCATAAATCCTGGTTTTACCCCGAACGTCTAGCCGCCGCTCTCTAGCGCCGCGGCTTTCTTAATAGCAGCGACGGTGTTCTCTCTGTGTACGCTAAAAACTCAGGGTCAGAGCCCCATTTTTTACGCGCCATATCTTCTAGCATGGGAATGCCACTGACTCTGGTGAGCAGCAGATACACAAATAGCGGCGAGATCATGGTGACCAGTTGCCAGCCAGAAAGTACAGGCACGGCGACCAGCGAAAGCCCTAACCACAATGTGATTTCACCAAAGTAATTGGGATGTCTGGACCAGGCCCAAATACCGCTGGTGATAAAGCGATCGCGGTTTTCAGGCAGCTTTCTAAAGTTACTTTTTTGGGTATCCGCCATTACTTCTATCACCATACCGAATATCCACAGTGCTATCCCCAGGTAGGCTAGGCCGCCCAGTGGCACTGTTGTGTTGGAGGTGATTGCCGCTAAGCCTGCAGCCATGGTGACCAGAACCCAGAGCCCGCCGAGGGTCCAGGTCATTAAAAACCAGGTGAACTTGGTTTTCATCACGGTGAAGCGTTTATCTTTGCCATCTTTCTTAATGCGCCCAAATAAGAATGAGCCCAGACGCAGTGCCCAGATGACTATCATGGCGCAGATAATCATGTCTCTTACATCGAGCTGAGGGTTTAAATAAACGGCTGCAGCCACTGTGGCAATATAGGACGTCGAGCCAGTTAAATCGAAATAATGCTCGGTTTGAAAAGCGAAAGAGGGCACAAATACTAACCAGTGAAGCGCAAATCCAATTGCGCCACACAGGGCAAATAACGACACGCCTTGATGGCTAACACTGCCCTGACTGCCGGCGATAATAATAAGCGCACCGAGGATTAGGGAACAAACTATGCCGATAATGGTAGCGGATGTTTTCATTTTTATTATTCTCTTTTATCGATGTGTCTTTGTACGCTCTGACTTGGTGACTAGATCGTAATTGCGCTATCGCAGTCTGACAAGTTTATAGGGATCGTAGTCAGTGCAGCCGCCACCAGCAAGGGTGGCATAGCGCTCTGGATCCCAGAAGTCAGCACTGTGCTGGGAGATCAAAAAACTCTCAACAAACAGTTTGCAGCGCTGCTTCTGGTCGCTGATTTCTGTGTCCGATTCAATGCGCTTTATTAAACCCTCGAGGGTTGGGTTAAAGTGTGCCATGCGCCAGCCACCGTCTGCAGGGCTGTCCAGTAGCATAATATTGGCATCGGTTTCCTGCCATGGCAACCACTGAGGTTGCCGCTGAAAGCGCCCTTTGTCTGGGGAGCCGCTGGCGGCAAACCGACCCCAGTAATTCATTATTGCGATGGATAGGGCTGCGCGGCCGGGCTCGCTATCCTGACCATAGATAAAGGGCAGCCTGAGACCACCGATAAAGTCATTGAATACAAAGCTAACTTCCAGACCATGACCAGCGCCGAGCAAGTTGGGCAGGTCGACCATCCAGCTGGACGGTGATTCATCCCAGTCAAATCTGTAGCCATAGAGTTTAATATCAGGGTTTGCTGCGCGCATGAGTCTGGCCATCTGGCTGACGCCAAACAGGTGCCAGCGCTCGGAGTAATGCGCGGCATAGCGCTGGTAGCGCTCGGAATCTATGATCGATGGACGCAGCCCAAATTGGCGACTGACAAAGTTGGGGTCGCGAGCCATAAATGATTTCTCTTCATCGCGATTGGCGCCGAGGATCATGGGTACAGCGTTATAGCCATCGGCCCGGGCAAATAATTCGGCCATCGGCTGGCTGGGCAGCACATACCCATCTCTAAATAGCTGCGGTATGCGCAGCATCTCGGGCTGCTGCATCAGCTGCATATTGGCCTCGATCAGCATTTCTGGGGTCTGATGATGCAGCAGGGCGGCAATAGTTTTGTCGGCCATTGCGCTGAGGTCGATCTTTGCCTCGGCGCGATCCGTTGCAGTTTGTTGATTAATTAATAGCTGTGCGAGTACCTCATTGGAACTGTTGGGCCAGCCCGGTTGCTGTGGGTCGTTAAAATTCTCGGCCATGGCCATAGTTTCGGTTCTGGACGACCCGCTCTGGCTAATGGCTTTATGAAATAACCCCTTGGCCAGCGGCGATGCGAGCAAACCAAAGATATTGCGGCCGCCGGCTGATTCACCAAACACGGTGACATTGGCTGCGTCGCCACCAAAGGCGTGGATATTAGTCTGTACCCATTGCAGGGCAGCAATAATATCGAGCAGGCCATAGTTACCAGAGGCATCTGCCGGGTTAGCGGCGGTGTTGCGCAGGGCGCTATGGCTAAACCAGCCCAGTGGTCCGAGGCGATAATTAACTGACACGAAAACGACTTGTTGATCTGCTGCGATATGTTGACCCTGGTAGAGGCCCGCAGTGCCGATGGTATTGGCGCCACCATGAATCCATAACATCACGGGCAGCTTTTTACTGTTATCAGTGGTCGCCACCAGCCGCGGCGCCGTGACATTGAGATAGAGACAATCTTCACTGCCTATGATATCGCCTTTTTCGCCAGCTTGTCCCCCCAAAGAGCTCCAATGTTGGGCGCAGGCTGAGGCCGTTTTTAATGCAGGCAATGGCTCTGGCCAGTTTTCTGGCGGCTGGGGAGCGCGCCAGCGCAGCGGGCCCACTGGTGGCGCCGCATAGGGTATTCCCTGCCAGCTAAAGGTGTTGTTAATGTCGGAAAAGCCGATTACTTGCCCACTATCTGTCGTGCGAATGGTGGCTGGATCTGGCTTGTGCGCGATCACCGCTGGTATTGCTAGGTTGTTCAGGTCAGTACTGTTTATGGGCAGCAGGCTATAGAGTCCTGCGGCAACCGTCGTCGCTATGACTACTGTTGCTGTTATTACGGATGGTCTGAGTAGCTGTTTTCTGTCCAGCATTAATTAGTCTCTACTGTGGGCGTTTCGGTATTTTATCGCTGCTCTGGCGTCGCAAATGCTAGTCGAGAAGCAAGCCGGCAAGGTGCAATCGATGATGCTGGGTATCACCATATTGGTGTTGCATCCACAGACCTCGGCGCAGGTATAGCTGCGCATCGCAGTCATAGGTAAAGCCCATGCCGCCATGGAATTGAATCGCGCGATCTCCGGCAAATAGCAGGGCATCGGTGGCCTGTGCCTTGGCCATACGACAGGCAATTTCAGCATCCTGGTCCAGTGCGTTATCACCGACCACGGTGGCTGCGTGATAGATCAGGGAGCGGGCTGAGTCCATGCCAATCAACATCTCTACTGTGGGGTGCTTTAGCGACTGATAAGAGCCAATAAGGCGACCGAACTGCATTCTGCTGGTCAGATAGTCAACCACCAGATCCAATGTTGCAGCGCTGCTACCTGTGGCCTCCGCGGCTGTTAACAGGGCGCCGATAAGTCTGCTGTCGCGCAGGGCGGCAGCACTGTTGGGTAAAATGGCTTCGCTCGCGACTTTTATGCCATCAAAAGTCACATTGCAGGCGCGCTTGGTCTCATCGATCAGTACTTTTTTGCTCAGGGCATCAGCGGGCAGGGCTGCAGCCTCAACCAGCACCAGTACCTGAGTACCATTGTGGCTTGCTGAGACAATAAATAGGTCTGCCACGGCAGCATCATTGACCAATAGCTTGGTGCCCTGTAATTCGAGATCGCCCGTTAGCACGCAGCTGCTTGTGGTGGCGCCCCAGTCTTCATTGTCTAGTAGTGCCAGCGTCGCAATACTCCCCTCGGCCAGCATTGGCAGCCACGTCGACTTTTGTGCGTCAGAGCCACCGCGCAGCAGAGTCTGACTTGCAATAGTGGTTGATATGTAGGGCGTACTTAGCAGGTGACGACCCATACTTTCAACTAATGGGATGGTGGTGCCTATACCTAGCTCTGAGCCGCCATACTGTTCGGGAATGGCAATGCCAGCCCAGCCCAGGGCAACCATTTCGGCCCAGACATCGGCGCTGTAGCCGCTTTCGCCGCCGAGTAAACTGCGCACGGTGGTCATATCTGACCTGTCGCGGCAAAAGCGCTTGGCGCTGTCGAGAATAATTGCCTGCTCGTCGCTAAAGGACATTGCCATATTGGCTGTTGCTGTAGTTTTCATGGTCTGAGTCCTCGCCCTAATCTTTGGGTAGGCCAAGCACATGCTCGCCGACAATATTGGCTTGCACCTGGCTGGTACCGCCACCAATGGTAGTAGAGAAATTATTCATATAGGCACGCTGCCAAAAGCCACCGTCGAGGCAGTCGTCATCACCCACATAGAGCGAGCTTTGGGCGCCCTGAAGCGTCAGCGCATACTGGCGCATGCGGCGAAAGAACTCAGTGCTGCGCAGCTTCCCCGACAGGGGCAATGAGTTTGGATAGTCTGCGCACAGGGCCGGAATAGCGATGCGCTTTTCAGCCAGATAGAGGGCTTTTTCTTCAATCATCAACTTGACCAGGTTATCGCGAGTGACAGGATCCTTGAGTAGAGGCTGACCTTCGCGCTCGACCTCCTGCGCCATCTTGAGCAGGTCATGCATCAAAATAGACAGCATAGAAATACCGCCAGCTGCGCCAGCTTCGGCCCCGCGTTCATACTGCAGAGTTTTCATCGCTATGCCCCAGCCCTGTCCTTCGTCACCCATCAGAGAATCGGCGGGGATACGTGCATCAGTAAAAAAGGTCTCGGTAAAGCCGTATTCGCCAGTAAGCTTTTTAATTGGCGTGGTGGTAATGCCATCTGTGTGCATTGGCGCCAGAAAAAACGACAGGCCGTTGTATCTGCGCTCAACCTGGGCATCGGTGCGCGCCAGCAAGATCATGTACTTGGCATAGTTGCCCATGGTGGTCCAGATCTTGCTGCCATTGACAAGGTAGCTGTCGCCATCGCGCTCGGCGCGGGTTTGAATACTGCCGAGGTCGGAGCCGTGGTTGGGCTCAGAAAAGCCCTGGCACCAGATATCGTCACCAGTAAGAATACCTTTGAGATACCTGTCTCGCTCATAGTCGCTGCCAATATCCATAATTAATGGACCGGCCCAGCCAAGGCCAATCACATTAAAGCAGATGGGTACTCGCAGGCGTTTCATCTCCTGGTCGGCAATGCTCTGGTAGACGGGTGCCATGCCCCGACCGCCATACTTTTCTGGCCATGCCATCCCGAGATAGCCCGCGTTCCAGACTTTGTATTGCCATTCGCGCAGAAAGTCGAGTACCTGCTCGGAGCCAACCTCCATAAAGGTCTGCGGGAGCAAGAAGCCTGGGTCGGCAGGGCGATTGGCCGTCAGCCAGGCGGCCACGTCGGCGCGAAATTCTTTGAGTTCAGGAGCCTCGGTGGCTGCCTGTGCATTATTGGTGGTCATTGTGCTATCCCTCCGGTATGTCGCTCTACCTTAGCCTCAGGCCTGTCACTGGTCTGGCTAATGGGTGCCAATCGATTAAGAATTGGCGCCAATTAAGCTGTCTCTGAGGCTCTTTAAAAGGGCGCCACAGGCGGGGCTCGGTAAACGTGTTATCAGGGGTCTGGTTTAATTGTTATTATAGTTAATCTTAATTATTATAATAACTTTATAACTATTTGATAAGCAAACAATTTAATCTTAATCTTTTTCATCTTAGTTGTCTGGAAGCTCGCCTGTTACGCCACTGGGTTACGGCGCTTGCATTATGGGCTATATTAGCCCTTATTGGCAGCTGTTATGCAGATCGGCACTGGCTATAATGGCCCGAACAATAATGACATACATTAACTCTAGGACCCACCCCTATGACGGACGTCGCCACAACGCATGAGAAAACGATAATGGGCCATCCACGTGGATTGGTTATTCTGTTCCTGACCGAGATGTGGGAGCGCTTTTCCTACTACGGGATGCGCGGCCTGTTAATTGTCTACCTGACCCAGCATTTTTTATTCTCCGATGAAAAGTCGAGCCTGATCTACGGCGCATATACAGCATTGGTATATGTGATGACGATTGTTGGTGGGTCACTGGCCGATCGCTATCTTGGTGCCAGAAAAGCGGTTACCTTTGGGGCCATACTGCTGACTCTGGGGCACTTTGGCATGACCTTTGAGGGCGAAGGCTCGAGGCAACTATTGCTGCACGGCGATAAGCAGTATGAGATTCGACTTGATGCACGCGGGGGCGATGCGCGCCAGCAAATTATCACTGACTTGGGTAGCGCCTATGTTAGCTTTACCGAAACCACCATGGAGATCGACGCCCCCCAGGCTGTTGGCCTGGACGCCAGTATCCCCAGAGATCAATTTACCATGCGCGTGGAGACCGAGGAGCGCTATCTAAATATTCTCTACTTATCGTTGGCTCTGTTAATTGCCGGTGTTGGTTTTTTGAAGGCCAATATTTCAACCATTGTCGGCTCTCTGTATGGGTTTGGTGATACTCGCCGCGACTCCGGCTTTACCATCTTTTATATGGGTATCAATATCGGCGCCTTTCTGGCGTCTATTTTCTGCGGCTATCTGGGCATAGTACATGGCTGGAAGTATGGTTTTGGTCTGGCCGGTATCGGCATGCTACTGGGGCTGATTATCTTTCTGTGCTGCCAGAGTTGGCTGGAGGGCAAGGGCGAGCCACCCTCGGCGGAAAAGCTGAAAGAGAAAGTATTCGGCTTTATCAATGTAGAGGCGATGTGCTATTTGGTGGGTGTCGCCATTATTGCAGTCTCTATGTTGCTGGTAAAAAATGAAGATATTGTCGGCGGCATACTTGGGCCTCTGGGCGTTTTGATGTTTATAGGCATGATTACATTTGCCTTTACCCAGCTTAAGGGTGACGAGCGTTCGCGCATGCTGGCTGCCCTGTACTTTGTACTGGCGCAGATTCCTTTTTGGGCGCTATTTGAACAGGCTGGCTCCTCTCTCAATCTATTCACGGCACGTTTGGTAGATCGGGAGATGTTGGGCTGGTCGGTGCCAGGGCCTGTATTCCAGTCATTAAACGCTGGTTTTATCTTTCTTTTTGCGCCTTTGATGGCCTGGCTGTGGATATGGCTGGCCAAGCGTCAGCGTAACCCCTCGACGCCAGTTAAGTTTGCGCTGGGTGTGGCGATGGCGGGGCTTGGCTTTTTGGTATTGGTTGCTGGCATGAAGGGGGCTGGCCCTGTGGGTCTTACGCCGGTGCTCTTTATCTTCCTCATCTATTGGATTCACACCATGGGTGAACTGCTGGTATCTCCTGTGGGGCTCTCTGTGGTCACCAAGCTGGCCCCAGTGCGTATTGTGGGTATGACCATGGGCGCCTGGTTTCTGTATTCCGGGTTGTCTAACTTTCTGGCTGGTGTGATTGCGCGCACCACGGGTGCGGAGACCATAGGCGGTCAGATGACCAATGTTGCCGCTGCTAAGGCGGGCTATGTTGAGGTGTATACACAGGTGGGACTTATTGCCATAGGGATTGCAGTACTGATGCTGCTTATCTCACCGACGATTAGCAAAATGATGCGGGGAGCAGACTGAATGATGAAACCAACGTTATGGCTGCTGGTACTGCTGACTTTGACTATTTCTGCCTGTGAGCAGGAACCCGAGGAGACGGCAAAAGAGTTTGTTGCCCGAATGGCGCAGGAGGGCGAGACATTAAGCAAAGAGCTGAGTGCAGCCTTTTGGGTGCGCAATACCTATATCACCCCTGATACCGCGATATTGGCAGCTAAAGCGGGTGAGCGAGGCCTTGAGTTTGAAAGCCGTATGGTTAATCAGGCCAGGCAGTATAAAGATACGGCTATGGATCCGGTAACTGCACGCGCTATCGCGCTAATGTTGCGGGGATCATCGGCTCCGGCGCCCAATGATGCGGCGCTGCGCGCAGAGTTATCAGCGATTCTTACCGATATGGAAGGTCAGTACGGCGCGGGTAAGTACTGTAATGGGGCGGGTGAATGTAGAGAGTTACAGGCACTTGAAGCCATATTGGCCGAGTCTCGTGATTACGATGAATTATTGGATGTATGGCAGGGCTGGCGTCAGGTATCGCCACCTTATCGTCCTCAGTACCAACGCTTCGTTGAAATTGCCAATCAGGGGGCCCGTGACTTCGGTTATGAGAATCTGGCGGAGCTCTGGAAGAGCGGCTACGACATGGATAGCCAGTCCTTTACCCGCGAAGCCAGTGCGCTGTGGGACCAGGTTAAACCCTTTTATGAGGCACTGCACTGTCATGTTCGCGCAGTGCTCAGTGAAACCTACGGACCTGATAAGGTCGCTGTAGACGGCCCGATCCCGGCCCATTTGCTGGGCAATATGTGGTCTCAAACCTGGGATAACCTGTATCCGATGGTTGAGCCCTATCAGGGGGTGGCTTCACTGGATGTTACTGCCGCGCTGGTTGAGCAGGGCTATGATGAGGTGCGTATGGCCAAAACCGCCGAGGGCTTTTTTACCTCTCTGGGGCTACCGGCACTGCCAGAGAGCTTCTATGAAAACTCTATGCTTAAAAAGCCTCGCGATCGCAATGTAGTCTGCCATGCCAGTGCCTGGGATATAGATAACGGCAATGACCCGCGCATTAAGCAGTGTGTTGAAATTAACGAGGAACAGCTGGGGACATTGCACCACGAGCTTGGGCATATTTATTATTACCTGATGTATAAAGATCAGCCCTCGGTGTTTAAAGGGGGTGCTCACGACGGTTTTCACGAGGCGATTGGCGATACCATTCAGCTATCTATGACCCCAACCTATCTCAAGGAGGTGGGGCTGGTGAGCGAGGTCGCTGAGGGCCATAAGGCGACGATCAATAAGCAGATGAAGTTGGCGCTGGAGAAGATTGCATTTTTGCCCTTTGGCAAAATGATCGACGAATGGCGCTGGAAGGTTTTCTCAGGCGAGATAGGGCCCGATGACTACAATGCTGGTTGGTGGCAACTGCGTGAGGAATATCAGGGGATTAGGGCGCCGATAGAGCGCTCTGAGGCAGATTTTGATCCGGGCGCCAAATTTCATATTCCGGGTAATACGCCTTACACCAGATATTTTTTGTCTTTTATCATGCAGTTTCAATTTCACCAGGCGCTGTGTGATGCCGCTGGTTTTGACGGCCCACTTCACGAGTGCTCGATCTATAACAATACAGCTGCGGGGGAAAGGTTGGGCGCGATGTTGGCGATGGGACAGAGTGCGCCCTGGCCGGACGCCATGGAGGTGCTAACCGGTCAACGACGTATGGATGGCAGTGCCATTATCGATTATTTTGCCCCGTTGAATGTCTGGCTGAACGAGCAGAACCAGGATCGCTCCTGCGGCTGGTAGCTGACTCCAGAGTCATAGAAACAAAACAAGGCAGCCTGATGGCTGCCTTTTTGCTATTGGGCGCTGTTGTGATATATGGCATTATTACTGTCAATAAATGTCGGTCGATCAGGCGACAGCCAAGGCTGTTTATCCTATGGTTGGAATTAGTTTCACTGATAGTGCTGGCGTCTCGCAGCGCCTATGATGATTCGGGTTTTAAATCGGAGAGCGCTGGGCTCTCAATAAATAGTTAACCAAGTACTGAGTTTAGGTTTTGCCGCCAGAGTTCAGCACGGAGGAGTTACGTTATGCCACAAGTAATCAAGAAATCGGAAATCGAGCAGTATATTGGCCATGTCTGTGAGCCCACAGCGTGGTTTGAGGTAACTCAGGAGCAGGTTAATGAATTTGCCGAGTGCACATTGGATCGGCAGTTTATTCATATAGATCCAGAAGCCGCGGCCAAAACCCCTTTCGGTGGCACCATTGCCCATGGCTTTTTAACATTGTCGATGCTGTCTTACTTCTCTGAGAGTTATAACCTGCTGATTGAAGGCATCTACATGGGTGTCAACAAAGGCTTCGATAAGGTGCGCTTTGTGGCCCCTGTTCGGGTTGGTAGTAAAATTCGCTGCCACGCAACGGTGCAAGAAATTGTTGAGAAACGTCCGGGCCAGTACGATTTTAAGGTCGAAGTATCGGTCGAGATTGAAGGCGGCGACAAGCCGGCGCTGGTGGCTGAGTGGCTAAGTGTTCAGATGGCTAACTAAACATAAGACGTGTAAGGGAAATAAGCATGAGTATTAATTTTGAAGGCCGTGTGGCAATTGTCACTGGTGCAGGCAATGGTCTTGGTCGCTCTCACGCGCTAGCGTTGGCTGAGCGTGGTGCCAAGGTTGTGGTTAACGATCTCGGTGGTGCAAGAGATGGCACCGGCGCCTCCTCTGATGCCGCCATGGAAGTGGTTGGCATGATTGAAGCAGCGGGGGGTGAAGCCTTTGCTCACGGCGCCAATGTGGCTGTGTTTGATGAGGTGCAGGACATGGTCGCCCAGGCGATGGAGAAGTGGGGACGCGTTGATATCTTGATCAATAATGCCGGCATTTTGCGGGACAAATCGTTTGCCAAAATGGATCTGGCAGATTTTAAGCTGGTCATGGATGTGCATCTGATGGGCTCTGTGAACTGCACCAAAGCTGTGTGGGACATTATGCGCGAGCAGAATTATGGTCGTATCGTGATGACCACGTCCTCCAGCGGCATGTATGGCAACTTTGGTCAGACTAACTATGGTGCGGCCAAAATGGCGGTACTGGGCTTTATGAACACCCTGGTGTTGGAGGGTGGCAAAAACAATATTCATGTCAATGCGCTGGCACCTACAGCAGGGACTCGTATGACTGAAGACCTTATGCCTCCAGAGGTATTAGGCCTGTTAACAGCGGAATCTGTGACTGCTGGTGCCTTGATCCTCTGTGATGAGAAAGCGCCAACCCGAACCATTCTCTGCGCCGGTGCTGGTGGCTATGCCAAAACTAGCCTGTTCGAAACTGACGGTATCTTTATGCCTGTAGATGAGCAAACGCCTGAAGCTATTTTGGCCAGATGGGATGAGCTCGCCGATACCGCCAATCAGCAGGCGCTGGACTCTGGTGGCAAGCAAACCGAGAAATTTTTAATGAAGGCCATGGCGGCGCTTAAGGCTTAGCTGCCAGGCTTAGACCAACTGTTACAAAAAAAATATCACTAAGGACATTATTATGAAAGAAGCAGTAATCGTTTCAGCAGCTCGCACACCTATTGGTAGAGCTTTCCGTGGTGCGTTCAATGATCTTGAATCACCGACTATGAGTTCTCACGCGATCAGCGCAGCTGTTGCGCGCGCAGGTGTTGACCCCGCAGAGATCGATGACTGCATTATGGGTGCGGCTATGCAGCAGGGCACTCAGACTATGAATCTGGGTCGTCAGGCGGCTATGGCCTCTGGTTTGCCTGTGTCTGTTTCTGGTATGACCGTTGACCGTCAATGCTCTTCGGGTCTGATGGCTATTTCTATTGGCGCTAACAACATCACTAATGATGGTTCTCAGGTGGTTATTGCCGGTGGTTGTGAGAGCATTAGCTTGATTCAAAATGAGAAGTTCAACGCACACCGTGTAGCTGATCCCCTGGCCATGAAGCATGCGCCGCTGATCCATATGCCTATGCTGGATACTGCTGAGACTGTCGCTAAGCGTTACAATATTTCTCGTGAAGCCCAGGACGAGTACTCTGTGATCTCTCAGGCACGCACTGCGGCGGCTCAGGAAGCTGGCCTGTTTGCGGATGAGATTGTTCCGGTAACCGCGACTAAGCTGGTTACTGATCGTGAAACTGGTGAGGTCTCTAAAGAGGAAGTGACTCTGACTAAGGACGAAGGCAACCGTCCTGGCACTAATATTGAAGGTCTATCTGGTCTGAAAGCTGTGCGCGATGGCGGCACTATCACTGGTGGTAACGCTTCTCAGTTATCTGATGGCGCTGCTGCCGTTGTGTTGATGGACGGCACTCTGGCATCTCAGCGCAATCTCGAGCCACTGGGCGTTTACCGCGGTATGGCTGTGGCTGGTTGTGAGCCCGATGAGATGGGTATTGGTCCGGTTTTCGCCATTCCTAAGTTGCTTCAGCGCAATGGTTTGAAGATGGATGATATTGGCCTGTGGGAATTGAACGAGGCCTTTGCAGTGCAGGTTCTGTACTGTCGCGACAAGCTGGGCATTCCTATGGAGCGTTTGAATGTGAATGGCGGTTCCATCTCTATCGGTCACCCCTTTGGTATGAGTGGCGCGCGCATGGTTATGCACGCGTTAATGGAAGGTAAGCGTCGTGGTGAGAAGTATGTTGTTATCACCATGTGTGTTGGTGGTGGCATGGGTGCTGCTGGGTTGTTTGAAGTTCTGTAAGACTTTAGCTCATTAGTATTTGGTAATTGGCGCCACCGGATTTGTTTGGAGTTCGGTGGCGTTTTTGTATTTGATGTTTTTTATATTGGGGCGTTAAGCTGGGTATGTTCAGCACCACTTAGCAGTCAAGAGCACCAAACAATAAGAAAGTAATACACCGGGGAAGATCAATGACAATAAATATCCGCAACTGGCATTTAACGACCAGCACACTTATAGCGATCTTAATAACACTGTCCGGCTGTGATCGAGCATCAGATTCAGTGCCGCAAAATCCCAGCTTACCTGTTGCTAGTGAATTTACTGTCAACAGCAATAAAGCCTTCGCAGAAAAACTGGATCTGGATAATCAGCAGGATTTCGAAGATGCCCGGCGAGGCATGATTGCCGAGGCACCGAATAAATCCTTGACCGCGGCAAGCGGTATCCAGGTATGGGATGGCGCGGCCTATGATTTTATTCAAGGCGACGCGCCAGATACCGTAAACCCCAGTCTCTGGCGTCAGGCCAAGTTAAATAATATTCGCGGGCTGTTTAAAGTCGAAGAGGGTATCTATCAACTGCGCGGTTTTGATCTTGCCAATACCACATTAATTAAAAGCGACAATGGCTGGATACTGGTTGATCCGCTGACAACGATGGAAACCACCAGAGCCGCTATGACATTTGCTGAGCAGCATCTAGGCGAGATAAACCTCACCGGCATTATCTTCACCCATAGCCATGTCGATCATTTTGGCGGCGCACTTGAGCTGATTAACACAGGGTCTGTAACGGCCAAACAAGTCCCTATTATTGCCCCTGCTGGATTTATGGCTGAGGCCACCAGCGAAAATATTATTGCGGGCAGGGCTATGACCCGTCGCGGTACCTATATGTTTGGAGACATGCTTGAGCGCTCTGCGACTGGCCATGTCGATGCTGGTTTGGGCAAGCAGGTAATCTTTGGCAGTATTTCAATACTCCAGCCTACAGTGATTATAGATCAGCCTGAGCAGGCGATGACAGTGGATGGTGTCGAGTTTGATTTTTACAATATGCCGGGCACTGAAGCCCCGGCGGAACTGACTTTCTATTTGCCCCAGTGGAATGCTTTCTGTGGTGCCGAGATACTCAGTCATGTGATGCACAACGTATTGACCCTGAGAGGTGCAAAGGTTCGCGATGCATTGTTGTGGAGCAATTATATAGGTGAGTCGATTGATCGCCTGGACAAGGTAGAAACGTTCTTTAATAGCCATCACTGGCCGACCTGGGGACACGAGCGCATTATTACGCAGATGCAACAGCAGCAGGACATGTACAAATTTATTCATGACCAAACTGTGCGTCTGGCAAATATAGGTTATACCCCGAAAGAGATTGCGGAGAAACTTAAGCTACCCGCCAGTTTGGCAGGTAATTTCCATCTGCGTGGTTATTACGGCACCCTGAGCCACAACAGTAAGGCGGTGTATCAGCATTATTTTGGTTGGTATGAGGGTAATCCTGCACAGCTTAATCCGCTGCCTCCGGTGGCATCGGCCCAGCGCTATGTCGAGTTTATGGGTGGTGCCCCGGCTATTCTTGAGAAATCGGCAGCCTATATGGACAGGGGAGAATATCGCTGGGTGGGCGAGGTACTCAATCATGTGGTTTTTGCCGAGCCTGACAATATGGCTGCCCGTAATATGCTAGCAGAAGCCTATCGACAGATGGCTTATCAAGCCGAGTCAGCACCTTGGCGTGATATATATCTGACGGGTGCCAAAGAGCTATCTGAGGGGAAAGCCGAGGCAGACTTTACTGCTTTTTTATCCCGCGACTTTATTTTGCAAGTGCCAATGATCGAGTTTATGAAAGCGCTATCGGTAACCCTCGATGCCGATAAGGCAGATGGCGAACGGCTGAAAATAAATGTGTTATTTAAAGACTTGAATCAAAATTTTGTCTTGTCAATTAGAAACTCAGTGATGCACTATCGGGAATTACCCTTGGATAAAAGTGCAGATGCCAGCGTAACAATTAGTCGCAACCTGTTCTTTCAAGTTATGTTGCAGCAGGTGGGCATTGATGAGTTGCTAACAACGGATGAATTAACAGTTGAGGGTAATGTACTGAAACTGATTAAATTTTTCTCGCTGCTGGGAGAACCCAATGACAACTTTAATATAGTCACCCCCTGACAGTCGAGAGTGCGCAGGCTGCAGTAAACGTTATCGCAGCACTGTTGGTATTATTGCTAATGGTGACCGTCGGAAGATATTAGGACTGTTAAGTGATTAAAAGAATAAAAATCGTAATCAATGCCGGGGAACTCGCCAATGTCTGCACAGCTGTCATTTGCACAACAAAAACTCATCGAACTGAATGTAGAGCGCTATGCGAGTTTGATCGACGCCTTTGACCAGTCCTGTGCTGAGTTTAGCGCTAGACCAGCATACCACTGCCTCGGTCAAACATTGTCCTATGCTGACATAGATGCGCACAGTCGCAAATTTGGCGCCTTTCTGGCGGGTTCCTGCGGCCTTAAACCTGGCGATCGTATTGCGGTTCAACTGCCCAACATAAATCAGTTTCCCATTGTGGTCTGGGGTGCACTGCGAATTGGTTTAACGATTGTTAATACCAACCCTATGTATACCGCGAGGGAGCAGTTACATCAGTTCAATGACTCTGGTGCGAAGGCACTGGTAGTGCTCAGCGACTTGCTGCCGATCACGGAACAGGTAGTGCCTCAGACTGGTATTGAAACGGTTATTGCCACCCAGGCAATGGATTTGCTGCAGGCGCAGCCTGCGCCGCAGACTAATCTGCCCACTGTTGTCACACTGCCAGAGGCTTTGGCACTGGGTGCTGAGCTGGTTATGCCTCAGGTCAGTATGTGTATGGATGATCTGGCAGTACTGCAGTATACCGGCGGCACCACGGGTCCATCTAAGGGCGCGATGTTAAGCCATGGCAATATATTTTCCGGTATGCGTATGTCCAAGCTGAGTGTGTTTGAAGACTCTGATGATGAGGATATTTTAATCGCTCCCATGCCGCTCTATCATGTCTTTGGTTTTACCATGAATGTTGTGGGTAGCTTTATTGCCGGTAATCTTTCTGTGCTGGTACCGGACCCTCGGGATGCGGATACGCTGGTGGCACTGATGCGACAATTTAAATTTACCACTATGGCGAGCGTGAACACGCTATTGCAGGGGCTAATGATGCACCCTGATTTTGATAGGATCGATTTTTCCCAAGTTAAGGGCATTATTGCTGGTGGCACAGCACTGGTTAAAGAGATAGCGGAAGAATGGCATCAGCGTACCGGTTCACAGGTTTTTGAAGGTTATGGTCTGTCTGAAACGGCCGCGGTGCTGACCTGTAACAGCCCTGTTAACCGTCGCCTTGGCACGGTTGGCGTAGCTATGGTGGCCCAGGAAGTAAAGATAATTGATGACAGTGGCGCAACTGTAGATCATGAGCAGCGCGGTGAAATCTGTGTGCGTGGTGCTCAGGTGATGCAGGGTTATTGGCAGCGCCCCGAGGCCACGGCAGAAGCTATAGATGCTGATGGTTGGTTCCGCACTGGCGATGTGGGTATCAAGAGTACCGACGGGTTTGTCAGTATTGTTGACCGGATTAAAGATATGATTCTGGTTTCTGGCTTTAATGTCTATCCCAACGAAATTGAAGATGTGGTTTATAGCCATCCAGATATTATTGAATGTGCCGTGGTGGGTATTCAGGATGATAAAACCGGTGAAGCGGTGAAATTATTTGCGGTATCTACCAATCCGAATTTAACGCAGGATGAGATTCAGGAATTTTGTCGCCAACAGCTCACGCCTTATAAGGTACCTAAGGAAGTAGAGTTTTTGGATGATCTACCCAAGTCGCCTGTGGGTAAAATTTTGCGTCGCGAGCTACGTGTATAACCATAAACCCGTCAGCAACAGATAAGGTGAGAGATTCCTTGAAAACAGATTCCACGAAGTTCCTACAGTCCAATGGTCTACGCATGGCCTACGAAGAATTTGGTGAGCCTACAGCCCCGGCCATTGTATTGGTTGCCGGCCTCTATAATCAGCTGGTGCGCTGGCCTATAGCGTTTTGTGAACTACTGGTTGCCAGTGGCTTTCGGGTTATTCGGTTTGATAATCGCGATATTGGTCTGACTGATAAAATGGATGGAGTTAGGGCGCCGAGTTTCTTGCGGCTCGCGCTAAAACATTATTTACGGATTCCGATGACCGCGCCCTACAGTCTGGATGATATGGCTGCCGATACTGTCGGCATTTTGGATGCGTTAAATATTCAGCAGGCACATATTGTTGGTATGTCGATGGGTGGCATGATCAGCCAGTTGGTCACTGCCAAGTATCCGCATCGAATCCTGTCGCTGACGTCGATTATGTCAACCAGCGGTGAATGGGGTAAGGGGGTTCCCTCTGCTAAAGTCTCGGCTGCTATGCTGCAACCGGTGACCAAAGAGCGTAGTGCACTGGATAATGCAGTGGCTATTTGGCAGATGATTGGTAGCCCAGCTTACCCTATGTCAGATGACGATGTGCGTACCCTAATCAAAGCGGAGCATAAGCGTTCGAGTAATCCGGCGGGTTACATGCGCCAGATTGCGGCGATTCGCAACGCCCCAGGTCGCGCTAAGTTGTTGCGCAGTATCACTGCACCTGTATTAATTATTCATGGTAATCAGGACCTGCTGGTGCCGGTCAGTGGCGGTATCGATACCGCTAAACATATTCCCCACGCCCAGTTGGCGCTGTTTGAGGGTATGGGTCATACCTTGCCCGCTGCTCTATTGCCCAGGTTTGTCGAATTAATTGTTGCCAATACCAAAAAGGTTAATCACGCCGGTTAACCGAAGAGTACCGGTCCCCAGATTTGTGCTAATGTCGTCCTCACCTTAATAATAAAAACAGAGGTAGCCAGTGGATAGTTTCGGCGCTTTAAGCCTAGTCCCCACCCTTGTTGTTATCAGCATTGCAGTACTCACGCATCGGCCTATTTTTGCGCTGCTATCTGGCGTGGTTGCGGGGTTGTTATTAATTAATCCGGCGCTGGTGATTAGCGGCATGGCTGATTTAAGTCTTGAAATCATGATGGACGACACCATCGGCTGGGTGATCATGGTCTGTGGTTTGATGGGCAGCTTAATTATGCTGCTGATTAGAACAGGTGCCGCGACGGCTTTTGCCAACCGCATGGCGGCCAGGGCTGACACTCGCAACAAGTCACTGCTGACAACCTGGTTTCTTGGCATGCTGATTTTTATTGATGATTATCTCAATGCGATCGCTATTGGTTCATCAATGAAGAAGGTTACTGATCGTTTCAAGGTCTCCCGATCAATGCTGTCCTATGTGGTTGATTCTACCGCAGCTCCGACCTGTGTCATTGTGCCTATTTCTACCTGGGCGGTGTATTTTGCCGCCGTGCTTGAGGATACAGGCACTGCAGCGGCTGGGGAGGGTATGCGCCTGTATATCTCCGGTATTCCCTATATGTTTTATGCCTGGATAGCGGTACTGCTAGTGCCTCTGGTGGCAACTGGGCGTTTTCCGCTGCTGGGGCCCATGAGGCGGGCCGAAGTGCTGGCCCAGCAGGGCATCTTGGCGCAGGAAAAAGTCACCGAGTTTGATACTGGCGAGAATGCTGGTAGCGCAGGTGGCAGCTCCTCTGTGTGGACATTCTTGCTGCCGTTATTGTCGCTGATTGGCTTCTCCTGGTACTTTGATATTGATGTGCTCAAAGGGGTGATAGTGACGTTGGCGCTGACGGTTCCGTTCATGCTGATACAGGGTTTACTGCCATTTAAGGGTGCCATGGACGCTGTGATGGATGGCTTTAAAGTGATGCTGCCACCGCTGGCCGTGGTGGTCGTGGCCTTTATGTTCAAGGCAGTGAATGATCAGTTGGGCCTGCCCCAGTATGTGATTGATGCTGTTACCCCATTGATGTCGCCACTGCTACTGCCCTTGATAACCTTTATTACCATGGCAATGGTGGCCTTCGCCACAGGCTCGTCCTGGGGTGTGTTTGCCATTGCGATACCTATTGTTATGCCACTGGCCGCCAGCATGGATGTCTCTATGCCACTGATGATTGGCGCACTCTTATCAGCCAGTTCATTTGGTAGCCATGCCTGTTTCTACAGTGACTCGACTGTGCTGGTCGCTCAGAGTACGGGCACCGGGATTATGGAACATGCATTGAGCCAATTGCCCTATGCCATTATTGCCGCGACCGCTGCAGGGCTTTTATTTGTGCTGGTTGGTTTGTAATCACTAAGCTGTTACATAACCAGCCGATCAAAAATGGCACGCAAAAAAAAAGGCCTCACGAAATAACAGTGAGGCCCCGAGGGGGAGAAAGAGTATCTATACGCAGCCTGACATCAGGCTTTATCTCTCGATAATAGCGGTGACTCCTTGGCCACCGGCAGCGCAGATAGAAATAAGACCTCTGCCTTCTCCTTTTTGTTCCAATATTTTTGCTAATGTTGCAATTATTCTTGGGCCTGTTGCGGCAAATGGATGACCAGTAGCCACACTCGACCCTTTCACATTTAATTTGCTGCGATCAATGCTGCCGAGTGCGTTGTCTAACCCGAGCTTATTGACGCAAAAGTCTTTGTCTTCCCAGGCCTTCATTGTGCACAGTGCCTGTGCGGCAAAGGCTTCATGAAGCTCATAGAAGTCAAAGTCCTGCAAACTGAGACCTGCGCGCTTTAGCATGCGGGGCACTGCGTAGGCCGGGGCCATTAACAAGCCTTCGCTCTGCTCGCCCTGGGAATAAAAGTCGACCGCTGCAACCTCGCTAAATGTCAGGTAAGCCATAACCGGCAAATTACGCTCGGAGGCCCATTCTTCACTGGCCAAAAGTACTGAGGCAGCGCCATCGGTCAATGTCGTTGAATTAGCCGCGGTCAATGAGCCATTTTCCCGGTCGAAAGCTGGCTTTAGCTTGGCCAGTTTTTCTATCGGTGTATCGCGCATAATGCCGTCTCGTTGAACGCCGTCAAAAGCGCTGATCAGGTCATCAAAAAAACCTTCGTTGTAGGCAGCGAGTAGATTCTGGTGGCTGTTCCAGGTCAGTTCATCCTGCGCTTCACGGCTGATGCCCCATTGCTTAACCATACGTTCACAATGTTGCCCCATAGAGAGGCCAGTTCGTGGCTCGGCATTCTGAGGAAGTGAAGGGAGAATAAAGCTGGGGCGAAAACGCATCAATATTTTGAGCCGCTGCCCCACAGTTTTTGCTCTGTTGAGGTCAAGAATCATGCGCCGATATTTTTCGTTGAGGGCGATGGGTGCATCACTGGCCGTATCTGTGCCCGCGGCAATACCCGCATCAATTTGACCCAGGGCAATTTTATTGGCCACAAGAATTGCTGCTTCGAGACCAGTACCACAGGCTTGCTGCACATCATAGGCGGGTGTTTCCAGCGACAGACCTGAGTTTAATGTAGCTTCGCGGGCCAGATTAAAATCTCGAGAATGCTTCATAACAGCGCCGGCTGCGACTTCACCCAGACGCTCGCCATCCAGGTCAAATCGCTTGACCAGCCCCTGCAATGTGGCTGACAGCATATCCATATTGCTGGCATAGCTGTAGGCAGTATTGCTGCGTACAAAGGGAATGCGGTTTCCGCCAATAATGGCAACTCTACGTATTTCGGTCATAGGATCGGTTCCAATAAATGTTGTTTGGGCATTATTGCGCAAAACGCCTGCCAGTACAGTAACCGATCTACCGTACCTGACCATTGGCTGATGGTTTTGCAAAATTGGCATCTCGGCCAATGGTCTTGTAGCGTCTCGGGGTACACTCTGCACTCTCCTGAATATGCCCAAGGGGCCACTTTAATGACTGACCGCTACTTAGAACTCGCCAATGCAAACCTAACTAAAACTATTTTTGATGGGCTGGGGTTGCCGACGCCTGTGCGCCTCAAACGAGAAGAAAATAGTAACCCACATCAGCTCGGTGGTCATGTGCTTTTGGGTAGTACTCAGGGGGCCAGCTTTACACAGGTCGCCAAGTCTATTTTGGAAGGCACATCGGTGAGCCTGGCTGCAAGCGGTGGTGAGGAGAAAGTAAGTCTGGTATTTGATGCCTCCGGAATCGCCACTGTAGAGCAGAGCGCTCAGCTGTATGAGTTCTTTTCTAAGTACCTCAGTTCTCTGGCACTCTGTGGACGCGTTATCGTCATAGGTCACCAGCCCCAGGCACTGGCAGATACTGCCCATGCCACATTACAGCGAGGTCTGGTCGGTTTTGTTAAGTCTGTGGCCAAAGAGATAGGCCGCAAAGGCGCCACGGCTAATCTGCTCTACGTAGATAAGGGCGGTAAGGCGGCTATAGAAGCACCGCTGCGATTCTTGCTGTCGGCCGGTTCAGCCTTTATGAACGCCCAGGTGGTTAATACTGCCAAGCCAGTGGTCAAGATAAGTGGCGATTGGACTCGGCCTCTGGCCGGAAAATCTGTACTGGTCACTGGTGCCGCTCGCGGTATAGGTTTGGCTATTAGTCAGGTCTTGGCCCGTGATGGTGCGACTGTGATCGGTGTCGATGTACCGCAGGCTGAGGCTGAACTTACCCGCGCCATGACGAGCATTAAAGGGCTTAGTTTACCGCTGGATATTACCTCTGAGGGTGCTGCTGATTTGCTGGTGAGGTTCTGCCTTGATCACAACAGCAAGCTTCACAGCATTGTTCATAATGCGGGAATTACCAGAGACAAAATGCTCAGTCGCATGACTTCAGTGCAGTGGGATTTATTGATGCAAGTAAATCTGGGTGCTGCACAGAGAATCAACGATGCACTGCTGGCAACCGAGCTGCTCGACAATGGCGGCAAGATTATTGGCGTGGCATCAATTAGTGGTATCGCAGGTAATGTGGGGCAGACTAATTATGGCTTCTCCAAGTCTGCGGTAATCGGGATGGTCGATAGCCTGGCTAAGCCTTGCGCCAAACGTGGTATCACTATTAATGCGGTAGCGCCGGGCTTTATTGAAACCCAGATGACGGCGGCCATTCCCTTTATGACTCGGCAGATGGGTCGTCGCCTGTCGTCTCTGAGTCAGGGTGGTTTGCCTGTAGATGTTGCTGAGGTGATTGGCTTTTTTGTTAGCCCGCAAGCCGCAGGCATTAATGGTAATACCGTGCGGGTTTGCGGGCAGAGTTTACTGGGTGCTTAGTGGGTCTATCTAGTCCGCCCTTGTTAATTTGAGCTGTGAAGCTCGGTATTAAGTTCTACGGCGCTCTTGTTAGTTAGGCATTCAACGGTGCCTGTGACTGAGTTACGGCGGAAGAGTAAGTCACTTTTACCCGATAGTTCACGGGCTTTGAGTTTGCCACTCACCTGTTTTTTATCATCCAGCATGGTAACCACTGTGCCTGCGGTAACATATAGGCCAGCTTCTAAAGTACAGCGATCACCCAGAGGGATGCCTAATCCTGCATTGGCGCCCAGCAGGCATTTTTCGCCCATGGAAATGACCATACTACCGCCACCAGATAATGTGCCCATAATCGAAGCGCCGCCGCCAACATCAGTGCCAGCACCGCAGTAAACGCCTGCTGAGATTCGTCCTTCAATCATATTCGGGCCTTCGGCACCGGCATTAAAATTGATAAAGCCCTCGTGCATTACCGTGGTACCCTCGCCAACATAGGCGCCCAGGCGCACTCTTGAGGTGTCGGCAATACGTATGCCGCTGGGCACTACGTAGTCAACCATTTTGGGGAATTTGTCCACACAGTCGACGCTCAGCGGCTGGCCGGCCATACGGGCCTGGAGCAGACGCTCTGGTAATTCGTCGATATCAATGGCACCAACATTGGTCCAGGCGACATTTTTAAGTGTGCCAAAAATGCCCGTTAGATCGGTGCCATGGGGTTTGACCAGTCGGTGGGAGAGTAGATGTAGCTTTAGATAGCCCTCGGGAACAGTGGTTGGCGGCGTATTTTCTGCCAGTGCTACGGCTACCACAGGGCGACTTGATGCCGCTAGCTGAGTAACTGTTTCGGCCATCTCTGAGTAACCATTGTGGCTAAGTGCGGATTGCAGCGCGGCCAGCTGTTCAGTACTGGGTTCAATTTCGCCAGTCGTGAGGCCTAGGCTAACTGCTACGATATCGCTGATGCCCTGGTGTGGGTTTAATAGTGGCGCCGGATAAAATACTTCCAACCATTCGCCACGGCTATTTTTACTGCCAACGCCGATTGCGAAACTGTACAAATTACTCATGGGGTTACTCTATTTAGGTTAATTAAAAATTGTTTCGTACTGATCGGCTTTAAAGCCGATGGTCACGACGTCGTCTCTGACTAGAACAGGACGCTTAATCATGGCTGGGTGCTCCAGTAGCAGGGCAGTGACCGA
The DNA here is from genome assembly GCA_965662065.1 of uncultured Porticoccaceae bacterium. GTDB lineage: Bacteria > Pseudomonadota > Gammaproteobacteria > Pseudomonadales > Porticoccaceae > HTCC2207. Next base: position 135,366 of record CBFIGD010000051.1, on the reverse strand, counting down.
GTCTCGATCAGTCGTCTCTTGGACCTTGCTGTCGAGTTTCCGCCAGGTAGTGCCACGGCGATTGAGTACCGTTTCCCAACCGGTCTGCTCAATCCATCTGTCGATGGTCGCGGCGTCTATGCCATCGGCGCGAACATCATGGAATACATAGTCAACGCCGTTATCAGCCAGCCATTTACGCGCTTTTTTAATGGTGTCGCAGTTTTTGATGCCAAAGAGAGTTGTTGTCACTGGGTTACCTTCTTTCAATTAGGGCGTTAGCATAACAAATGCCTTATGGCTTATGGGCGATAAATGGATTTTTACGTCTCGGATAGCAGGTGGTACAGATATCGCAGACACGACCATCACAGCCATGGGCGGAGCAGTATTCGCGACCATAAAAGATAATTTGCAGATGCAGGGCATTCCACGCTTCCCGTGGAAATAGCTTTTTTAAATCTCTTTCGGTCTGGGTTACGCTCTTGCCTTTGGTTAGCCCCCAGCGCTGGGCCAGACGGTGAATATGGGTGTCGACAGGGAAGGCGGGATGGCCAAAGCCCTGCGACATGACTACGCCGGCGGTTTTATGACCCACACCTGGCAATGACTCCAATGCCTTCCAATCATCCGGGACTTCGCCGCCGTGCTGATCGACAAGAATCTTGGACAGTGTCGAGATGGCCCTGGATTTCTGTGGCGCCAGTCCGCAGGGGCGAACGATTTTGTAGATACTGTCGACAGGGACATGTTGCATATCAAATGGATTGTCGGCCTCGGCAAACAATGCAGGTGTGACCTGATTGACGCGAATATCCGTGCACTGGGCACTGAGCAATACGGCGACCAGCAATTCAAAATTATTTCTGTGGTCCAGAGGCACAGGTGTTTCTGGATACAGCGCATTGAGTCGCTGGAGAATAAATGCTGCTCGTTCCTTTTTAAGCATACTGGTCCTTTAGCTATTTAGGCTCTGCACATAGTGTTTGATGCGAAGTGCCGCCTCAACACATTCCTCTGTGCCTGCAACCAGCGCCATGCGCACGCGGTTTTTACCCGGGTTGCCGGTGTCGGAGTCGCGAGATAAATACTGGCCGGGAAGAATAGTGACATTTTGCTGGGCAAATAGGCCTCTTGCAAATTCGCGATCGTCGATGGGCGTTTCTGGCCACAGATAAAAACTGGCCTGAGGTTCTGGAAAGACCAGTACGTCGCGCAGTATCTCTGTGACCGCTGCAAATTTTTCACGGTACAGAGTACGATTTTCAATCACATGCTGCTCATCACTCCAGGCCGCCATAGAGGCATCCTGAACCTGCAGTGACATGGCGCAGCCGTGGTAGGTGCGATAGCTGAGAAACTCTTTCAGGATGCTTGCGTCACCGGCAATGAATCCCGATCGCAGTCCAGGCAGATTTGAGCGCTTGGACAGGCTGTGAAATACCAGGCAGCGGCTGTAGTCGTTGCGGCCCATCTGCTGGCAGGCTTGCAGCAGCCCAGGCGGCGCTGATTGTTCATGGAAATAAACGTCTGAGTAACATTCATCACTGGCAATTATAAAGTCATATTTATCCGCCAGGGTTATAGCCTGTTGCAACTGCTCGATGGACATTACTGCCCCTGTGGGATTGCCTGGCGTACACACTTGCAGGAGCTGGCAGCGCTGCCAAACGGCTTCTGGCACAGCTTCGAGATCGGGAATAAATCCCTGTTGCGGGACGCAGTCCAGATAGTAGGGCTGCGCACCGGCGAGTATGGCTGCACCTTCATAGATCTGATAAAAGGGATTCGGCGATACGACCACAGGACTATCCTGCTCGCTATTAATAACCGCCTGAGTAAAGGCAAATAAAGCCTCTCTGGTGCCGGTTACCGGCAGCACCTGCTGTTCCGGATCGACTCTGTCCAGAGCAAAACGATTCTCTAACCAGCGGGCAATAGCCTGACGCAGCTCAGGGACCCCTTTGGTGGTCGGATACTGGGCTAGTTTGTCGATTGAGTCTCGCATGACCTGTTTGACAAATTCCGGGGACGGATGCTTAGGCTCGCCAATTGACAGGGCGATATGGCTTAGGTGCGCGGGCGGTTCTATACCGGCTTTAAGCTGATTTAGTCGCTCGAAGGGGTAGGGGTGGAGGCGTTTTAAGTTGGCGTTCATTGAGCCTATTTCCAGACGTTTAATTGTTGTAGCTCTGAACCTTGGGCATCTTCCTTGTTGCGTTGGTCGAGTTCGGTACAGATGGTTTCCTGAATTTTGGCGCTAAATTCGGGGTCGGTTAATGGCTGATGATCGAAGTCGGTAACATAAAAGGTATCTTCTACGCGCTCGCCCAGCGTCGTGATTTTAGCGTTGTAAAGATTCAGTCCATAGCGCAAAAATATGCTGGCTAAATGGGCTAGCAGGCCCGGGCGATCCGGTGTGATAACCTCGAGCACTGTGGTGTTGGTCTCGGCGTCATTGCGCAGTGAAGCAATGGTTTGCAGCGTAAAGTTTTTCAGTTGACGAGTGGTGCGACGCTGCACATCAAAACTGACAGAACTGGGATCGACAATACCTTTGCGCAACGCCTCAATAATTTTCTTACACAGGCCTGTGTTAGATCCTACCGGGTAGCCTGTTTCGTCGAGGACATAGAATACGTCAAAGGCACGATTGTCATGGGTAGTATGCAGTCGCGCATCTTGAATATTAAGATGAAGCTTATCGAGGATAGCGGCGGTGATAGAAAAAATATTCTGACGGTCTTTGGCATGCACGAATATCTGCGTGGCCACCGGAACTTCGCCGCCGACGTCGCACAATAAAATCACTGGCGCATCATCGTCTGAATTGGCAATAATCGCTTGGGTAAATGTGGCGATATCATCAGCACGCTCGCGAAGAAAGAACTCCTCGTCAACATCGCTCCAGACATTGAGCGCCTGTGTTTCACTAATACCCTGCGCAGTGAGCAATTTTAGTGCTGCGTTCTTGGCATCATTGACCCATTCAGATTTGTCAGCTGGTACACCCAGCCCATCCTGTAGTGCCCGTTTGGTCTCGAAGTAAAGATTGTGCATCAACGAACCTTTCCAATCTGTCCATAGCCTTGGATTGGTGGCATTGATGTCGGCGACGGTGAGCAGGTAAAGGTGCTCCAGATGCATCAGATCGCCGACATGGGCGGCAAATTTATAGATGACATCTGGATCTGAGGTATCTTCACGCTGCGATACGGTGGACATTAGCAGATGATTTTCAACCAGCCATTGCAGCAACTTTATTTCCTTTGGCTGTAGTCCATGATGTGCGGCAAATTTGGCAATATCTGCGGAGCCGAGCAAGGAGTGGTCGCCGCCACGGCCTTTGGCAATATCGTGATACAGCGCAGCTATAATAATCAATTCTGGCTTATGCAAGCTCTTGAAAATACTGGCTGCCACAGGGAATGCCTCTGCACCCTCTGGACCCCCAAAACGGCGCAGATTTCGAATCACCTGTAAGGTGTGCACGTCGACCGGGTAAATATGAAACAAGTCGTGTTGGGTCTGACCCACAATCTTGCCAAACTCGGGCAGATAGCTGCCGAGAATGCCATAGCGATTCATCCGTCCTAGCTGTATCGATAGCTTATTAGGCGCTCTCAGCAGACGCATAAATAAGTCGCGATTGACTGGATTAGCTCTAAAGTCGTCGTCAATAAGATTCCTATGCAGTCGGATTTGGCGAATAGCGGAGGCACGAATTCCGTCGATATGTTCGTTTTCACCAAGAATGGCAAACAGCTCAAGCAGGGCAGAGGGATGGTCAATAAAAACGGAGTCATGGGCAGTATCTAAATAGTTATCACGGACCAAAAAACGCTCATTAATGGTTGTCTCTACCTTCGTCTTGTTTTTGCGGTAAATTGCTTCGTCGAGATATTGCAGCAAAACGTCGGTAAGCTCGCGGATAGAGAGTACGACCTGGTAGTAGCGCTGCATAAATTTCTCAACACCCAGTCGACCGGGGCTATCTATATAACCAAACATAACCGCAAGTTTGCGCTGGTAGTCAAATAACAGACGCTCCTCAGGTCGGTCGGCAAGGAGATGCAGACCGTAGCGGACCTTCCACAAAAACGCTTCATCGCGACGCAGGGTGAGATATTCCTCGTCGGATAAAAAACCTGCGTGGACAAGCTGTGAGCGTCTATTCAGCTTGAAATGGCGTTTAGCAGTCCAGTTAATCAGCTGGATGTCGCGCAGGCCACCAGGTGCCTCCTTAACATTGGGCTCAAGATTATATTCGGTGTCGTCATGTTTGCGATGACGAGCAGCTTGCTCAGCAATTTTACCGCTATAAAAATTACTCGATGACCATATTTTATTGGGCCCGGTCTTTTTCAGCATGGCGTCACGCAGGTCGTTGTTGCCACAGATCAGGCGTGTTTCCATAAGGTTTGTAGCGACTGTGATGTCGGCCTTAGCCTCATCTACACATTGCGATAATGAGCGTACGCTATGTCCGATCTTGAGCTGGATGTCCCATAAAAAAGTTAGGAACTGCTCAATATTTTGACGATATTTTTGTGGTCGGTCTCGGCGCATTAGGATAAGTAAATCAATGTCGGAATGGGGATGTAGCTCTCCGCGACCATAACCGCCAACAGCAATAAGGCTTATATCTTTGTCCCATTCAAATTGCCCCCAGGCATAATGCAGAATCAGGTCGGCAAAGCGGGCAGATTCATTAACCAGGGTATGAACCTCTTCACCCTCGTGAAAACGATTATTAAAATGGTTGCTGGCTGCGTCTAGCGCATTGCGAAAAACGTCAATTGCATTGCCAGTAGCAATGTCTTCAATAAAACGTTTTTGATCAAAAAACAGTGGTGCATTTAACTGCACAATGGAATTTTCAAAGGTCATAGGATTTTAGGTTCTAAAAAGATTCCTCAGGTCTGGCTGTCAGTACTTCAACACCGGTGCCAGTTACTACCATTGTATGTTCCCACTGCGATGACAGACGGCCATCAGAGGTCTCCACGGTCCAGCCATCACGCTTTAACTTGGTGGTGTACTTACCAGCATTGATCATGGGTTCAATGGTAAAAGACATACCTTCAAGCAGCTTCATGCCAGTGCCTGGCTTGCCATAATGAAGTATCTGTGGCTCTTGATGGAATTCTGGACCAATGCCATGACCGCAGTAATCGCGCACCACTGAATAGTAGTTGGCTTCGGCATGAGTTTGAATGACATGCCCAATATCGCCGAGGCGAACACCGGGCCGCACCATGGCTATCGCTTTATACATGCATTCCTGCGAGACCTTTATCAGCCGCTCGGCATGGGTGGCTATATTGCCGACAGAGTACATTTTACTGGTGTCGCCATACCAACCATCTTTGATAACAGTAACGTCGATATTAATGATATCGCCATTTTTGAGGATTTTCTTGTCGCTGGGAATACCGTGACAAACGACCTGATTAACCGAGGTGCAGATCGATTTGGGAAAGCCACGATAGCCAAGACAGGCAGGGATGGCTTTCTGCACATTGACGATATGGTCGTGACAGATTCGGTCAAGTTCTTCGGTGCTGACGCCCGGCACCACGTGTTCACCGATAAGTTCAAGAACCTCGGCTGCCAGGCGGCCTGCCTCGCGCATTTTTGCGATCTGATCAGGGGATCGTAGCTCAACGGTCATGATTGTTCCTAAGGGGCTTGTTTAGCCTACTATTGTACGCATCTATTGAGCAATGAGGGAGGGCTAGACGGATATTTAAAGACCTATCTTTGATTATTCGGTTGCAGTAGCGATGATCAACCGCCAGCCCTTGGTTTGCGGACAGAAAATAGACGCCCAAGAGGTCCATCTTTATGTGCGGTTTTGCTTTATCTGGTGCCACCTATATGGTATAAAGCGCGCCGTTGTAGGGATGTCCTTGCAGCGGTAATTTTTAACTTAACGACACACACGTTCCGTCACGATGTTCTGGGTGCCTGATAAGCGGCAAATTAACATGCTTATCCGGGTTGAGCATTGGGGGATGTGGAGGCTTAACCCCAAGAGGAAATCTTATGTCTATTGTCAGTATGCGCGATATGTTGCAGGCTGGTGTGCATTTCGGCCACCAAACCCGCTTCTGGAACCCCAAGATGAGCAAGTTTATCTTTGGTTCACGTAACAAAGTTCATGTCATCAACCTTGAGCACACGGTGCCAGCCTTTAACGAGGCGTTAGAAATTCTCCGCGTTGAAGCGGCTAAAGGTAATCAGATTCTTTTTGTTGGCACCAAGCGTGCTGCACAAAAAATTGTTAAAGAGCAAGCAGAGCGCTGCGGCATGCCTTATGTCAGCCATCGCTGGTTGGGCGGCATGCTCACTAACTATAAAACGATCCGCGCATCTATCCGTCGCTTCCGCGATCTTGAAACTCAGGAGAGTGACGGCACTTTCGATAAGCTGGGTAAAAAAGAAGTTCTTACTCGCACACGAATGAAAGCCAAGCTGGAAAATTCTATCGGTGGTATTAAAGATATGAATGGTCTGCCTGACATCATTTTTGTTGTCGATGTTGATCATGAGCGCATTGCCATCAATGAAGCCAATAAGCTGGGTATTCCTGTTGTTGGTATCGTTGATACGAACAGTGATCCAGATGGCGTTGACTACATTATCCCGGGTAATGACGATTCAATTCGCGCCATTAAGCTTTACGCCGCGTCAATTGCTGATTCTGTTCTTGAGGGCAAGGCTCAGTCTGCAACAATCAACAAGAAAGATGAGTTTGTTGAAGAAGTTGCTGAAGCTGCGCCAGCCGTCGAAGCTGCTGTTGAAGCGCCGGCTGCTGACGAAGCACCTAAGGCTGCAGCTGCAGAGTAGCTTTAAGTGCAGGTAATAAAGTAAAAGGGGGCCACAGCCCCCTTTTTTCCAACTGAATTAATGTTTGAAGAGAGGAATACAATGTCACAGGTAACAGCATCTTTAGTGAAGGAGCTGCGGGACCGCACTGGTCTAGGCATGATGGAATGTAAAAGAGCACTGGCTGAAGCCGGGGCCGATATAGATCAAGCGATTGAAGAGCTGCGTAAATCTAGCGGCATGAAAGCGGCCAAAAAAGCGGGTCGCACCGCGGCAGACGGCGTCGTTATGGTTAAAACCGATGGCGCTTATGGCATGGTGTTAGAGGTAAACAGTGAGACTGATTTTGCTGCTCGCGACGAAGGTTTTCAGGGTTTTGCCAGTTCGGTTTTGGATGCTGGCTTTGCCGCTAAGCAAACTGATATTGCAGCTCTGATGGCTGACGGCCTTGAATCTGCTCGCGAAGCGCTGGTACAGAAGATTGGCGAAAATATTTCTGCCCGTCGCGCCGGTGCTCTTGAAGCGCCAGTGGTTGGTGGTTATGTACACAGCAATAACCGTATTGCCGTTATTGTGGGGCTCTCTGCCGGTACTGAAGATCTGGCGAAAGATGTTGCTATGCATGTTGCAGCGGTTAACCCTGCAGTAGTAAGCTCTGAGCAGATGCCTGCTGATGTTATTGAAGCGGAGCGCGCTATCTATACAGCTCAAGCTATTGAAAGCGGTAAGCCACCAGAAATCGCCGCTAAAATGGTTGAAGGTCGCGTCAGCAAGTTCTTGAAAGAGAGCAGCCTGATTGATCAGCCATTTGTTAAGGATCCAGATATTACTGTAGGCAAGCTCGTTGCTGCCGGTGGTGCTGAAATTGTCTCTTTTGTCCGTTTTGAAGTGGGCGAGGGAATCGAGGTTGAAGAAGTTGATTTCGCTGCAGAAGTTGCTGCACAGGTAGCAGGTGCTAGCGAATAATTAGTTAATAGGAGCAGATATGCCGACCGCCGGTAAAGAGAAAAAGTACAAACGTATACTTCTCAAACTTAGTGGTGAGGAGCTGATGGGTGAAGAGGGCTTTGGAATTGACCCCAAGGTTCTTGATCGCATGGCTCTCGAAATAGGTCAGTTGGTGGGCATTGGTGTCCAGGTTGGACTGGTTATTGGTGGCGGCAATTTGTTTCGTGGGGCTGCTCTGAATGCGGCTGGTATGGATCGAGTTACTGGCGACCATATGGGTATGCTGGCAACCGTTATGAATGCGCTGGCTATGCGTGACGCGCTGGAGCGGACCAATATTTCCTCCAATGTTATGTCGGCAATACCTATGAGCGGTGTTGTTGAGCATTATGATCGTCGGCGTGCTATCCGCTATCTTAAAGATGGCGAGGTGGTAATCTTTGCCGCTGGTACCGGTAATCCATTTTTCACGACTGATTCTGCAGCCTGTCTGCGCGGGATTGAAATAGACGCCAATGTGGTACTAAAGGCGACCAAGGTGGATGGCGTTTATTCTGCGGATCCAATGTTGCAGCCCGACGCTGAGCTGTATTCACATCTAACGTATGATCAGGTGCTGGATAAGAAACTGGGCGTTATGGATCTCACCGCTATCTGTTTATGCCGTGAGCACAATATGCCACTCAGAGTGTTTCGTATGTCAAAACAGGGAGCATTACTTAATCTTGTGGTCGGCGGAGATGAAGGTACGCTGATCGAAGAGGGATAGGGGAACAACAAATGATTGATGATTTAAAGCAAGATGCAGAAACGCGGATGTCCAAGTCACTGGATGCTCTGGCTAACGCATTTAATAAAATTCGTACCGGCCGCGCTCATCCGAGCTTACTGGATGGTATCTCAGTAGACTACTACGGTGTTGATACGCCGATTGCACAGGCCGCTTCAATTGTGATTGAAGATTCCCGCACGCTATCGGTCACGCCCTGGGAAAAGTCTCTGGTTCCTGCCCTTGAAAAGGCAATTATGAAATCTGACCTGGGTTTAAATCCGTCTAGTGCAGGCACAGTAATTCGAATTCCTCTGCCAGCACTTACCGAAGAGACGCGTAAAGTCTATGGCAAGCAGGCCAAGGCCGAAGCTGAGAATGCCCGGGTGTCTGTGCGTAATATTCGACGCGACGTACTCTCTACTGTAAAAGAATTATTGAAAGATAAAGATATCAGTGAAGATGAAGAACGTAAGGCACAGGATGATATCCAGAGAATCACCGATCGCTTTATCGCACGTGTCGATGAAGCGCTCGCTGCAAAAGAAAAGGACTTGATGGAGATTTAATCTCCTCGGTATTTAAGATCATGGCTGATCCTATCACTTCAGAAAACCCGCATCCGCTGAAGCATGTGGCGATTATTATGGATGGTAATAATCGCTGGGCAAAACAGCGTGGCCTTGGTGGTATAGCGGGTCATGAGGCCGGTGTTGAGCGTATTCGTGATGCGCTGGAAACAGCTAAAAAAATTGGCATAGATACCATGACGCTGTTTGCGTTTAGCAGCGAGAACTGGAAGCGCCCAGATATCGAAGTGCGGGGTCTGATGTCATTGTTTTCCTCCTATTTGAAGAAAGAAGCCAAAGCCTTGCGCGATGACAATGTGCGTTTAAAGGTTGTAGGTAACCGCAATCATTTCAGTGACCGTCTTAAAACACTAATCAGTGATACCGAGTCCATGACTGCGAGTGGCAATCTAACGCTCTACCTCTGTGTTGATTATGGTGGGCGTTGGGACATCGCTAATACGGCAAAGAAAATGGCCGCTGAGGTTCAGATGGGCCGCTTGCGCCCCTCGGATATTGATGAACAGGTGTTTGCTAAATACATGGTGGACGATGGCATACCAGACCCAGATCTGTGTATCCGCACGGCGGGCGAAAAACGTATAAGCAACTTTTTGCTCTGGCAGCTGGCATACAGCGAACTTTACTTTGCCGACTGCTATTGGCCTGACTTCGATGCCAAAGCATTAGAGATGGCGGCCAACGAATACTACTCCAGACAGCGCCGTTTTGGCCTCCGTGAAGAGGGCGATTCGTCTCAGGGTCGGGAGCATAGCGCCCATGTTTAAGCAACGTTTCATTACGGCAATTGTGTTGCTCGCTGCCTTTTTGGCCCTGCTGGTTAATTTATCGACACTGGCATTTTCAGTGGTGGTTGGCCTTCTGGTCATAGTTGCCGGATGGGAATGGACCAACCTGATGAGACTTGGTTCGACGGCGAGCAAGGCAGGGTATCTGCTGTTGTTAAGTCTGGCGCTTACTGCAGCTGGCTCTTGGCTGGGGTTGTTTGATCGCTTCGATCAGGCGCGTGCCCAGCAAATGTTTCAGGTCGCCGTAGCGCTTTGGGCGTTGATTTTTCTGTGGATTCAAGGCTATCCCTCTAGCGCCATTCTTTGGTCTGCACGCCCTGTGCTGGGTCTGCTCGGCCTATTGTTACTCACCTTTACCTGGGCCGCTGTGGCTTCGATTATGCATCGCGAGTCTGGTCAATGGCTGTTATTGCTGGCGATTGCCATTATTGCGTTGGCCGATGTTGGTGGCTATGTAGCGGGTAATCTGCTGGGTAGTCATAAGCTAGCCCCTGTTGTAAGCCCGGGAAAGACCTGGGAAGGCTTTGCTGGTGGTATGTTTTTCCAGTTATTGCTAATTATTGGTCTGGCTGTGTCAGTGCCAGATGTGGCACTCAGCAGTTTATTTATCATTATTATTCCGGTGGCCCTTTACTCTGTATTGGGCGATCTTTTTGAAAGTATGCTTAAACGCCATAGCGGTGTTAAAGACAGTAGCCAGCTTCTGCCGGGACATGGCGGTGTACTCGACCGCATTGACGGTATTATGGCGGCGCTACCGTTATTTGCACTGCTGTTCGCGCTCACCAGCCCAATCTGATCGATGCAGAGAATTACGCTATTAGGCGCGACCGGCTCCATTGGTGTTTCCACGCTTGATGTCATCGCTAATCACCCTGATAAATACTCCGTCTATGCGTTAACTGGAAACCTGCAAATTGATAAGCTTGCGCGTCAGTGTCAGCAGCATCAGCCTGAATTTGCCGTGGTTAACGATCCTGTGGCGGCGGCTAGGTTAGAAATGTTGTTGCAGGCCTCAGGCTGCGCTACAGAAGTCCTCTGCGGGATTGATGCGCTGTGCCAGGTAGCCAGCGCCGATGCCGTAGATACCGTGATGGCGGCCATTGTTGGTGCAGCTGGGCTGGTGCCTGCGCTGGCAGCGGTAAAAACGGGTAAAAAAATACTGCTGGCCAATAAGGAGTCGCTGGTAATGGCGGGCGGCCTGTTTATGCAGGCGGTTAGAGACTCTGGTTCCGTAATGCTGCCGATAGACAGTGAGCACAATGCTATCTTCCAATGCTTGCCCGCTGAGTATCAGCACGCTCAAAGCTCCGGCATCAATAAATTACTCCTCTCTGCTTCTGGTGGACCCTTTAGAGGTTGGTCCCTTGAGCAGATGAGCGCGGTCACACCAGACCAAGCCTGTGCCCATCCAAATTGGAGCATGGGGCGCAAAATATCGGTCGACTCTGCCTCATTGATGAATAAAGGACTCGAGCTTATCGAAGCTTGCTGGCTGTTTGATGTTGCTCCGGATCAAATTGAGGTGATAGTGCATCCGCAGAGTATTATTCATTCAGCGGTGCAATATATTGATGGTTCGGTATTGGCGCAGATGGGCAATCCCGATATGCGCACGCCAATTGCACATGCTCTCGCCTGGCCGCAACGTATTGACGCTGGAGTAGCCAACCTAGATTTGTTTGAGATAGCCCAGCTGAATTTTGAACGGCCTGATCTGCAGGCATTTCCCTGTTTGCAGCTGGCATTTGATGCGGCAAAAGCAGCCGGCGATGCACCCGCTATTTTAAATGCGGCAAATGAAATTGCGGTGCAGGCTTTCCTTGATCAACGTATTGGCTTTACTCAGATTGCGCAGGTGGTAGCTGAGACCTTATCTGGTCTATCATTTACTGAACCGGATTCTCTCGATGCAGTCCAAGAGTCCGATAAACAAGCACGTGCTTTTAGCGCGGCCTATTTAGCGAAGATTGAGTTTTAATTTATGGCCTTAGTACAGACATTGTTTTACACATTTATTGCTCTGGGAGTACTGGTTACTATTCACGAGTTCGGGCACTTTTGGGTCGCGCGTCGCTGTGGTGTCAAGGTTGAGCGTTTTTCGATTGGTTTTGGAACGCCGCTACTGAGATGGCGTGACAAGCAGGATACTGAATTTGTGCTGGCACTGCTGCCGCTGGGTGGGTATGTCAAGATGCTTGATGAGCGTGAAGGCACGGTTTCTGAGAAGGACCGCCCCTTTTCTTTTAATAGCAAGACGGTATGGCAGAGGATTGCGATTGTCAGCGCCGGGCCTATGGCCAATTTTTTGCTTGCGTTTGTCGCTTTTTGGCTGATCTTCCTTGCTGGCGAACGTGACCTAGCACCAGTGGTGGGGCAGGTTAAAGTTGGCTCTATCGCTGAGCAAGCAGGTTTTGAGCCTGGCATGGAGATCGTTGCTATCGCAGGCCAGCCAACGACTACCTGGACCGCGGTTTCGCGTAAACTCTTTGATTTTATTGGTACCACTGGTGAGATTCCTTTTGTGGTTACCTATGAAGATTCAACCATTGAATATGAACTACCTGTTGCAGTGTCTGCCTGGCTGCGTGATGCGCAGGAGCCATCACCGTTGCGAGACCTGGGTGTAACACCTCCATTTGAGCTCGATGTGCTCAGTTTAGCGGGCGTTGCCGAAGATGGCGCTGCCTATGCTGCCGGGCTGCGTGCCGGTGATCATCTGGTGGCGCTCAATGGCGAAGTTATCACCGATATCAACGCGTTTGTCGCCAGTATCGCCGCCAGTGCGCAGATTAGGGTTGTGCTTGATATTGAGCGTGACTCTCAGCGATCAACAGTCGACGTAGTGCCGCTGTTGGTGGAGCGCGACGGAGAGCAAGTAGGGCAGCTCGGCGTGCAGCTTTCTTCAACTGGAAAATTTCCAGAACAGCATATGCGCGACGTTGACTATAATGTTCTGACTGCAATTCCACGCAGTATCCGAGAGACCTATCAGAGCAGTGCTTTTGTACTTAAGTCGATTGGCAAGCTTGTGGTCGGTGATCTCAGTCCCAAAAACCTGAGTGGCCCAATTACTATTGCTAAGGTGGCAGGGGACTCAGCCCGGTCTGGATTTGACAATTTTATTCGCTTTGTCGCCATTCTCAGTATAATGCTCGGCGTAATGAACCTATTGCCGATTCCCGTGTTGGATGGCGGTCATCTCATGTATTATTTCATTGAGATCATTAAAGGTTCTCCAGTATCAGACAGGATTCAGATGGTGGGCTATAAGGTGGGCTTTAGCATGTTGATGGGGTTGATGGTATTTGCAACCTACAACGATATTATGCGGCCTTTTTAACCCGCTAATTATAACTAACAATCGGATTTAACTAATCACATGACGCGTCTGTTTACCGGCTTCCTATTATCCTTTGTTTTAGCCTTAACAACCTTTGCATCCACGGTTTATGCAGAGGTCTTTCAGGTCGATGATATTCGTATCGAAGGCCTGCAGCGAGTCTCCGCTGGTACCGTGTTCGCGGCGCTACCCATTTCGGTAGGTGATCTGGTTGATGACCCGCTTATTCGTGAAGCAACACGATCGTTATTTCGCACCGGCTATTTCGCCGATGTGGTTATGGCCCGTGACAACGGTGTTTTGGTAATCGGCTTGGCTGAGCGTCCGGCGGTAACTGAAATCAACCTTGAAGGTAACAAAGCTATTGAAACTGACCAGCTACTGGATGCCCTGCGCGATAACGGTCTGGCTGAGGGGCAGATTTTTCGTCAGGTGATTCTTGAAGGTATGGTGCAAGAACTGCAGCGCCAATATGTGTCGCAGGGTCGTTATGGCGCTTTGGTAAAGACCGAGGTTAAGCAGCTGCCGCGCAATCGTGTAGCGGTTAATATTGATATCGACGAAGGGGATGTGGCCAAGATTCGTCATATTAATATTGTCGGTAACAATGATTTTTCCGAGGCGGTTTTGCTCGATGAATTTGAACAGAACACCACGGGCTGGCTGTCCTGGATCTCCAGCAATGACAAGTATGCTCGAGAAAAATTATCTGGAGATTTGGAGACGCTTGAAACCTGGTATCTAGATCGTGGTTACCTCAAGTTTGAGATACAGAGCACCCAGGTGTCTATTAGCCCCAACAAAGAATCAGTCTTTATCACTATTAATATCGACGAGGGTGATGTCTATAAGGTGGGTAAGGTTGAGCTGTCTGGCGAGCTAATGATTCCAGAGGGGCAGGTTCGAGCCTTAATTATGATGCGCGAAGGTATGACGTTCTCGCAGTCTCTGATGACCACATCGAGTGAATTTATCACTCGCCGCTTGGGTAACGAGGGCTATACCTTTGCTGAGGTTGAGGGCTTCCCCGAGGTTGATGAAGAAAAGAAAACCGCGAAAATTACCTTCATGGTGACTCCTGGTATGCGCGCCTATGTGCGCCGTGTTGAATTTCGCGGAAATACCAAGACTGCCGATACAGTATTGCGTCGTGAAATGCGTCAAATGGAAGGTAGTTCCGCGAATAATGCGCTGATTGAGCATTCCAAGGTACGTCTTGAGCGCCTGGGTTATTTTAAACAAGTTGAGGTTGAAAACGTGCCGGTGGCTGGCACTAACGATCAGCTAGATGTTATCTATACCGTTGAAGAACAGCCGTCTGGCTCGGTAGGGGCAAGCGTTGGTTTCGCTCAGGGTACTGGCCTTATTCTCGGCGCTAATTTAAGCGAGAATAATTTTCTCGGTACGGGTAAACAGGTTGGCGTAGGTGTTAATAAAAGCACCTATCAGAGCTCATTGAATTTCAGCTATACCGAACCGTACTACACCATTGATGGTGTTAGCGTCGGTTATAGTATCTACGCCCGCGAAACTGATTATGGTGATTTTAATATTTCCAGTTTCTCGACTAACACCTATGGCGCCAGTGTTAATTGGAGCTATCCGATTTCAGATATACAGCGCATTGGGTTTGGCTTCGGTTACGAGAATCTGGATGTCTCCACAGGTACTTTTGACTCAGTGGAGATTACTGATTTCGTTAATGAAAACGGCAATCTTTTTGATGTGGTTACCTTTAATGCCAACTGGGTAAAATCGACACTCAATCGCGGTATATTTGCCACCCGCGGTACCTCGCAGCGTTTTGGGTTGGCCCTGGCGCTGCCGGGTTCAGGCCTCGAATATTACAAGTTGACCTATACGGGTGAATATCTGCGTGGTCTGTATGGGCCACTGACTTTAAAGCTCAGGGCTGACTTGGGCTATGGTGAAAGCTACGGCGGCACAACCAGCATGCCATTCTTTAAGAACTTTTATGGCGGCGGCTTTGGCTCTGTGCGTGGATTCAAGAAAAACACCTTGGGCCCTCAGGACACACCCTGTAACCTCGCCAACCCTCCCTGCACCACGCAATTTATAGATGATCCAGATCCGATTGGTGGTAACGTGCAGATTGAGTTCGGCGCTGATGTTATTTTCCCACTGCCATTCCTCAAGGATCAGCGATCTGTGCAGGCATCATTTTTCTTTGATGCGGGTAATGTATTCAACACTAAATGCGGTGATAGTCAGGTTAACTGTTTTAAACCTGATGTTGGGGAGTTGCGGTACTCTGTTGGCGTAGGAGCTACTTGGTTAAGTGGTTTTGGGCCAATTACGTTTAGTCTCGGTAAGCCGTTAAATGCCAGTGATTTTGATGAGACTGAGGTATTCCAGTTCTCATTAGGGAATCAATTTTAATCATTAAATAGTCAGGAGAAGTGTTGTGGGTAATGTGAAAGCGTTTGTTTTAGTAGTGTCAGCCAGCTTATTTTCAATGAGTGCCATGGCGGCGGAAAAAATTGCTGTCGTTGATATAGCGCGTGCTATTTTCGGCTCAGATGCGGCTCAGGAAAGTTTGCGACAGGCTGAGCAAGGTGCAGACTTTGTGGCTCTAAAGGCGAAGTACGAAGGTTCGGCTGCAGATTTACAGGCGCTGGCCAAAGAAGCTGAAAGCAAGCGTTTAACCTGGTCGCAGGAACAGGCTGTGGCGCACCAGAAGAAAATGGAATATGCCAAGGCCGATGCGGAGCTTGCGGGTCGCAAGATTCAAGCCGAGCAACAGCAGCTGCAACAAAAAATCATGCAGGATCTAGGTCCTATCGCGCAGCAAGCTCTTCAGGAAGTTGTTACCGAAGAGGGTGTTACCATTCTGTTACGTGCTGAGTCTGTGATGGTTGCAGCGCCAGAAAGTAACCTGACAGCTAAGGTTGCTGATCGATTGAATCAAAAGACCAAGTAACTCTATGAGTCGAGATTATTCACTGGGTGAAATCGCCACGCATCTCACTGCCGAGTTGCGTGGTAACCCTGAGACGCGAATAACGGGGCTCAACAGCTTAAAAAATGCCAGCGCTGGCCAGATTGCCTTTCTGGCAAATTCTAAGTATGCCAGCCAACTTGAAAGCTGCAATGCAGAAGCGGTAATGCTGTCGGCTGAGCAGGCTGAGACCTATACAGGCAACTGTCTTATTTTGGCCAATCCATATCTGGGTTACGCCAAAATTTCCAGTTGGTTTGATCCATCACCGCAACAGTCAGCGGGCATACACCCATCTGCCGTTGTTCATTCATCGGCGCTAATTAAAGATGATGTTTCACTGGGGCCAAATGTGGTCGTTGAAGCGGGCGCAGTTTTGGCGTCTGGCTGCCGAGTAGAGGCTAATAGCTTTATTGGTGCACGTGCCGTGTTAGGCCAGGATTGCCATATTTCGGCCAATGTAACTATTTACCACGATATTGTTATCGGCGATCATGTGCGCGTGCACAGTGGCTCGGTAATTGGCGCGGATGGTTTTGGTTTCGCGCCAGATGGTGCTGGTGGTTATCAAAAGATTCATCAGCTTGGCACCGTTGAGATTGGTAACAATGTTGAGATTGGCGCCTGTACCACGATTGACCGCGGTGCTTTGGAAAATACGCGTATCGGCAATGGCGTGATTATAGATAACCATGTCCAGATAGCGCACAACGCGGTGGTTGGTGATAATACCGCCTTAGCTGCTTATGCTGGCCTAGCTGGTAGTGCTACGGTGGGTGCTAACTGTACACTTGCAGGCTCAGCCTGCGTAGTGGGACATATCAGTATCTGCGATAATGTCATACTGACCGCGAGAACATTGGCGACCAAAAACATTACCAAACCCGGTGTTTATTCATCTGCAGTGACATCGGTATTGCCCAACCTTGAATGGCGCAAAAATGCTGCCCGCATGACGCAGCTCGATAGTATGGCGCGGCGTTTAAAAGCATTAGAGAAACAGCAGAAGTAGCCACTTTATACAAATAGCTATGTTGGTAAATTAAGCAATGACAATGAATGTAAATGAAATAATGGCGCTGTTACCTCATCGCTATCCCTTTTTATTAGTCGACAGAGTGCTGGAAATTGTGCCCGGTGAGCGCATCCTTGCTTATAAAAACATAACGATTAATGAGGACGTATTTAATGGCCACTTTCCCGGTGCGCCGATTTTTCCTGGGGTGATGATTATCGAAGCCATGGCCCAGGTCTCTGGTCTTTTAGGGTTTGCTACCACTGGTGAGAAAGCTGATGATGGCAAACTATATTTGTTCGCCGGCGTTGACAAGGTGCGGTTTAAGCGTCCTGTCGTGCCAGGTGACCAGCTGATGCTGACCTCTGAGATTGAAGCAGTAAAGCGCAATATATGGCGTTTTCGTACCACGGCTACCGTGGAGGGTAAAACCTGCTGTGAAGCGACCTTGCTCTGTGCATACCAAGATAAAGAAACGTTAGCGTGATTGATTCAACCGCGATTATTGACCCCTCTGCGATTATTGGCAAAAACGTCAGTATAGGCCCCTGGACGATTATTGGGCCTGGTGTTGAAATTGGTGATGGCTGCGATATTGCCTCACATGTGGTGGTTCGTGGGCCTACCGTCATGGGCGTTAATAACAAGATTTATCAGTTCTCGACAATTGGCGATGACACACCCGATCTTAAATATAATGGTGAACCAACGCGTTTAATTATTGGTGATAACAACACCATTCGTGAAGGTGTAACCATTCACCGTGGCACTATCCAGGATAAGGGTGAAACAATTATTGGCAGTGATAATCTGTTGATGGCCTATGTCCATATTGGCCATGACTGTGTGGTTGGCAATCACTGTGTTCTGGTTAATAACGCCAGTATCTCCGGCCATGTCTACGTGGGTGACTGGACCATTTTGTCTGGTTACGTCTTGGTCCATCAGTTTGTTCATATTGGGCCTCATTGTTTTGTAGGTCCAGCAGCATTTATCTACCACGATGTACCGGCTTTTGTTACGGCCTTTGGCAGCCCGGCAGAGCCGAGGACCATCAATCGAGAGGGCTTAAAGCGTCGCGGTTTTAGTAGCGACCAAATAGCGCTGGCTAATAAGGCTTACAAATTACTTTACCGTCGAGGTTTGGGTTTGGATGAAGCCCTGAAAGAAATAATTGCCCTTGGTGATGATGAAATTATTTCTCTGCTTCTAGCGTCTGTGGAAAATTCTACACGCGGCATCATCCGCTAAATCATGGGATCACCAACGCCAGTCTTCGCCATTGTTGCCGGAGAAGCCTCTGGTGATGTGCTGGGGGCAGATCTCATTCGTGCCCTTAAAAAGCAGTTCCCAAATGCGATATTCGAAGGCATCGGTGGCCCTAAAATGCAGGCCGAAGGCTTTCAGTCGCTGTTTCAAATGGATCGACTCTCAGTGATGGGTTTTGTCGAGCCGCTAAAGCGTCTTCCCGAGTTGCTGGGTATACGGCGAGCTATTATTAAGCGTTACAAAGCAAATCAACCTGCCGCATTTATTGGTATAGACTCTCCAGACTTTAATGCCACGATTGAATTTAAGCTGCATCAGGCTGGCGTTAAAACCGTGCACTACGTTAGCCCCTCAGTATGGGCCTGGCGTCAGGGACGAATTAAGAAAATTAAAAAGTCAGTTGACCTGATGCTTTGCCTGCTGCCTTTTGAGGCAGAATTTTATGAGCAGCACCAGGTGCCGGTGCGTTTTGTTGGACATCCGCTGGCAGGGCAGTTTGCGGTTCAACCAGATATGCAGGCAGCGCGGCGGCAACTGGGGCTAGATACTGATCGCCCGGTGCTCTGTATCATGCCAGGCAGTCGAGCTGGTGAAGTCGATATGATGTCAGAGGTTTTCCTTGATACGGCGCAGTCAGTGATGGCCTCGATAGTTGGTTTGCAGCTGGTAATTCCCGCGGCTAATAAGGCGCGCAATGCACAGCTCAGTGAGATATTAGCGGCGCGGCCAGCGCTCAATGTCAGTTTGATACAGCAGCAGTCACACACAGCAATGGCCGCCTCTGACGCGGTGCTTTTAGCGTCAGGCACAACGGCCCTTGAGGCTATGTTGCTTAAAAAGCCGATGGTAGTGAGCTATAAGCTGGGAGCACTTACCTATAAATTGGTGTCGCCCTTTATAAAAACTCCTTTTGTTTCTATTCCCAATTTATTAGCCAAAAAGATGCTGGTGCCAGAGTTCATTCAAGATCAGGCTGTGGTTAGTAACCTTTCAGCTGCTGTGCTTAATGCCTTGGATGAAGCACAGCGCCCGGCGCTGGTGGCATGCTTTGATGAGTTACATCAGCAGCTAGCGGTTGAATCTGGTGTTATTGCTGCTACTGCCATTGCTGCATTAGTCAGCTCTGGCGGTCATTCTTGAAGCCCTGGCGTGCGCCCAAATGGGTTACCTGCCTGGCAGGTGTCGATGAAGTAGGGCGGGGCCCGCTGGCTTGGGATGTTGTCACAGCCGCGGTTATCCTGCCTGCCAATCATGGTATTGAAGGACTGGCAGACTCTAAGGCTCTGTCAGCGAGACAACGAGAAAATCTCTATAAAGACATTATGAGTCGCGCTGATAGTTGGTGTGTCGGGCGCGCGACGGTGGCAGAAATTGATCGCTTTAACATATTGCAGGCCACGTTGATGGCCATGCGTCGGGCCGTGATGGGTTTGAAAATACAGCCTGATTATGTGGCTGTAGATGGTAATCGGTTACCGCAGTGGGAATATAAGGGCGAAGCTGTGGTGAAGGGAGATGGTCGAGTTGAGGTGATTAGCGCAGCATCAATCATTGCCAAGGTGGTGCGCGATGCAGAGATGAAGAAGATGGACGCCAAGTATCCAGGTTATGGCTTTGCCAAAAATAAAGGTTATGGTACTGCCCAGCATCTCGAAGCGCTTCAAAGAATGGGTCCTACACCGATTCACCGTCGCACCTTTGCGCCGGTTCGCAATGAGCTTGGTCTGGAGCAATCAGGCCTTTTTTAGAGTCCCTGAGTTAAACCTTTTTACAAACAGCAGAAAGGCCTTGAGTTAACGCCTGCCAAGCATTACATTCCTTTGAATAATACGCATAATCTGATGGGAGCCTAGAGTTTGAAGTACGCAGAGATTACCGGGTGGGGCAAGTATGCGCCACCGCTTTTAATGAGTAACGATGATTTGGCTCAAGTTGTAGATACTAGCGATGAATGGATTTATTCCCGCTCTGGTATTCGTCAGCGTCATTATAGCCATGTCTCGACCGGCGACATGGCATGGTTAGCCGCTGAGCGAGCTCTAGCTGCCGCGGGTGTAGATGCCGAAGATATTGATCTGGTGGTACTGGGCTCGACCACTCCAGAAGAAATCTGCCCCAATACTGCAAGCTATATCAAGAACAAGCTGGGCGCTAAAAAAGCCGCGGCGTTCGATCTGAATTCGGCCTGTACAAGCTGGCTCTACGCGCTAAACGTGGCCACCGACATGATTAAGGCAGGGTCGATCAAGAAGGCAGTTGTTATAGGTTCCGAGCGTCTTTCGCTGGCGATGGATTGGAAGAAGCGCGAGTCATGTTTTTTGTTTGGTGACGGTGCTGGTGCTGTTGTTGTCGAAGCCAGCACAACCAAGGCTGGCCTGCTAGCTGGAAAATTGACTTGTATTCCCGATAGCCGTGAATGCCTGCACCTGCCTGGCTGGGGTATGTCTCCGCTGCATCTGACTGATGATCTTTTTGTGTCGCTTAATTTTGAAGGCCAGGAAATATTTAAGAGTGCAGTTAAGGGTATGAGTGATGCCATCGCCGATGTACTTGAGGCCGAGGGCCTGACCGCAGGCGATATCGATTTGTTTATTCCGCATCAGGCCAATGTGCGCATTATTCAGACACTGGCCAAGCGTCTTGACTTTCCGATGGAAAAGGTTGTTGTAGTAATAGAAAAATATGCCAATACCTCAGCTGCAGCGATTCCATTGGCTATGTGCGATGCCTTGGAAGCGGGCACAATTAGACCCGGCATGACCATACTTACGGCCAGCTTTGGCGCTGGTCTGAGCTGTGGTGCAGGCATTATTAAATGGGGTGATAGAGTCGAGCCTGTGGCTGAGTCCGATAAGATTATTCCCCCTTTTGAGGGCACAGTATTTGATTTGATGGAAGATAGTTTTGCTCATTATGGCGTTGATGCTGCGCATCTTTTAACCAAAAACAAGTAAATGGAAGTTCCAGTGACAGCATGAAAAATGAGTTTGTTCATCTAAGGCTACATTCTGAATACTCACTGGTAGATGGCTTAGTGCGCATCAAGCCGCTGGCCAAAAAAGCTGCCGCAATGGGTATGCCGGCAGTAGCACTCACTGATTTTAATAACTTCTTTGGTCTGATTAAGTTTTATAAAGCTAGCCAGGCGGCTGGTTTAAAACCTATAGCGGGTGCCGAGCTATTGGTGCTCGATGAAGATGGCGAGGGCAATCCGACTCAGCTGGTCTTGCTGGCCGCAGACCAGCAGGGTTATAAAAACCTGACGGTGCTTATTTCTAAAGCTTATCAGGATGGCCAGCGGATGGGTGTCCCCACCATTAAGCGCTCATGGTTGCAAGCGTTTAGTCAGGGCTTAATCGCGCTGTCTGGTGGCCGCGCGGGCGAGATCGGTGTCGCGCTTATCTCGGGGCGAAGTAACGACGCTGAGCAGCTGCTATTGGAATATATGGGTATCTTCGAGGATCGTTTTTACCTTGAGTTACAGCGTACAGGCCGTCCCGATGAAGAGGATTATCTGCATGCTGCTGTGGACTTGGCAAGCAAGTTTAGCTGTCCGGTGGTGGCGACCAATGATGTGCGCTTTATCAACGCAGATGAATTTGAGGCCCATGAAGCTAGAGTCTGTATCCATGAGGGGCGCGCTCTGGATGACCCACGTCGTGAGCGGCGTTATTCAGAGCAGCAATATTTGCGCAGCGCCGATGAGATGGCTGAGTTATTTTCCGACATTCCTGAAGCACTGCAAAACACAGTTGAAATTGCCAAGCGCTGTAATTTGGATCTGCGCCTTGGCGAATACTTTCTGCCCGATTACCCAATTCCCGATGGTTTGACCATCAATGAATTCTTTATCAATGAATCTGAGGCCGGGCTGCAAGAGCGGCTTAATTTTCTCTTCGATTCAGAGGCTGAGGATTTTCCCGCCAAACAGGCGCTCTATGCTGAGCGTCTGAAGTTTGAGTTGGACATTATTATTCAGATGGGATTTCCCGGCTATTTTCTGATCGTAATGGACTTTATTCGCTGGGCTAAAAACAACGGCATTCCGGTCGGTCCTGGGCGTGGTTCTGGTGCGGGTTCCCTCGTGGCCTACGCGCTAAAGATCACTGATCTTGATCCTCTTGAATACGACTTGTTATTTGAGCGCTTTCTGAATCCGGAACGGGTTTCTATGCCCGATTTCGATATTGATTTTTGTATGGAAGGACGCGATCGTGTTATTGCCTACGTCGCCGAGCAGTATGGTCGCGATGCGGTATCACAGATTGTGACTTTCGGTACGATGGCCGCTAAAGCTGTGGTTCGCGATGTGGCTCGAGTGCAGGGCAAGTCCTATGGCCTGGCCGACAAATTATCCAAGCTTATTCCCTTTGAAGTGGGTATGACTCTGGATAAGGCTATCGAGCAGGAGGAAGAGCTAAAGGCGTTCCTCGAGCAGGATGAAGAGGCAGGCGAAATTTGGAGTATGGCGCTGCAGCTTGAAGGTGTGTCGCGCAACTGTGGTAAGCATGCGGGTGGTGTCGTTATCGCGCCCACGATCATTACTGACTTTTCCCCGATTTACTGTGATGAGAGCGGTGGTGGCGTTGTTACCCAGTTTGATAAAAGTGATGTTGAAGAAGCGGGTCTGGTCAAGTTTGACTTTTTGGGTCTGCGAACATTAACCATTATCGATTGGGCTGTGCGCATGATAAATCGATCGCGTGCATGCAATGACGAAGAGCCTCTGGATATCGAGAGAATTCCTCTCGACGATGTCGAGACATTCAAGATGATGCAACGCGCTGAAACTACAGCTGTCTTCCAGCTTGAATCACGCGGCATGAAAGAGCTGATTAAGAAGCTCGGGCCGGATAGATTTGAAGATATTGTGGCACTGGTGGCGCTGTTCCGCCCGGGCCCGTTGCAGTCCGGTATGGTCGATGACTTTATCAATCGTAAAAAGGGACGCGCCGAGGTCAGCTACCCCCATATTCAATACCAGCATGAGTGCCTGAAACCGGCGCTGGAACCTACCTACGGCATTATCCTGTATCAGGAGCAGGTGATGCAGATCGCTCAGGAAATGGGTGGTTACACGCTTGGCGGTGCGGATTTACTGCGTCGTGCCATGGGTAAGAAAAATGCTGACGAGATGGCCAAGCAGCGCGAGCTATTTACCCAGGGTGCAGTGAATAAAGGTTTCGAGCAGGAGCTCGCGTCAAATATTTTTGATCTGATGGAAAAGTTTGCCGGCTATGGTTTCAATAAGTCTCACTCTGCCGCCTATGCCTTGGTGGCCTATCAAACGGGCTGGTTAAAGGCGCATTATCCGGCCGAATTTATGGCTGCGACCATCTCCTCGGATATGGATAAAACCGATAAGGTCGTGACCTTTATCGATGAATGCCGCGCCATGGGTTTAGCCCTGTTGCCGCCAGATGTAAACAATGGTCAGTTCCACTTCAGTGTCGATACTCAGGGCCGTGTGCTCTACGGCCTGGGTGCGATCAAAGGTTTGGGCGAGGGCCCAGTTGAAAATATTATCGCTGCCAGAACCGAGGGTGGGCCATTTAAGGATATGTTTGATTTCTGTGCTCGCGTCGATGGTCGCAAGGTTAATAAACGGGCGCTTGAGGCAATGATTCGCAGTGGTGCACTCGATGAAATTGGCCCTGAGGGTGAAATTGGTTTTCGCCGCGCCGTCATGCTGGCGGGTATGGATGAGGCTGTGAAACTCGCTGAGCAGCATGCGCGCAACACCAGCAGTGGTATGGGCGACCTGTTTGGTGATTCGATTGTCGACAGCGCCTCGGATATTAATTACAGCAGCTACAACGCTGCTCGCACATTGTCGGTTAGAGACCGTTTAAATGGTGAGAAAGAAACCCTCGGACTGTACCTGACCGGACATCCGATTGACGAATACGAAGACGAGCTCAAGCAAATGCTGCCCAACCGGATATCAGACCTGCGTCCGGGCAAAGAGAGTTCGACTATATCGGGCATGGTGGTGGGTATGCGCATTATGAAAAACAAGCGCGGTGACAGCTTCGCCTTCTTAACGCTGGATGATAAAAGTGGTCGTATTGAGTTGTCGGTCTGGGCCGAGAAGTTTAATGTCTATCGTGAAATTCTGGTGAAAGACGCGCTGCTAGTGGTACAGGGGAATGTCTCGGAAGATAGCTTTACCGGTGGTTTAAAGATGGTGGCTGAGTCGATCCAATCAATTTATGAGGCGCGCTGCAGTAAACTTAGTCGTCTCGAGCTAAGCGTTACTGGTGGCTCAGAGAAGTCATCTCAGGGTTGGGTCGACAAATTCCATCATACTCTGAGCGGCTATCAGGACGGCAACTGTCCGGTGACGGTGCATTACGCGTTACCCAGTGCCTGTGGACAGCTTAAGCTGGGCAATCAGTGGAAGGTTCAACCCAAGGATGAATTAATTTCCCGATTGCGGGAAGAATTTGGTAAAAATTCGGTCACCTTGCACTATCATTGAGCCAAAGGTCTAATTAATCTGTTGTTAAAGCTAGCGGTGGTGGCGCAAGATGTTAAAATGCTCGCCAAAGCTTAACGTCAATGCAACCAGAGATCCCCATCACCATGAATTTGAACTATCTCTCTTTTGAACAGCCAATAGCCGAGCTGGAAGCGAAGATTGAAGAACTACAACTGGTTGGCAACGACAATGATCTAAACATTGCTGAAGAAGTCACTAAGCTGCGAGACAAGTCCCGCAAGCTCACCGAAAGTATCTATAGCAAGCTCAGCGCCTGGCAGGTTGTCCAGGTAGCACGTCACCCGCATCGTCCGTACACATTGGATTATATCCAACGTATATTCACCGACTGGGAAGAAATGCATGGTGATCGCCACTTTGGCGATGATAACGCCATTGTGGGTGGGGTAGCACGCCTAAACGGCAGGCCGGTCATGGTGATTGGTGAAGAGAAGGGCCGCGGTGTTACCGACAAGGTGATGCGTAATTTTGGCATGCCCAAAGCCGAGGGTTATCGCAAGGCTCTGCGCCTGATGGAAACCGCCGAGCGCTTTAAGATGCCAGTGCTGACATTAATTGATACTCCCGGTGCCTATCCCGGTATCGACTCAGAAGAACGCAATATCTCGGAAGCTATTGCGCGTAACCTGGCGGTTATGTCGCGTCTGCGCACGCCAATTATTTGCACTGTGATAGGCGAGGGTAGCTCAGGTGGTGCCCTGGCAATTGGTGTCGGTGATCGGCTTAATATGCTGCAGTACAGCACCTATTTTGTCATCTCTCCCGAGGGCTGCGCGAATATTATTTGGAAGACCAGTGAAAAAGCGTCAGAGGCTGCTGAAGCCATGGGTGTGACCTCAGACAATTTGCAGAAATTGGGTATTGTTGATGAAACTATTCCAGAGCCAATGGGTGGTGCGCATCGCGATATTGAAGCTATGGCCGGTACCCTAAAGGCACATCTTGCACAGCAGTTGGATGAGCTTCAGGCGGTGCCGCTGGACGACCTGTTAGAGCGCCGTTACCAGCGGCTAATGTCCTATGGTAGACCAGACTAAGTTATTCCCCACAGCGCTCATCCAGCAGTGAAATAGCCGCTATGGCTTCAGGGTCCTGGGCCTTTATTTTATTGGCGATATGGTGCTGGAAGAAATAGCGAAAATCCGCATTTTTATCCGCGGCATAAAGGCAGTCATCGCCGGGCAGAACAGGGGTGTCGATCATTTTCTGCTCATCGATCAGCATGGCCTCTACAGTACCGCTGTTAAGCAGACGCCAGCTCACCACTTCTTTAAGGGTGATACTGTGAAAACCGTCGGCCGACAACACCGCATGAGTGCCAATGGTGTCCGGTATCTCCTGGATAATTTCACGGCCAGTATCGCACTGATACTCGTAGTAATCGGCGGCAGTTTCCAGCTCAACAACCTTGTGTAATGGCGCTGCAAAGAATAATTCATCGACACCCTGGTCATAATAGCCCTCCCACTGGCCATTGAGAGGATCATTGATTTCGTCGCAGGCAACAAGCTCATCAAGCCAGGGAACCAGACCGACGACTTCACCACTAACTCTCAGTCCCCAGGCCAATATCTTGACGGAGAATAATTTATCAGGGTTTTCACTGTTGCTGTAGAGCATCTCGAGACCGTCGAGTTCGGGGGCAATACGAATAAGGTTGCTGTTAGAAATTTCAGAGAGGGGTCTGCGTGTGAAGATATCAATAACATTATCGCGCGGATGATCAATCGCCGAATTGGGCATAAATAAATCTCCTTAGGCCAGCTGAAAGCAAAAGATACTAACACTACATAAGGTACTCTTTCTTTTTAAAAAGCACAACAAATAGTGGTATTTAGTAAAAACATAGATAACCGAGCGTCATTATGCAATTTACCAAGACGGTTATTTTTACTGTAAAATTGCGCGCTCACCGTCTGTATCATCTATGGAGTCACCCCTTTATGGACAGCAGATTATCTATTCAGTTTTATATTTCCCAGGCGCTAAATGCTTGAAATAATTGGTACAGTGTTCGATCAAGAGTTTGGCCAAAGCTGCAATACTCGATTATTGGGTGGTGCCGCTGAGCCTGTTTACTTACCAGCAGATGCTTCCAATAGCTGCAATCGATTATTTTTTCGTGAGGACTATGTTTCCAGTGCGCTCCATGAAATTGCACACTGGTGCATTGCTGGTGCAGAGCGACGCAAACTCGAGGACTTCGGTTACTGGTATAACCCGGATGGTCGCACTGATCAGCAACAGCGGATATTTGAAGCCGCCGAGATAAAACCCCAGGCTCTGGAATGGATGTTTTCGGTCGCTTGTGGGCACCGTTTTCGGCTCAGTGTGGATAATTTAAACGGCGACAGTTCGTTTGATAAAAATTTCGCTCAGGGGGTTGTAGATCAGGCACTGGCTTGGTGTGAAAGGGGTACATTGCCCCGCCGTGCTGAACAGTTTTTGTCTAGACTTGCTAGTAGCTGCGGTGTTGCCAAGGTAATAGACCCAGTGCACTACCAACTCATTTATCTCGCGTAGACTAAAACCATGCAAGCCTTTCTAATTGATTCCTCTATTTATATCTTTCGCAGTTATTTTACCTTACCTGAAAATTGGCGGGCCGCGGAGAACCAATTCTCCACCCATGCCGTCTATGGCTTTACCGCGTTTTTGCTGGATATTCTTAAGCAGAAAGATCCTGCCCATATATTCTGTGCTTTCGATGAAAGTCTCGAGTGCGGCTTTCGGCATCAACTATGTCCGGATTATAAGGCCAACCGCGAGCTTCCCGATGAGGCGCTGGCCTTTCAGTTAAATGCTTGCCGTCAGCTATGCCGGGTGATGGGAATTAGCGAGATGGCGTCGACTGTCTATGAAGCCGATGATCTGATTGGCGCAGTTGCGAGCAAAGTGCGAGAGGCCGATGCGCAACCCGTAGTTGTCACCCGTGACAAGGATTTAACCCAGCTAATTCAAGCCAATGATCTGTACTGGGACTTCGGCAAGTCCCTGCCAAAGACGCAGCGGGAACTAGAGGTACAGCTTGAGCTGGGCTGCAATCAAATGGCTGATTATTTAGCGTTGGTGGGCGATAGCAGTGACAATATTGCTGGTGTTCCTGGTGTTGGCGCCAAAACAGCAAAGCAGCTTTTATCCCATTATCCGAGCGTTGATGTGATTATGGAGCATCTCGACCAGTTGCAGGACTTACCGATCCGCGGCGCTAAGAAACTTGCCGACAAGCTGGATGCTAATCGCGCGCAGTTGTTTATGTCGCGCCAGTTGGCCACAATCGTCACCGAGATAGATGAGGCTCCGACGTTGGATGCGATTGGTTGGCAGGGTATTCATCAGGACGCTTTTGCCATATTCTGTGACGACATGGGGTTTGCCAACGCTTTCACCAGCCGTACCGTCGGGCTAAAGTCGCGGGCGTTTTAAAGGGAGCCATTGTGAAAATCGTCGCTGATCAAAATATGCCACTTGCCAAGGCGTTGTTTGCTCCTTTCGGGGAGGTGCGCCTGCTGCCTGGTCGAGAGATTACATCGGCTGATGTTATGGATGCCGATGTACTGTTGGTGCGCTCAATAACTCAGGTTAATCGCCAGTTGCTTGAGCATTCTAGGGTAAGATTTGTTGGCTCGGCGACCATCGGCACAGACCATGTCAACACTGATTATTTGCAGTCTGCCGGGATTGCTTTTGCGCACGCGCCGGGCTGCAATGCAGAGGCTGTGGTGCAATATGATCTGTCCGTAATGTGCCGCCTAATGCCAGATTGGCGCACTAAGACAGTGGGTATCGTTGGCTGTGGCAATGTCGGTGGTCGTCTCTACAGGCGACTTGCCGATCTGGGGGTTAGCTGCCGCGTCTATGACCCGTTTCTGACGTCTGACTCAATTGCTGACCTGGGGTCTTTTGAGCAGCTCTATGACTGCGACATCGTCTGTGTGCACACGCCGATAACCACGGATACTGAGTTTCCCACTCGGCATTTATTTAATCAGCAGGTGCTGACTCAACTTAAGCCCCATGCGCTACTAATCAATGCGGGTCGCGGTGCTGTGGTCGATAATAAGGCTCTGCTAGGCTGCCTGACGGCCGGTTTGCCATTGCAGGTTGCGCTGGATGTCTGGGAGCCAGAACCGCAGTTAGATCTCGATCTGATGGCGCTAGTGAGTTTGGCCACGCCCCATATTGCTGGATATAGTCTTGAGGGTAAGACTAATGGCACGCAGATGGTATTCGATGCGTTTTTGCAGTTTAAGGGCCTAGATAACCCTGGAGCGCTCAACCTCGCGGTCGAAAGTCAGGTTTTGGCCGATATAAGTAGTTTGGAAGAGGCGATCTTATGCAGTTACGATGTGTCTGCTGATGATCAGAGAATGCGCGCAGCGCTCGTTGATCTCGCCGGTGGAGAGGCCGTTGGGGCGGCCTTCGATAACTTGCGGCGCAACTACCCGGTGCGCCGAGAATTTGGGTATTACTCGGTGACCAGCGCAGACGACAGTTTTAAGCGTCTGGGCTTTCGGACTTAGAGGTTTTCTTCAGAGGAGTCGAGCTGGTCGCAGGCGTTTTGTACCATCTCCTCGGTAATCG
Organism: uncultured Porticoccaceae bacterium; assembly: GCA_965662065.1. Classification (GTDB taxonomy): domain Bacteria; phylum Pseudomonadota; class Gammaproteobacteria; order Pseudomonadales; family Porticoccaceae; genus HTCC2207. The sequence goes on along the minus strand of CBFIGD010000051.1, from coordinate 105,789 downwards.
CAACTTCTACGCCGTTTTCATCAATAATTGCAGCGCCATTAAAATCGGTGGCGGCAGCCTCCGTTAATTGCTCAGCTGAAATACTTTGGGTGTTCTTGGCCATAATCATGTCTATCTCAAGTGGTTTATCAGCCACGCAGGCGCCCGAGGAAATTTGCAAAACGGCCGATGGCTTCGGTTAGCTTGTCTTTATCCGGTAAAAACACAATGCGAAAATGCTGACTGTCTTGCAGGTTAAAGGCGGAGCCCTGTACCAGCAGGACGCGCTCTTCTTTCAGCAGGTTGAGCACCATCTCTTCATCGTTTTCAATAGGGTACATCCGCGCATCCAGTTTGGGAAATAGATACATTGCAGATTGCGGCTTCACGCAGCTAACACCGGGTATCTCTGTAACCAGTCTGTGAGCCAGGTCGCGCTGCTCAAGTAGGCGCCCTCCAGGCAATATAAGGTCTTCAATACTCTGGTAACCACCCAGCGCAGTTTGCACCGCCAGCATAGCGGGCGCGTTGGCGCACAGGCGCATAGAGGCAAGCATTTCCAAACCTTCAATGTAGCTCGTTGCTATATGTTTGGCACCGCTGATTAACATCCAGCCAGAGCGAAAGCCTGCCAGTCGATAGGTCTTGGATAGACCGTTAAAGGTTAGGCAGGGCACCTCTGTCACTAGGCTGGCTAATGGCGTATGAACTGCGCCATCATATAAAATCCGATCATAGATTTCGTCTGCAAAGACGACTAGGTTATGGTGCTCGGCAAGGGCGACAATCTGTCGTAATACGCTATCAGAGTAGACTGCACCTGTTGGGTTATTGGGGTTAATAATAACAATGCCGCGTGTGTTGGCGGTGATTTTGGACTCGATATCTGCCACATCGGGCTGCCAATCATCAGCTTCATCGCAATGGTAATGGACCGCTGTGCCGCCAGACATGGACACAGCTGCTGTCCACAATGGGTAATCAGGGGAGGGGATAAGTATTTCGTCGCCCTGATTTAATAGCGCCTGCATGGCCATAACGATCAGCTCACTGACGCCATTACCCATAATTACATCTTCTACATCGATCCCCTTGATACCCTGCGCCTGATAGCGCTGCATCACGGCTTTGCGCGCTGAGAACAGGCCTTTGCTATGACTGTATCCCTGTGCTTCGCGCAAGTTATGAATGACGTCATGGATAATTTCATCTGGCGCGTCAAAGCCAAATGCACCGGGGTTACCGATGTTTAGTTTAATTATCTTTTGGCCCTGATCTTCAAGCCAGTTGGCATGGTTTAGTACAGGTCCGCGGATTTCGTAGCAGACACCACCGAGCTTGTCAGATTGCAATATTTTAGTCATTATTCAAACATGTATAGTTTATGGTCTTATAGCCAGTATTGTAGCCAAAATATAATGCTAGATGGGTATTGGTAATGAAAATAATTAGCTTTGCCGGGCAGGTGGCCTTGGTCTGCCTGCTTGTGGTGGCGTTGGTTCTCGAGCTTGATCTGGTCCAGCTCAAGCGCAAGCAGGTTATTGCCTCCGTTACGATAGGGGCTGGTGCTATAGTTGCAATGCTGGGTTTAGCGGTGCTGCTAAACAGGCATTCTAACGGGAAATATGTGCCAGCGGACCTATTTGCTCTTATGCTGGTCTGCATCTTCCCGCTGTTGCTCGCATTTTACAGTATTGGCATTGAAGGCTTAATGGCGCCTGATCTTAATGATATTAGTACAGACGTAGAAAACCCGCCTCCGCTTGTCTATGCAGCGATGATGCGCTCGGTAGACGAGAATTCATCGGTTTATCCAGATGAGCTTGCGGGGCAGCAATTAGCGGCCTATCCGGATATTAAAAGCCTGAATGTAACTGCGTCTTATCGAGAGGCATTTAACCTTTCTATTTATGTTGCCTCTCTGCTCGGTTGGTCAATTTTGAATGAGAATATTGCGACTGGGCTTATAAGTCTGCGTTCCAAAACTAAATTTTTGGCTTTCAAGGCGGATATCGCTATTCGAATTACCCGAATAGATGCGAATAACTCTATTGTTGATGTACGGTCGGCCTCAGTAAGCGCTGAGAGAGATTTTGCTATAAACGCGCATCGAATCAGGACTTTTTTTGCTGGATTTAACGCTGAATTGCGAAAACGGCAAATGCACTGAAATTTAAGCGCCATTAGGGTTGACAGTCTTCTTGTGGCTACTTAGAATGCGCGCCTCCTAGCCAGTCACGTCCCGTTCGTCTAGAGGCCTAGGACACCGCCCTTTCACGGCGGTAACAGGGGTTCGACTCCCCTACGGGACGCCATTTTATACGTTGCTTAAGGACAAGCTTCTGCGGGAATAGCTCAGTGGTAGAGCACAACCTTGCCAAGGTTGGGGTCGCGAGTTCGAACCTCGTTTCCCGCTCCAAACAAAAAGCGCAAAACGTTGGTTTTGCGCTTTTTTTTGTCTTTGAAAAAACGATGAGGGGTTTGAGATTCAGCTCGTCTTAATGGTAAGTTTTGAGATGACTTTGGGGAAATACCTCTTGTTATTGTTAGTAATAATGAGACAAGAGGGGGAGAGCTGAGGCGGGCCTGAAAGGGCCCGTCTTTTTTATGCGTGCTGTTTTTACGGGCTAATTTTACGGGCTAATTTTGCGGGCTATCCGCGTTGATCGGCCTGCAGGGCAAAAAATTGCCGGATTGACGCTTCCTCGGCCAAGGCGTCGCTGTTCCCAAGTGCAATCAACTTGCGGCAAAAGCCCGGTTCGAACAACAGGTAGCTAGCTGCGCTCGTGCCGCCGCCCTGGGCGGTTGCTCCGGTCAGTTTCAAGAACAGCTTGAGTGATCTTGGTAGCTCATGGATGTGCTCTTCAGCGATTTGATCGATTGATTGGCTCGGTGAAATCGAGAGGATTTCCACGGCATTTAAATCAGTAATGCCATTATTATCTTTGAGCGACTGAGGTATTACCGCGGCAAGGCGATTGATGGTGCGCAATGTCTCCAGGTCACTCTCTACAGCATCGATAAAGGCGCTGTTAAACATGTGGCCCATAATCTGTGCAATTGAAGGAGAATGCTCTGACGACGGTGCTGAATCTGTATGGGTTGCGTTGTCACTAACCCCAATAATGAATAACTGTCTGGCGCCCATATGCAAGGCGGGGCTAATAGGTTTTAACTGGCGCACTGCGCCATCACCAAAATAGCCTCCCTCAAGCTTTACTGCAGGGAAAAGGCTTGGAATGGCAGTGCTGGCCATTAGGTGGTCAATTGTAAGGTCGGTTTTTTCGCCGCGGCGTCGAGCGCGGTTCCAGGGGTGGATGTTTTTCTCCCCTTGAAAGAATGTGACTGACTGACCTGACGCATAACTCATGGCGCTAATAGCAATGGCCTCTAATTCTCCATTGCTGATGGCAGTGTCCAGATAATCAAACTTAACGTAGTTGTCCAGCAGCTCTCGCAGCGGTGTGTTATCCAACAAAGAAATAGGGCGACCAATGCCATAGCCACTGTGCAGCAGTGATGCGGCCATATGAAAGGCATTGGTTGCCACTCCCAAGGCATCAGTACGATAGACATCAGAGGCGCGTAAACTGTACCAGATTGTCTCCAGCTTTCTGGTTCTGAGGCGGAAGGGCCCGGCTCGCCCGGCGATCGACAGGGCATTAATGGCGCCAGCCGAGGTTCCGCAGATGATAGGGAAGGGGTTGTAAACCGTTCTCGGCAAAATACTGGCTATGCCCTTAAGCACACCGACCTGATAGGCCGCCCGGGCTCCACCCCCAGTTAAAACTAAACCTCTACTCACATGCTATTCCATCTGTCAGACATCATTAAAAAATACCCAGCGCCAGACCAGCAGCCATAGCCTGACCAAAGTCCTGGGACTGATCTATATGCTCTGCGGTGATAGCCCCATTAGCAATTAGTGGTTCGGCAATTTTGCGCAGTGGATAGCCCTTAGCAATGCGGTCAATATCTCGAACTGCGCCGCTACCATCATTTTCTGCACTGATAAAAATAGCATAGGGAGCATTGAGTCTATGTTGTTCAGCTGGATAGTAGGTGCGATCAAAAAAATCTTTCAGCGCACCACTCATGGTGCCGAAGTTTTCTGGTGTACCAAACAGCAGGCCATCGGCCCAGAGTAAATCGTCAAGTTGAGCATCAAAGGCTCTCACCAGTTTAGCGCTGACAGCGGCCTCTCTCGTACAGCCGGTTAAAACGCCCTCGGCTAGCCTCTGAGTATTACCGCTTTGGCTATGATAAATAATTAACAGATTTTTCATCTAACTGTGGACACCGTTACCCTTATAAACAGCGAGCCTGGTTAGACTGGCTCAATCAGTGTGGTATGGCTGTGACTTTAACAGTCTCAATGTTATGTGCAAGCGGGGGCCTTTCATGCGTTACCTTGTGGCTTTAAGTATCGGAATATTTTGTGTTGCCTGGTGGCCGCAACTCGCTGAGATCAATGCGCTTATCGTCTGTGCCCTGGCATTTGCTCTACTCTGTGTCTTTATTCCTAGGCGAGCACGTAAAGCTGGCTATACGATGCTCTGTCTGATCTCTGGTATTTTGTGGGCGCATTTATTAGCCGAGCGTCAGCTATTACACCAGTTGCCTAAGCATCTTGATAAGCACGATTTTGTGGTTACTGGAACCATTGACAGTCTGGTTGCAACCAATAACCGGAGCAGTCGCTTTAGGTTTGCAGTGGACTCGGCGCAGCTTTTAGCTGACCCGTCTCGAGAGGTGCCTCTCAAATCATTACTGTTAAGCTGGTATAGCAATGCTGCAGGGGCAGAATTAGTGCCAGGCGAACGCTGGGAGCTAATACTGAGATTGCGGCGGCCACGCGGTATGCGCAATCCTGGCGCCTTCGATTATCAGAGTTGGTTGCAGCAACAGGGCTACTCAGCCACTGGCTATATTCGCCATGCACAAAAGGCTCGGCGGCTTCAAGGCTCGCAATTTTCTGTACATCATTATCGCAGCCAGATTCGCCAGGCAATTAATGCCAGTGGCCTGTCAGCGTTGGGTGGTGCTGTGGTGGCGGCGCTGAGTATTGGAGACAAACAGGGAATTAGCGCCTATTGGGAGGATCTTGCACGATTTGGCATTGTTCACTTGCTGGTGATCTCTGGCTTACATATAGGGTTGATTGCCAGTCTGGGTTTTGCGCTGGGTACGCTATTTGGGCGCTTACTACTGCCGCTCTTTCGCTGGTTTCCTTCTACGGTAAGCACTATTGGCCGCTGCTTAGGGCCATTACTAGCGATAGCAGCAGCAGTTGGTTATAGCCTGTTGGCTGGGTTTTCACTGCCTACCCAACGAGCCCTGATCGCAGTAGTAGTGGTGATGCTCAGTAAGCTCGTTTGTCGTCGTATACAGCCATTTTCCTGTGTGGCTTGGGCGCTAGCACTTATCGCTATTAGTCAGCCTCTTGCAGTGCTGAGTGCGGGTTTTTGGCTTTCCTTTGTAGCTGTGGTGTTGCTGCTATGGTGGTTCACACCCTGGTCGTCGAAGCCGCACGGATTTTCCCTGCGGCGGGTTGGCTCAGCTCAGCTGGCGCTGCTGGTGGCTATGATGATTCCCCTGTTGTTTTTTATGGGCCGAGCTTCCTGGGTGGCGCCATTGATTAACCTTGTGGCTGTGCCCTGGATATCCACTGTCAGTATTCCGCTCTCACTGCTGGGCGTGATCTTATATGCAACCTGGCCACAGGCATCGGTATTGCTATGGCATTTGGCAGATCATTCAGTCACAGCTCTATGGTGGGCTGTTGAATGGTTACCTGCATCGGTCGGGTTCAGTTATGCCCCGATGGCCTTTAATGGCTGGGGCCTTATTGCGGCTTTATTCGCTGTGCTGAGCCTATTAATGCCAAGAGGACTGCCGGGTCGCTGGTTATCTGTGGTGCCGTTATTCGCTGTATTGCTGGGTGCAAAACCGCAGCACCCTCTAAGGCTTACTGTACTTGATGTGGGTCAGGGGCTGGCTGTGGTGTTGGAAACTGCGGACAAAACACTGGTTTATGACACTGGCCCGAGCTACGGCGATCGCTTTAGTGCTGGCAGTGGCATTATTGCGCCTTACCTTTGGCGTCGAGGACGCAACCGGATCGATAGACTCATTGTGAGTCATGAAGACGGGGATCACAGTGGTGGTGTCGAATCATTGCTGAGATCGGTTCAGGTTGATGAACTTTTGGTCGGGCCAGGCTTTAGTGTGAAAGGGTCTGAACAATGTGCTGCCGGCCAGTGGTGGCAATGGGGGCAGGGTATTGATTTAGTGACCTTTACAATATTATCCCCCGGCCCTGGCGGTGCCATTGAGGGTAATAATAGTTCCTGTGTTCTGCTTCTTCGATGGCGCAACCAAACGATTCTTTTGCCGGGAGATATTGAGCGTTCAGTGGAGCAACAATTGCGCATAGGGTCTGCTCCTGTCACCATTTTGATCGCACCTCATCACGGCAGCAAAACATCATCTACAGCAGCATTTGTGGCGCAAATGCGGCCACAGCATGTGGTTTTCTCTTCAGGGTACCGTCATCAGTTTGGGCATCCTCATAGTACGGTGATTGACCGATATCAATCTGTCGCTAGTGAACTTTGGCGAACATCGGATCAGGGCGCGATTAGTTTTGTCTGGAATCAGCAGGCTGAGCTGACAGTCGAGTCAGTGAGGAGCGTCGATCCTGACCGCTGGTGGCGCTGATACTGCTATTTGCAGTTACAGCATTGTTGGGGATTGTGGTAGAGTTGCCGGGATTTTAACGGATTAATTAGGCTTCATTGTGTATCAAATCTTCGTTTCCGGTGGCTGGATAATGTGGCCAATTCTGCTCTGCTCAATTGTTGTTGTCGCAATCTCTATTGAGCGCTTTATTACCCTGAACACTGAGCGTATTGTGCCTGCGGGTCAGCTGGCTCAAGTGTGGCAGCAGCTGCGCAATAAAGAACTTGGCGGTGAACGCCTTAAACAGCTACGAGACGATTCTCCACTTGGCTATATTCTCGCCGCGGGGATCAGTAATTCGGGCCATGGCCGCGAAGTAATGAAAGACAGTATCGAAGAATCAGCCGGACAGGTGATTCATCAGCTGGAGCGTTTTCTCTCTATTTTGGGCACTATAGCCAATACCACGCCGCTACTGGGCCTGCTGGGGACTGTGTTGGGAATGATTGAGGTGTTCGCGGATATTATGCTATTTGGCACGGGTAGCGCGGCTCAACTGGCAGGGGGTATTTCTCAGGCGCTGATTACGACGGCAGCAGGCCTCACGGTTGCGATACCTGCGATGGTTTTACACCGCTACTTTGAGCGTCATGTCGACTCATTGGTTGTGCAGTTAGAGGGTCAGGCTACCAAGTTGGTTGACGCTATGCATAGTGACCTGTTTAGGCAGGGTTGATGCGGTGAAGTTTAGACGTAAACTCAGACCTGATAACGGGATTAATCTCACGCCGCTGATTGATGTGGTGTTTTTACTGCTGATTTTCTTTATGGTGACCACCACTTTTACCAGGGAAACTCGGCTGCTGATCAGCCTACCTGAGGCCGACGGAGCGCCTGCCGAAAATGCCGTTCAGACTCTTGAACTACTGGTTAACGCCGAGGGTAATTATGCGGTCAATGGACAATATTTGATAAATCGTGAGATCAAGACCATTATGGCGGCTTTACAGGATGCCTCGGGAGGCAACGTAGAGATGCCACTCATTATCACGGCTGACGCCGACGCGACCCACCAGGCTGTCGTGATCGCCATGGACGCGGCCGGGCAGTTAGGTTTTAGGCGGCTGAATATCGCCACGCAGCAGACACAAGAGCAATAAAATATGTCCCAGAATTCTGCGTCTAGCGGAGCAAAAACCTACGCCAGATTACTCAGCTATGTCGGCCGCTATTGGGGCGCCTTTAGTGTCGCTATTTTTGGGCTGGTGATGCACTCCGCGGCCGAAGTGGCCTTTGTCGACCTGCTTGGTTACATCACGGATACGGTATCGACGCTGACGGGCTCAGCAGCTGGAGAAAGCCTACCAAGTACCGGTATAACTGCCTATTTTGCTAATGCGCTGTTCGGCGATGCACTCAATGAATACCGCTGGTTGGTGATTCCCTTATTCCTGGTGGTGGTCAGTATGATCCGCGGGCTTGGCTATTTAATTGGCAGCTACGGTCTCGCCTATGTCTCGAACTACCTTGTCCATGCACTGCGCCTGGATATTTTTGAAAAATACTTGCTGTTACCTTTCCGCTTTTTTGATCAGTCGATGTCTGGTCACCTGGTTTCGGTCGTGACGTTTAATGTGCAGCAGGTAACTCAGGCGGGAACCAAAGCAGTTAAAACGCTATTACAGCAGGGCAGTTTGGTGATCGGCCTTATGAGCTACCTGTTCTATGTAAATTGGAAATTGACGCTATTTTTTATAGCGGTGATGCCATTTATCGCCATCTTGGTAAGTGTCGTCAGCAAGCGTTTTAGGCTGATCAGCAAGCGTATTCAGTCAGCTATGGGTGATGTTACCCATGTTACCCAGGAAGCTGTCAGCGGCTATCAAGAGGTGCGTATGTTTGGCGGTGCGGACGCTGAGCGTGCGCGCATTGATACAGCTAGTCACAGCAATCGTCGTCAGAATATGAAAATGTCTCTCACTGAGGGTATCAGCAATCCGCTGGTTATGCTGATAGTGTCATTAGCCTTTGGCGCTATTACTGGCTTTATGCTTAACCCGGCAATTCTTGAAACCATGACGACGGGCAGTTTTATTACCTTTCTGGTTGCCTCTGGCATGTTAATCAAGCCGATTAGACAGCTCACTGAAGTTAATAGTGACGTGCAAAAGGGCATTGCCGCTGCCGAGTCTATTTTTGAAATTCTAGATGCTGAAGAAGAGGTCGACACAGGTACTGTTGAGCGGAATTCTGTCGCCGGTAACTTTGAATTTAAGAATATCAACTTTAACTATGGCAGTGCTGACCGTCCTGTACTTAATGATATTAACTTCAGGGTTAATCCAGGCGAGACCATTGCGCTAGTCGGTTCATCCGGTAGCGGTAAAACCTCACTGGTAAGCTTAATTCCGCGTTTTTACAACCATGGTGAAGGCAGTATTCTGCTTGACGGCGTTGATGTGAACGATTTTTCGCTAGCTAATTTACGCAAACATATCGCCATTGTTAGCCAGAATGTGACGCTCTTTAATGACAGCATTTTTAATAATATCGCCTATGGTGAGTTGGCCGATCGCAGCGTCGATCAAGTTGCTGCCGCAGCCTCTATTGCCCATGCCCATGAGTTTATCGAAAATTTGTCCGAGGGTTACGGTACCCATATCGGGGATGATGGCGTGATGCTGTCTGGTGGTCAGCGCCAGCGTATTGCCATTGCCCGAGCAGTGTTAAAAAATGCTCCTGTGCTTATTTTAGATGAAGCCACGTCCGCACTGGATACAGATTCAGAGCGCCATATTCAGGCTGCTCTAGAGGAATTAATGAAAGACCGTACCACCTTTGTAATTGCTCACCGCCTCAGCACGGTTGAAAAAGCAGATCGCATTTTGGTGATGGAAAATGGCGCTATTGTGGAGCAGGGCAGCCATGCAGAGCTACTGGCGACAGCGGGTCGCTACTCACAGCTTTACCACAATCAATTTGATGAGCCAGAGGCAGGCTGATTTTGCCTAGTGCCGAGCAGCGTCTAACAAAAGCCTGGTACAGCAATAGCTGGTGGTTGGTTCTTTTACTGCCTTTGGCAGGGTTATTCCGTCTAATTGCGCGATTGCGTCGCGCTCAGCTGCAGTCAAAATACCAGGGTAATGCCTTCGCTTCACCGGTAGCCATCATTGGCAATATATCGGTAGGTGGCAGTGGTAAAACGCCCTTGATAATAGCTCTGGTCAAAGCGTTAAATGCACGTGGCTATAATGTTGGGGTGGTCAGTCGCGGCTATGGCGGCAGCGCGCAGGGCTATCCATTGGATGTTATTGAGGGCATTAATGCAGCCCAATGTGGTGACGAGCCACTGTTGATTGCGCGGGCCTGTAACTGTCCTGTGGTGGTAGCCCCTGATCGGGTTGCTGCAGTTGGCTATCTGCTGGCGAATCATCACTGTGATGTGATTTTGAGTGATGATGGCCTACAGCATTACCGCTTGCATCGGGATATTGAGATAGCGGTAGTTGACGGTGCAAGAGGTTTGGGTAATCACTACTGCCTACCTGCTGGACCGCTTCGAGAGTCCGCGCAGCGTCTTAATCAGGTAGATTTTGTGCTTATTAATGGGGCGCCCGATAGGGGGGCAAATGTGACGCTCTCCCCTGATGTTGAAAAGTACCAAATAGATTTGCAGCCAAGTGTATTTCGCCACTTAGCAAGTGATAAGACAGTGGTAGCATCCGGTTGGACTGGGCCTTCCTCAGTGCATGCTGTGGCGGCTATAGGCAACCCCGAACGCTTCGCCGTTACTCTGCAGCAGCTCGGTTTTGAAGTTGATTTGGTTGGCTGTGACGACCATCAGCAGCTAGCGCTTGGTGATCTTAGTTTTGATGATGATCTGCCCGTTATTATCACCGCCAAAGACGCGGTAAAATACACCGATGTTGCGGCTGATAATGTTTGGGTGCTCGAGGTTGAGATGACTGTTCCAGCAGAGTTTGTCGATAGGTTTATTGAGGCCGCAGGGCTGTTAAGTTACCAGTCCCCTAACAAAAACCATGAGAATGATATATGAGCTTTATTGTAATTATCCCTGCACGCTACGCATCCACTCGGTTGCCCGCTAAACCGCTGCGGGATATTGCAGGCCTGTCGATGATTCAGCGAGTTTGGCAGCAGGCGCTTAAGAGCAATGCTGCGCAGGTTGTTATTGCCACGGATGACAGCCGTATTGAGCATGCTGCACGGGCATTTGGCGCTGAAGTTTGCATGACGAGAGCAGACCACGTGTCGGGCACTGATCGCTTGCAGGAGGTTGCCCAGCAGCTTGGTCTGGATGATGAGCAGCTGGTGGTCAATGTACAGGGTGATGAGCCGCTAATACCCCCTGGGGTGATTAATCAGGTTGCAAAGAACCTAGCGCAAAATGCTCGAGCCGGCGTTGCTACACTCTGTGAGCCGGTTGAAGCGGTCTCCGATTTCGTTAACCCCAATACTGTAAAAGTCGTATCAGATAAACAGGGGATGGCCTGCTATTTTAGTCGCGCGCCAGTGCCCTGGCCGCGAGATCACTTCCAGTCCAGTCAATCCTCTATGCCTGAATTGGATCTGGCGCGTCGTCACATAGGGATATACGCCTACCGAGTTGCGCAGTTAAATAGCTTTGTGGCCTGGCCAGTTGCGCCCTTGGAGCAAGCGGAGTCGCTGGAGCAGTTGCGGTTTATGTGGAATGGGGTGGGTATTCATGTTGCGGATGCAATAGAGCCTGTGCCTGCCGGCATAGATACAGAAGAAGACCTGCAGGCAATAATAAAATTTATTAATAATAGATAAAACATAAGCTTATGATATTTTATTTAGGTATTACTTTAAATATTAACAGTATAGGTTTTGAGCAGATATGAGTAACGTTTCCGTCTTGTTTGTCTGTCTGGGCAATATTTGTCGCTCACCAACTGCCCATGCGGTATTCCAGTCTATGGTGGATTCGGAAGGGCTGACGCACCAGATTCTGGTCGATAGCGCGGGTACTGGTGACTGGCATCTGGGGCATGCGCCGGATAAACGCACCTGTGCGGTCGCTTCCGAGCGAGGCTACGATATGTCGACGTTACGCTCCCGCCTGGTAGAGACGGCAGACTTTAATGAATTTGACTATATTATCGCAATGGACAATGAAAACCTCAGTAATCTGCGGGCTATGCGACCCCGGGATTACAGTGGCCAGTTAGGGCTATTTCTCGATTACTCGCAGCAGTCAGAGCAGACAGAGGTTCCCGACCCTTACTATGGCGGTGACAATGGTTTTGCGCTGGTGTTAGATTTGGTCGAAGAGGCCTCGGCAGGTCTACTGGCACATATTCGACTCAACAGCCCAGAGATGCAATCGCTTTGAAGGCCCTTGATATTCAACGGCAAGTCTCTGTGCAAGACTTAAATAGCTTGGCACTGCCCGCCTGCGTGGAGTATTTCTGCGCAGTTACTAGCGCTGCGGAAATACAGCAGGCGATTGCCTTTGCCAAGGCTAATAATCTGCAAATTACACCACTTGGCGGTGGCAGTAATATGGTTATCGCTGGGAATATTAAGGGGCTTATAGTACACCTGGATCTCAAGGGTATTAGCACTGCGCCAGTGAATGATGGCCAAGTTGAAGTAACCTTTGCTGCGGGTGAGAACTGGCATCAAATGGTTGAGTTTTGCTTGCACAGGGGTTGGTACGGCCTCGAAAACCTGTCCCTAATACCGGGCAATATGGGGGCGGCACCAATTCAAAATATTGGTGCCTATGGGGTGGAGCTCTGCGATCTATTTGTCTCGCTACAGGCCATTGATATCCGCAGCGGTGAGGTTGTCACGCTCGATCGCGAACAATGTGCGTTCGGTTACCGCGACAGCATCTTTAAACAGGCCTACAAAGATCGCTACCTTATTACTCATGTTTGCCTGCGCCTAAGCCTGCAGCCAGATACGAATATCCAATATCCTGCCTTGGCTCAAGCTCTCGACAATCAAACACCAACGCCTGAATTGGTCAGCGAAACTGTCTGTCGCATTCGCCAGCAAAAATTGCCAGATCCGGCGCAGTTGCCCAATGCGGGAAGTTTCTTTAAAAACCCCTCAGTAGCAGCGTCCGCGCTAGGTCGATTGCGCAGCGGTGGTGATACAGCTCCCCATTACCTGCAGCCAGACGGTCGCTATAAGATTGCCGCGGCCTGGCTGATTGATCAATGTGGCTTCCGCGGACAGCGCAGAGGGGCCGTTGGTGTGCACGAGCATCAGGCGCTGGTCCTCGTTAATTACGGTGGTACAGGCGCAGAGCTACTGGCATTGGCCGCAGAGATTCAAGCTGCAGTGGCGGCGAAATTTGGTATCGATTTAGACATTGAGCCCAGACTCTACGGTATTCATTAGGGGTAGGCAGTAATGGATCTATTTGATCAGCAGGTTATCCCTGTGCATTTAACTGACGAGCGAAAGTCTGAAATTATTTTCTGGCCCAATTGGCTGGATGGCCCACAGGCCGATTTTCTGCTCGCTACCGCAATCGCCAAAACGCCCTGGCGAGAGGATATGATTAATATTGCTGGTAGACGCATCCCTGTGCCGCGCCTGCAAAATTGGTTCGGGGCGCAAAATACCAGCTACACTTACTCGGGTATTCGTCTCGAGGCGCTAGAGTTTCCGGATTGGATGGATTCGCTCAGGGCATCGGTTGAGCAGGTCACCGGGCATCACTTTAACCGGGCTCTGGTAAATCATTATCGCCATGGCCGAGACAGCGTGGACTGGCACGCAGACAATGAGCCCGAGCTTGGCACAGAGCCGTTGGTGGCCTCTCTCAGCCTGGGTGCCGAACGCGTATTTCAGTTGCGCCACAATACAACTAAAGAGCGGCTCTCAGTCAAATTGCCCCATGGGTCCTTGTTGTTAATGGGCGCGGGAATACAGGAATATTGGCAGCATCGATTGCCCAAGGTAATCAGCCTTGAACAGTCGAGAGTAAATTTTACCTTTAGGTATATGGAACCATTATTACAGGAGTAAGTTTTGAAGTTATCGCAGTTTGGCCATAAGTTTTGTGCGCCTACAGGTATTGTTGAGTTGATGGACGACCTGGGCACCGCGCTCAATGAAAACCCGGATATGATATTTATGGGTGGCGGCAATCCTGGCCGCATTCCTGAGGCTGAGGCCATCTTTAAAGCGCGTCTGGAGGCGGTATTGGCAGACCCGGGGCAGCTGCACAGCCTTATGGGTATCTATCAATCGCCTCAGGGCGATAAGGTGTTTCGTGGGCAGATTGCCGGGCTGCTGAAAAAACAGTTTGGCTGGGATCTGTCTGAACGTAATATCGCTATATCTAATGGCAGCCAGGCAGCGTTCTTTATCCTCTACAATATGCTTGCCGGTACTATGCCTGATGGCAGCAATCGGTCTATCCATCTGCCGCTGGCACCGGAATATATTGGCTATGGTGATATAGGTTTATCGCGTGATTTTTTTACTGCGACACGCCCTGATATCGAACTGATGGACGACAATTTATTTAAATATCATGTCGATTTTTCACAGCTTAAGGTAACAGAGCAGACAGCTGCTCTTTGTGTATCAAGGCCAACCAACCCCACCGGCAACGTGCTTACCGATGATGAAATTGAGCATTTGGATGAGATTGCAATAGCCGCAGATATCCCCTTAATTATTGATGGCGCATACGGCTTGCCGTTCCCTGGTATTTTATTTAACGATGCCAAACCCCATTGGAATGACAATACTATTTTGGTTTTGAGCCTTTCCAAGTTGGGTCTTCCCGGTGTACGCACTGGCATTGTCGTGGCTCGTGAAGAAATAGTGCAGGCCTATAGCAATGCCAATACTGTGGTTAACCTGGCCTGTGGCAATCTGGGCCCAACTATTGCGCGAGAGCTTTTTCGTAGCGGCGAAATACTGGCTCTGAGCAATAATTTGATCAAGCCATTTTACAAGAGTCGCGCTCAGCAGGCGGTTGATTGGTTTAGAGCTGAGCTCGGTGATTTACCTTATCGTATTCACAGCCCGGAGGGCGCGATCTTTTTATGGCTATGGTTTGATGGATTGCCAATTACCAGTCAGGCGCTGTACGAACGCCTCAAGCAGCGTGGTGTGTTGGTGGTACCAGGACATAACTTTTTCCCCGGCATGGATTCTGGCTGGCAGCACCAGCAAGAATGCATCCGCGTATCCTATGCGCAGGATGGCAGTACCGTAAAGCAGGGCATTGAAACTATTGCGCAGGAGGTGGCCAAGGCTTACGCCGCCTAAAGGGTTTGCAACGTATTTAGTAGCAACTGTATCTTATTGATTGACTCTTGATATTCACTGTCTGGTTCTGAGTCGGCAACAATGCCGCCGCCGCCCCAGCAATGCAATGTGCCGCCGTCAGCGACCAACGTGCGAATGGCTATATTGGTGTCCATGCGACCTGTGGCGCTGATATAACCGATGCTACCGCAATAGACCGAGCGTTTAACCGGCTCCAATTCTTCAATAATTTCCATGGCGCGTTTCTTGGGTGCGCCGGTAATCGAGCCTCCGGGAAAACAGCCTTTAAGCAAATCAATCGCGCTACTCTGGTCGGCTAAAACCCCGGTAACTGTGCTCACCAAATGATGTACATTGGGAAAACTTTCAAGGGCAAAAAGCTTGGGCACGCGAATACTGCCTGGCTGGCAATTTTTACTCAGATCATTACGCAGCAAATCAACAATCATTAGGTTTTCAGCGCGGTCTTTATCGCTATTGAGTAACCTGACGGCGTTGTTCTGGTCCTCTTCAACAGTCTTACCGCGCAGTAGCGTACCTTTAATGGGCTTGGTTTCTACATTGCCCACCGAGCATTTCAAAAAGCGTTCCGGGGAAAGCGACAGAAGCGCCTTGTTGGGCCATTGCCAAAAAGCGGAGTAGGGTGAGGGTGCCGCTTCACGCAATGCCAGGTAGGCCGACCACAGGTCACCTTCATAATTGGCACTAAAGTGCTGAGTAAAATTGGTCTGGTAACAGTCACCGCTGGCAATATAGTCTTTGATACTGTCAATAGACTGGCTGTACTGCTGTGGTGAGAGCGTCGGTTTAAACGGTTGAGTCAGCCGAAATTCATTCGCTGGCGAGTGATTGTTGTCACTAGTCAGGCGCTGAACGATATCCTCTTTCAACGCTTGCGGGCACAGCGCATGGAAGAAAATCTGGCTCTGCTGGGCCGAATGATTGATAACCAGGCTCCACAGATAGCGACCAATACGCATATCCGGGAGGTCAGCAACGGTCTTGGCGCGATCGGGAATATCGACCAGCCGGCGCCCTAGATCATAACCAAAATACCCCATAATGCCGCCGACAAAGGGGTTAGCAGACATCGCGGAATTTACATCGAGCATTGGCGCCAGAAGTTGCTCTGCGAGGAAAAATGGATCCTCGCTACTGGTGGTTGTGCCATCTGTATCTGTGATGGTAGAGAGCTCACCATGGGTTTCAATCAGCACATCTGGGCTGGCAGATATAATATCGAAGCGGCCTTGCAGGCTGCGCGGTTTACCGCTGTCCAACCAGATTGCATCTGGCAGGTCGCGAAGGACCGCAAACAGGGTTTCACTGTCGGGACGATAAGGAATGTCTTGAATGGTAATGCTGTGCATAGATGGCGTAACCATAGGCCCTAAAGGCCCATTGCGCAATGGTCTAATGCGGCTATCAATGTTTTAATTACGTCGCCAAAAAACGACAATAACAGGGTGCCTAAGCAATGCTCAAAATACGTATCGCGGATAAGTCAGATGCGCCATTACTCACATCTCACAACTGTGCCATGGCAATGGAGACCGAAAATAAAGTACTGGACCCACAGAAGGCAACGTTGGGGGTTGAGGGGCTCTTTGCCAGACCTCAGTTCGGCTTTTATCTGGTGGCGGAAATTGATGGTATGGCGGCCGCTACTCTAATGGTGACCTACGAATGGTCCGATTGGCGCAATGGGTTGTTTTGGTGGATTCAATCAGTTTATGTGAAGACTGAGTTTCGTCGACAGGGACTGTACAGTGCAATGTATGCAATGCTAAAAACGATGGCTGCCGAGCAAGAAACGCCGGTATGTGGCTTTAGACTCTATGCGGAAACGGGCAATCTCAGTGCCCAGGCCACCTACAACAACTGCGGTATGCATGCCTGTGAATATATTATGTTTGAAGAGGCGACTGACCAGGACAAATAGCCGGCCTGGTTACAGCACAAAACCAACCAGATGGTAGGTTAGGAATGCCGCGACATAGGCAAAGATGCTATAGCTGATAAACAGCTGTGTGGGCAGACGCCAAGACCCAGTTTCCTTGGCCAGAACCGCGAGTGTTGAAACACATTGCAATGCGATAGCAAAGAATACCAGCAGCGCTACACCAGAGCCGATTGGCAGCCCGCTGTCCTGGATCTGTTGAGTCAGAGAGACAAAGTTCTCTTCAGCATCTTCAATCCCAAATAATGTCCCCAATGTGCCGACAAACACTTCGCGTGCCAAAAACGACGTTAGAATTGCTACACCATATTTCCAGTCCAGACCTAGAGGTTCAAAGACAGGTTCAATCCATTGCCCCAGAGTACCTAGCCAAGAATCTGCCAGAGAGGCTCCCTGATTTGGGAAGTAGCCGAGCACCCAAATGACCAGAGTGACGATGAAAATAATCTTACCTGCCTTGGTGACAAAATGTTTACTGCGGTTCCAGGCATTGTGCAGCAAGGGCCGCCAGGAGGGCAATCTATAGGGCGGCATTTCAAGCACAAAGGGCAAATCTGAACGCATTTCAGCACTGCTGCGCGAGACCACCGCCGTCACCAACAACGCGCAAATAATGCCAAATACATAGATACCAAACATGGCCGCACCCTGCCAGCCAACCAGGCCGCCCAGGGCTTTTTGCGCTGGGATAAACGCAGCAATCAACAACGTATAAACAGGCAGGCGAGCAGAGCAGGGCATCAGTGGAATTGCCAGATAGGTCAGCCAGCGCTTGCGTGGTGAGTCCACTGTGCGCGCCGCATAGAGGCCGGGAATAGCACAGGCAACGCTTGACAGCATTGGAATAAAACTCTTTCCGGTAAGGCCAAACAGGCGTAGCGGCTTGTGACAGATCACCGCAGCTCGCGCCAGATATCCACTATCTTCGAGTATGCCAACGACCAACGTAAGAACAAATATCTGAGGAACAAAGACGAGAAACGCGCCAATACCACCGAACAGCGCATCGGCAATAAAATCGCTAGCCATTCCTTCAGGAGTCAGGGCTAAAACAGCATCAGAGCTAATCTGGAGAAGAGTCTCCACGCCATCCATAACCGGTGCGGCCCAGGTGAATATTGATTGGAATAGCAGATACATAATGGCGAAGAAACTGACTCCGCCAAGCCAAGAGTGGAGGAAAAACGTATCCAGCTTGGTTTGCGCATTGATGAGTAGATCTCCCTTGGGGCCATAATCATTGGCCAGTTGTTGCGCCTGACGATGAATCAGGGAGTCGTCACTGGCAATGATATCACCGGCAATAGCATAGGTTTCAGTAGGTGCTGTTGCTGTGGCAATGGTCGCAGGGATATCTGCGAGGCCGAAACCTGTTTTCCCTGATATGGGCAGCACAGATACGCCCAGTGCGCAGGCCAGGCCCTCGGCATCTAGTTGCATTCTGTGCTGCGCCAGAACATCGTTCATATTGGCGGCGATCACCAGAGGTTTGTTGTATCGACGGCAGGTCTCAATAACCTGCAAGGCAAAGATCAGCCCTTTTTCTAACCTGGTGGCATCAACAACACAGATCACCGCGTCCAGGTGGCCTGTATCCAGAGCATTGAAAAAGGCATCGACCGCCAGCTTTTCTTCACCAGAAATGGCCTGCAGTGAATAGACCCCAGGGTAATCAAGGTATTGCGTGCTACGGTCGGTGAGACTAGTGCCTGTCCCAATGTCGACAGTGATACCGGGGAAGTTAGCCACTTTTTGATTGAGCCCAGTCAGGCGATTAAACAGCAGACTTTTGCCTGAATTAGGGCTGCCAATCAGGGCAATATGAGAACTGGCGAGTGACATAAAGCTAACTATGGGCCCTAGTCAATTTCGATCATAGATGCAGTGCTATCGTCCAGGGAATAGACGGTGTTGTTGACACGATAGAGCTTGGGGGCGCCAAGGCTGGGCGCCATAACACAGGCAATTGATTCACCAGGGTAAAAGCCAAGCTCGCTGAGGCGTGTGCGGTACCCCGCTTCTATGCTGGCTGCAAAGGCGCTAACCGTGGCAGATGTGCCCTGTGTAAGATCCCAAAGTGTCATATTGTGGCCCTGTGTTAACTGATGCCAAACATTGTACGCGCTTATTAGGCAAATGTTAATAATATTGATTCTCATTTACATATAGACCCCAGGCTATCGTTTGATCCTGATGCCATGGCAGTCAGGAGCCTGTTGCAGCAAGTGAAAACAGTCGCTCACAGGTCGACGAATCAGCTACAATAACAGCCTATTATCAATCGCAGCCTGTTGACCGGGCTCAACTCAGCGAATTTATCTATGGCCGTATTTTCAGCAAATCCAAGAGCGCTTTATGACTACCCAAAATATTGGGCGGAATGCTTGTTGCCAGCACCATTTTTACCCATGACCCGCGCAGAAATGGACCAGCTGGGCTGGGATAGCTGTGATGTCATATTAGTCACGGGCGATGCCTATGTGGATCACCCGAGCTTTGGTATGGCTGTGATTGGTCGAGTCTTGGAATCTCAGGGTTATCGCGTGGGTATTCTGTCACAGCCGGACTGGCGCAACACTGAGAGTTTCCGTGAGTTGGGTAAGCCCAATCTGTACTTCGGTGTGACTGCGGGTAATATGGACTCGATGATCAACCGCTACACTGCTGATCGTCGACTGCGCCACGATGATGCCTACACGGCCGGTGACGAGGGTGGCAAGCGACCAGATCGGGCGGTCACGGTGTACACGCAAAAATGTCGCGAAGTCTATTCCGATGTGCCAGTAGTGGTTGGTGGTATCGAAGCCAGTCTGCGCCGTCTGGCGCATTATGATTATTGGTCTGAGTCGGTAAAGCGCTCAGTATTGATGGACAGTACCGCGGACATACTGCTCTATGGCAATGCTGAGCGCGCCATGGTTGAGTTAACTCACCGTATAGCCAATGGCGAAAATATTAGAGATATTACAGACCTGCGAGGCAGCGCTTTCCTATGCCGTGAAATCCCCAAAGGCTGGAGTGAAATCGATTCTACGCAGATCGATCAGCCCGGCAGGGTAGAGAAACACAAGAACCCCTACGTGACCAAGTCGCAGCCCAGTGACTGTGATGATGCTAAAGATATTCGTATTAAGGCAGACAAGGCACTGGTTGAGGGCGATGCAAACGAGTTGGCTGACCTGGAACCCAAGCCGCTATCTATAATCCCTGATACCCAGGCCATTAAAACCGATCCAAGTACTACCTATATTCGCATGCCTTCCTATGATCAGGTGATTGCTGATCCTGTTCTCTACGCGCATGCGGACCGTATTTTCCATCGTGAGACTAATCCGGGCAATGCGCGACCGCTGGTGCAAAACCAGGGTCGCAATGATATCTGGGTCAATCCGCCGCCGATCCCCCTGGAGACAGAAGAGCTCGACTGGGTGTTCGAACAACCCTACAAGCGAGTGCCGCATCCCTCCTATGGTGAGGCAAAGATACCAGCTTACGATATGATTCGTTTTTCGGTGAATATAATGCGCGGCTGTTTCGGTGGCTGTACCTTCTGTTCAATTACTGAGCACGAAGGGCGAATTATTCAGAGTCGCTCAGAGAAATCCATTCTCGAGGAAGTGGAAAAAATTCGTGATCTTACCCCGGGCTTTACCGGTGTTATCTCCGATCTTGGCGGCCCTACGGCTAATATGTATCGCCTTAACTGCAAAGATAAAAAAATTGAAGAGACCTGCAGGCGTCCATCCTGCGTGTATCCCACTATATGCACTAATCTTGAAACCGATCACAAACATACCACCCAGCTCTACCGCAAAACGCGTGAGTTGGAAGGGGTAAAAAAAGTAGTCGTCGCTTCTGGTCTGCGCTATGACCTTGCGGTTAAGGACCCGGAGTATGTTAAGGAGCTGGTGACCCACCATGTTGGCGGGTACTTAAAAATTGCGCCAGAGCACTCAGAGGATGGCCCGCTGACCAAGATGATGAAGCCGGGTATGGGAACCTATTATGAATTTAAAGAGATGTTTGAGCGCTTCTCCAAAGAGGCAGATAAAAAGCAGTATTTAATACCCTATTTTATCTCTGCCCACCCGGGTTCAACCAATGAAGATATGATGAGCTTGGGGCTGTGGTTAAAAAATAATGACTTCCGGGTTGATCAGGTACAGAACTTCTATCCCTCGCCTATGGCATCAGCCACGACTATGTATTACACCGAGAAGAACCCCCTGAAGCCACTTGGCCGCAATAATAGCGAAAAGATCTTTAGTGCCAAAAGCAAAGAGCAGCGAACGTTGCACAAGGCGTTCCTGCGCTATCATGACCCGGAAAACTGGCCGATGTTACGCAAAGCATTGCGCCGCATGAATCGGGCAGATTTGATTGGCAATGGCGATTCATTCCTGGTGCCAGGTGAGTCTCGTCGCGAGAGAGAAATCAAAAAGCGGGAAACTAAAAAGGTTAAGCCGCAGTCTAGGTCTTCGCGCTCTGCACCACGCCGACGCTAGGCGGGGAAAAGCCGTGAAATCAGCGCGGGTACTGCGGTCTCTACGCGCAGAATCCGCGGCCCCAGATGGACAGATTCAAAGCCAATCTGATTAAGTTTCTCGATCTCGTAAGGAATAAAGCCGCCCTCAGGCCCGACAGCTAATGTAATGAGCGCGCTGCAATTGATCGGGCAGGGCGTCTGGGTAATGGGGTGGGCAACTAGTGCCTGACTGCCTTTTATAATCTCCGCTAGCTCATCCTCGACAAACGGCTTAAATAATTTACGTAGATAAATCTCAGGCATCTCGGTGTCTTTGGCCTGCTCCAGCCCTAGAATAAGCGCTTCCTCAATGGCCTCTGCTCGCAATAGGGGCGTCTGCCAAAAACTTTTCTCAACCCGACTCGAGTTAATTAAATAGAGTCTTTTAACGCCCATGGCTGCAATGGTTTGCAATGTTCGACGCAGCATCTTTGGCCTTGGCAGCGCCAGTATGAGGGTCAATGGGACCGCCTCTGGCGGCGGTGTCCTTAAGCTGAGCTGAAGGGTAGCCTGTTTGGCATCTAACGTTGCAATCGTCCCTTCGCCCATAAGGCCGTTTATCAGCCCCACACGCACCGAATCACCGAGTTCAGCGCGCTGTACGTTCAGGAGATGTTCAAGTTGTCGACCAGATACAGTGGCAACGTCATCGCGACATTGATCATTGGTTAGCAGGAGAAGATTCATGGCGGGGATTGTAATGGTCTCCCCTTCAGGAGTCGAACCTGAAATTCAAGCTTAGGAGGCTAGCGTGATATCCAATTTCACCAAGGGGAGTCACCGGCATTATAGCTAAAACCGACGACATACAGTACCGCGGGCGCCTTAAAATTTGGGTTGCTGCGCTTTGATATAGGAACGCTTTACTTTAATAGCGCCGAATTTACAGTTGGATGGCTAAGGCTAATGCGAATCGTCAGTAGAGAGATGGGATTTATGGAGGCCAGCGATTCGACTTTGATCTCTATCTCGTCAAAATAGCTGGTATGTACTAGCGTCTAAAAGTAGCTAGCAACCACTTTTTAAAATACATAAAAAAACCCCTGCAAAAACAGAGGTTTTTCTACTTTATATGGCGGTGGGATAGGGATTCGAACCCTAGTTAGGCTATTAACCTAAGCCAGTTTTCAAGACTGGTGCATTCAACCGCTCTGCCATCCCACCGTTTTGAGGCGCTGATTATACAGCGCCTTTAATCACTGACAAGTACCAATTACTCCTTTGGTGCTTTTTCTCCACTTTCCTGATTGGTTGCGTTTGCTGGAGCTTCACTCGCTGTTGATTGCTCAGCAGCACGCTTCTTGCGCGGATCATTTGATGCTCTGGGAGCAGACGATTTAGCTGGTACAGGGGTTGGCGCACTGGCTTTCACTTCAGCGGGTTTGGCGGCTACTGGTCGTTCAGTGCTAATCTCAACCTTGCTGACCGGCTTGGGCTTTTGGCGAGGATCATTACTCGCGCGAGGCCCTTCAGCTACTGGTGCAGGGGCATCGGTTTTGACCGCTTTGGGTTTGGCTGCGGCCTTGCGCTTGGGACGAGTCGGCTTTTTAGCGACGGCACCATCAGGGGCTGCAGACTCTTGTGTCGGAGTCGATACCTGAGTCGGTTTAGCTGCTGGTGTAGCTGCTTCAGTAGTTGCCGGTACCTCAGTGACTGTTTCCTTTGCGGCCTTGGGCTTTCTGGGTGCAGCTTTACGCTTGGGGCGCGCAGGCTTATCCGTTTTTTCCTGAGCAATGCTATCCTCGGCGGGTGCTGCTGTTGGCAGGGCGGCAGGCGACTCTGATATAGGTGCGGCTGGAGCTGGCACTGGCACATTCTCGGTGGTTACTGTGCCGGCTATTGTTGCTGTCTTATCAAGCATTTCTTTGGGTACATCTGAACGCTGACGGCGACGACGTGGGCCACGACGTTTCTCATCTGGCCGGCGCTGCAATTGATCACCTGTAGCTTGCTTGGTATCTGCTTTCTTTTGCGTGTCAGCAGTCGCTTCAACCGCGGCTGTATCCGTTTTTACCTGATCCTTATTGCGGTTGTTATTGTTACGGCGGTTGCTGTTGCCACGACGACTATCATTGTCACGGGCTTCGTTGTTTTGATTGCCGTCTGGACGTTTGTCGTTACGAGCATTATCGCTGCGGCCACCTTCGTTGCGATTATTATCATTTCGAGAATCGCCACTGCGGTTATTTGAGCGACCACGATTATTAGAACGCGTGCGATTATTCTGACCGCCACGGTTACGATTATTGCGCGAATTGCGGCCCTGAGGTTTAGGCTTCTCTTCCTCCTCTTTGGCAGGTTTTTCACCAAATAGGCTATCCCAGAGGCGCTTCACCAGCCCCGGAGACTTGACCACAACAGGCTCAGGCTTAGCGACGCTAGGTGCCGGCGTTGACGGGACAATAGTTTTTACGGCTGGCTGCGGCAATGACTGTGCTGCAGCTGTCGTTTCGGTGACAGGTTCCACTTCAGGTTTGCTTAGTTCATGGGCCATCTTGTAGCTAAAGTCAGAGTTGTCGTCATCCTGGGCACGGATACGCACAACGTCAAAGTGAGGCGTTTCCATCTCAGTATTGGGCAACACAGTCACCTGAATTTTATTGCGTGATTCAATATCAGAGATTTCCTTGCGCTTTTCATTGAGCAGAAAGGTGGCTACAGGTACAGGGACAATGGCACGAATCTCGCGACTAAATTCTTTTTGCGCCTCTTCTTCAACCAGTCGCAATATAGAAAGTGCCAGAGAACGTGTGCCACGAATGGTACCCTGACCTTTACAGCGCGGGCATATCTTCGACATGGTTTCTTCAAGGGAAGGGCGCAGGCGTTGACGGGACATTTCCAGTAGGCCAAAGCGTGAGATACGACCAACCTGAACTCTGGCGCGATCCACCACTAGGGCGTCACGCATTTTGTTTTCAACTTCTTTCTGGTGACGGCTGTTCAACATATCAATGAAGTCGATAACGATCAGGCCACCGACATCACGTAAACGCAATTGGCGGGCTATCTCTTCGGCAGCTTCTTTATTGGTGTTAAATGCTGTCTCCTCGATATCACCGCCCTTGGTGGCGCGGGCCGAGTTAATATCGATTGATACCATTGCTTCGGTGATATCGATAACGATAGAGCCACCTGAGGGCAGGCTGACTTCACGACAAAAAGCGGTCTCAATCTGATTTTCGATCTGGTAGCGATTAAATAGTGGAATCTCTTCCTGGTAGAACTTCACCTTGCTGGTAAAGTCTGGCATCACAGTGCCAATAAAGGCCGCAGCCAGAGCATAGGCCTCTTCACCATCGACGATCACCTCACCAACATCTTGACGCAGGTAGTCGCGAATAGCGCGCACAATCACATTGCTCTCTTGGAATAAAAAGTGTGGTGCCTTAGCGCCATCAGCTTCTTCGGTAATGGTGTTCCAAAGTTGCAGCAGGTAATCAAGATCCCATTGCAGTTCTTCGGTCGCGCGACCAATACCGGCAGTGCGCACAATAGCACCCATGCCATCTGGAATCTCTAAGCCGCGCATGGCTTCACGTAAGTCGGCACGTTCATCACCCTCAATGCGGCGAGAGATACCACCGGCACGTGGGTTGTTAGGCATAAGCACTAGATAGCGACCAGCCAGACTCATAAAGGTTGTTAGTGCAGCGCCTTTGGATCCGCGCTCTTCTTTTTCTACCTGAACTAGTACTTCCTGGCCCTCTTTAATTGCGTCTTGAATGCGTACACGGCCGCCTTCAGACGAAGCGCCTTTTTTAAAGTACTCGCGAGATATTTCTTTTAGTGGCAGGAAGCCATGACGCTCGGCACCATAATCAACAAATGCCGCTTCTAGGCTAGGCTCTACTCGGGTAATTTTCCCTTTATAGATATTGGATTTTTTTTGTTCTCTGGTTCTATTCTCGATATCCAGGTCGTATAGCCGTTGGCCATCGACCATTGCAACTCGCACTTCTTCTGTGTGCGATGCGTTGATTAACATACGTTTCATAATTCACCTTTGCTCATTGTTTGGAGTGAGCGTCAGTGAGGAGAAAAGAATCTAGAAGGGAAATAAAAACAAAAGGAAATGTCTGCGTTTGCTACCGGTAGGAATCTACTGTTTAACGTACTAAAAAGTACTAGAAGCCCTAATGCTAACTCTCCGGCTGCCCTTAAACTGGTGGTTTTCGAGCAATTAGTCAACGTATCTATCACTGCAAGGATATTGCTATTTGAGGATGTTTGCCTAGGGCTCCCAGCTTGCTGAGGCTATTGTCTAGGGCTGTTCAACTCTACGCTGCTAAGTTCTCTGTTTCAGATTTAGGCGCTTATAGCATTATCTATAAATTCTTTTGTCTAGTGCTAACCACTGTAGTTCAACGTTTCGGCAAGAGTGCTTATCATAAATTGGCACTATGGCTTACGGCAGAGGCTAGCTATAACCTGTTTCTAATCTTGTCTTTCACTGGCTGAGCTCACTCAGCTATTGTTGAATACCTGCTACTTTCGTTTGGCAAGTATTCTGTATCTGTTACCCAAATCATGTCTTGGGTCCGGTTCTACCTCGGGCATTCACTGAAAATGTGGCTGCTGCCTAGGGAACGGGCGGTGCAATATACCACAAATATGCCTGCCTACAATTATTTAGTTGGGTGAATCACCTGCGCATGGTTACAATGGCGCGCTTTAACCAACCTCAGTTGCCTAACATTGTCCGAATTAGAATCTCAATCAGCGTTTGATAAAGTAACCTATGTCGAAATCGGTCCCGAGCATGCGGGCCAGCGTTTGGATAACTTTCTTATTCGACATCTAAAAGGTGTGCCCAAATCACGTATCTATAATTTGCTGCGTAAAGGCGAAGTGCGCATTAATAAAGGTCGGGTCAAGCCGGATACCAGAGTTAAGGCAGGAGATATATTGCGCATAGCGCCGATTCGCGTTGCCCAGCGCGGCGACATTCCTGCGCCCGGCCAGCAGTTACGGCGCTATCTCGCGGAGAATATTCTCTTCGAAGATGAAGGCCTGCTTATTATTAACAAGCCCTCAGGTTTAGCCGTGCATGGGGGTAGCGGAATATCTCTAGGTGCTATCGAAGCGCTGCGCGCTGAGCGCCCAGAGGCACGCTTTTTGGAATTGGTTCACCGCCTAGATCGCGAGACCTCAGGCTGTCTTATGCTGGCCAAGAAGCGCTCGGTGCTCCTGGCGCTACAGCAAGCCATGCAGCGCAACCAGATTGAAAAGCGCTACCAGGCATTGGTCAAGGGTCGCTGGCCTAAGGGTAAGTCGACGATTAATGCGCCGTTGCTTAAAAATCAGCCTGCCTCAGGCGAGCGTATTGTGCGGGTAGATGCCGCAGGTAAGGCCTCGGTAACCCATTTCAAAATCAGCCAGCGATTTAAAGAGGCAACCTTGCTAGAGGTAACCTTAGAAACGGGTAGGACGCACCAAATACGAGTCCATTGCCAGTTTTCGGGCCAACCTATTGCTGGTGATCCCAAATATGGCGATAGCCACTTCAATGAGAGCCTCAAAGATTCAGGTCTTAAGCGCCTGTTTCTGCACGCCAGCAATCTCCGATTCCGTCATCCGCTGTCGGGTGAATGGGTCGATGTAGAGGCGCCGCTGCCTAAAGACCTACTACCGGTGCTTAAGAATCTATGAGTAAAACGTTACTGATTTTTGATTGGGATGGGACGCTGTCAGACTCTGTTAGTCGTATTTCGACCTGTATCCAGCTTGCGGCAGAGGATCACAGCTTGCCGGTACCAGACTTTAATGCGGCCAAGAACATTATTGGTCTCGGGCTCAAGGAGGCAGTTGCCCAGCTTTTTCCTCAGGCCAGTGCGGAATTGGTGGGGGCTTTTAGTGCTACCTATTCGGCCCATTACCGCGCCCGAGATCAGCAGCCCTGCGCATTCTTTCCCGGAGTACTCGAAACCTTGCAACAACTTCGCGCGCAGAACTATCTACTGGCTGTCGCTACAGGCAAAAGTCGCGCCGGCCTGGACAGGGTATTACTCGCCACTGAGCTTACTGATTTTTTTCACAGCTCGCGCTGTGCCGACGAAACACGCTCAAAACCTCACCCACTTATGTTAGAAGAGCTACTGGCTGTTCATGAGGTAATGCCAGAGCATGCGATTATGGTGGGGGATACAGAGTTTGATATGGAGATGGCTGTCAATGCCAATATGGCTAGGATAGCCGTGAGCTACGGTGCCCACGAGCCACACAGACTCGATACCTACAGTCCAATTGCCTGCATCGATAGCTTTCCAGAAATAATTAATTACTTATAATCAATATCTTACGGCAATATATTCAAGTAATTTATTTTATATTTTAATAGAGAAATGCGGCAGGATTGAGCACAGATCAATCAGTGGCAGGCCAATCAATGATGTTGGGTCATTGCTATTAACTGCTGAGAAGAGGCTGATACCCAGGCCCTCTGCTTTAAAGCTTCCCGCACAGTCATAGGGCCGCTCCGTCCTCAGGTAATGTTCGATCTGAGCCGGGCTGAGCTGGCGGAATATCACCTCAGTACTGTTAACCAACGATTGCTGCTTTATGCGCCCATCGGGCTGTATCTGCACCACTGCAAGGCCGCTGTGAAATAAAACCGTCTGCCCCGATTGCCCAGTCAACTGGCTCACCGCCTGGTCATGGGATATAGGCTTACCCAATACAGCGCCGTTAACGTCAGCGACCTGATCTGCACCAATCACCACAGCTTGAGGAAATCTGTCGGCTACAACCCGCGCTTTTGCCAACGCCAGACGTTCAGCTAATTGTGGTGCCGGCTCTGCAGCTATTGCTGATTCATCCGTCTCTGGCGAACAGCAGCTAAACTGAATGCCAAGACGTTCTAGCAGAGATTTTCTGTAGACTGAGGTTGAGGCGAGGATTAGGTTACTCATAGCGCGGCTTATACTCTAATGTCGAGGCGAATTTTCTTTGACACAACAGGGTGATGACCCTATCATGCGCGCCTAACTGAGCACCACCTGTATTTATGGCACTGCCAACTCAAATTGATCCGCGTAAACTTGCACTTCAAGGTATTAGACTTGAAGGCACGGTTAATGTTGAAGACTTACCCAGGTTGGCGTCGTCAGTGACGGCAATTTGCGACCCTCTATGGGCGTCTGTGCAGTTTAAGCTGGATGAGTCGCGAGCCAAGGTTGTCTCAGGTGATGTAAAGGTACCTGTGGAGACCGTTTGCCAACGCTGTCTCGATCCACTGAAGTTAGAATTGCAGGCGCAATTCGCAGTTCAGGTGATTTGGTCTGAGGATCATCTTAATCGGGTTGCGACAAATTATGAGCCCTGGCTTGTAGTGGACAAGTTGGCAAGTTTCAGTGAGTTGCTGGAAGACGAGATTTTATTGGCACTACCCCTGGTTAATTACCACAATGTGGGAGAATGCACCGGGGACACCTTTATGCAAGAGGAAATGAGTGCTGCTGGTGATGAGGTTGTCGCTGACAATCCATTTAATGTTTTACTGCAGTTAAAGAAGTAATACGACTGCTACTATTTATTGCTTAGGAGTAACCTATGGCTGTTCAGAAAAGTCGCAAGACTCGATCCAAGCGTGGCATGCGCCGTTCCCACGATGCATTAACTGCCGCAACACTTTCTGTAGATTCAACTAGCGGTGAGAAACATCTGCGTCATCACGTGACTGCGGATGGTTTCTATCGCGGTGCTAAAGTCGTTGAGACAAACGCCGAGTAACTGAAAAATCTCGTTGGCAAATTCTCTTAGAATTGCCGTTGACGCTATGGGCGGGGACTTTGGTCCTCGCGTTATAGTCGCCGCGCTTATAACGTCGCTGCGCAAGCACCATTGTGCCACTGCGCTAGTCTTCGGTGACCGGCAGAAGCTGGTAGCCGAACTAAACACCTGTAACGACTCCTCGATACTTGACCGTATTGACATACGCCACAGTGAAACTGTTGTTGGTGACGAAGATAAACCATCAGCAGTGCTGCGCCATAAGCAGGATTCATCCATGGGCCTTGCGCTTAAGGCTGTTGCTGACGGCGAGGCACAGGCCTGTATCAGTGCGGGAAATACCGGTGCGCTAATGGCGCTGGGATTGGCGCGCTTGAAAACCTTACCGGGAATTTCACGTCCCGCAATCTGTACCACTTTTCCAACGTCGCTCGGACGATCCTATATGCTTGATCTTGGCGCCAATTTGGACTGTTCACCGCAGCAATTGCATCAGTTTGCGCTATTGGGCTCACTGACTGCCCAGGCACTCGAGGGTATTTCCGAGCCAACTGTCCGACTTATCAATGTTGGCGAAGAGGCGACCAAGGGTGGAGAGACGATGGCCCAGGCCGCAGCGCTGCTCGGAGAGGATCCACTGCTCAATTATCAGGGCTATGTGGAAGGGGATGGTATCTTCGCAGGCAGCACCGATGTGGTTGTCTGTGATGGCTTTACTGGTAATGTTGCGCTTAAAACCAGTGAAGGGTTAGCCACCATGATAAATGGGATGTTTAAAGATCTGCTAGCGAGTAGCTGGGTGGCCCGTGTCGGTGCAATCTTTATGCGTAGCCTTTTACGAGGGCTGAAGTCCAGACTGGATCCAGCATTTTATAACGGAGCCTACCTGCTCGGCTTGAATGGTGTGGTCGTGAAAAGTCATGGTGGAGCCTCTGAAAAAGCATTTGGGCATGCATTAGATGTGGCTTTAGATGCAGCAAAACATAATCTGCCTGGCGTTTTGTCACCTATACTTCAGGGCAGGATGGACAATGGATTTAAATAGAGGATCTATGAATAGTCACTTAGCTTTTGTATTCCCCGGCCAAGGATCACAGAAAATCGGCATGTTGGCAGATCTGGCATCTGCAAACCCTCTGGTAGAAAAAACGTTTACTGAAGCATCAGAAGTCCTGGGCTACGATTCCTGGAAGATGGTGCAGGAGGGCGCGCAGGAGGATATTAATTTAACTGAGCGCACCCAGCCGATGCTGCTGGCGAGTAGCGTGGCTATATGGCGCCTTTGGCAACAAAAAGGTGGCCCAATGCCTGGTCAGCTTGCGGGGCACAGCCTTGGTGAGTGGTCTGCACTGGTCTGCAGCGGTGTGCTGGATTTTGCTGATGCAGTCAAAATTGTTCGCGCTCGCGGCGCCTTTATGCAAGAAGCGGTGCCTGTAGGCGCAGGCGCTATGGCTGCTATTTTAGGGATTGCCGATGAAGTGATCCTGGATGCCTGTGACAGCGCTCGTCAAAACGACGTTGTTGATGCGGTTAACTTTAATGCACCTGGACAGGTGGTTATCGCCGGCTCGGCAGCAGCAGTTGATCGCACCATTGAAATCTGCAAAGAAGCTGGTGCAAAACGCGCCATGACATTGCCAGTTAGTGCACCATTCCATACTTCTTTGATGCAGCCCGCCGCTGAGCAGTTGGCTGAGTTAGTCAATAGTACTGCTTTTAGCCAGCCGCAAATTCCAGTATTGCACAATGTTCATGCTCAGACAGAGGCAGACCCTGAGTCAATTAAGACACTGATGCTTGAGCAGATATACAAGCCAGTAATGTGGGTTGACTGTATTCAGGGCTTAAAAGCCAGGGGAGCCGAAATTTTTATAGAATGTGGGCCGGGCCGGGTTTTAAATGGCCTGACCAAGCGGATCGATCGCGATCTCACATCACTGTCCACAGATGATGTGGCAAGTCTCGACAACGCGTTGACCTGTATCTAGCAGCGCGCAACAAATACAATAGGAGAACAGCATGACTGTTGAACAAAAGGTTGCTCTGGTGACTGGAGCAAGCCGTGGTATTGGTGCTGCGATAGCAGATGATTTAGGCAATGCCGGACATATTGTTATTGGTACTGCCACCACAGAAGCTGGGGCCGAAAAAATTAGCCAGCGTCTTGCTGCTAAAAATATCTCTGGCCATGGGATGATGCTAAATGTGACTGATACCGAGTCTATTGATACCGTTTTGAAAGCGATCATTGACGCGTTTGGTGCGCCGACTATTTTGGTTAATAATGCCGGTATCACCAAAGACAACATTCTTATGCGCATGAAAGAGGACGAGTGGATGGATGTGGTCAATACCAACCTGACCTCTGTCTTTCGCTTGGCCAAAGCCTGTGTGCGGCCAATGACGAAGGCTCGCTGGGGCCGTATTATTAATATCAGCTCAGTCGTGGGCTCTATGGGCAATGGTGGCCAGAGTAACTATTCGGCAAGTAAGGCGGGCGTTGAAGGTTTTGCGCGCGCACTGGCCAAAGAGCTTGGCTCACGCAGCATCACCGTCAATACGGTAGCGCCTGGTTTTATCGATACAGATATGACCAAAGATCTCCCTGAAGACAATAAACAAGCTATGCTTACACAGATCCCGCTGGCTCGACTGGGTACTCCCGAAGAGATAGCAGCAGTTGTTCGCTTCCTTACAAGTGACGCCGCAGGTTACATTACCGGCGAAACTATCCATGTAAATGGCGGCATGTATATGGCTTAAGTGTCTGATATTATTAGTTATTTTGTCTTTTTTAAAATGGGTGCTAGTATTTTAAAATTTGTAGGGTAAAATGCGCGCCACTAAAACACAGATTATCGTCATTTGACTTTTTTTGTCAGATAA
The DNA here is from genome assembly GCA_965662065.1 of uncultured Porticoccaceae bacterium. Classification (GTDB taxonomy): domain Bacteria; phylum Pseudomonadota; class Gammaproteobacteria; order Pseudomonadales; family Porticoccaceae; genus HTCC2207. The sequence continues at coordinate 73,741 of CBFIGD010000051.1, read as the reverse complement.
CAAAATTAATACCCGACCCCTTTAAAGGAGTAGAAACAGGATGAGCAACATCGAAGAACGCGTTATAAAAATGGTTGCAGAGCAGCTTGGTGTTAAAGAAGAAGATGTTAAGACAACGTCATCTTTTGTTGAAGATCTTGGCGCTGACTCGCTGGATACAGTTGAGCTCATTATGGCGTTGGAAGAGGAATTTGATGCCGAAATTCCAGATGAAGACGCAGAGAAGATCGCCACAGTACAGGATGCAATTAGCTATATCACTGCAAACGGCTGATTTTAGATTGTTTTAAAAACCGCTCCAATTGGGGCGGTTTTTTTATGGGTGAAAGTTTTGTCTAATAGTGCCATGGAAAATAACAGTATCATTGCCAGTGTCGATGGCTCAATGACCTCCATTGACTCGGTGATAGACCGTGGGTTGGCCTATGGCCATGGGTTATTTGAGACCATGCGCCTGTACCTGGGGCAGCTACCTCTGCGTAGCTGGCACCTTGAACGCCTGATGCGCGATGCCGCGATTTTGGGTATTGCATTGGATCAATCAGCTGTTGAACAGCATCTTACATATTTTCAGCAGCATCTCGAACGGCAGGGTATTGATGCTGGTGTCGTCAAACTTATTGTCACCGCAGGGGTCGGTGGGCGTGGCTACAAAAGTCCGGCCACGATTAGGCCCAGAATTATCTGTATCTACTCGGAATTACCGCAGCTTGTGCAGGGGCATGGCATTCATCTGCGCCACTGTGATTATCGGTTGCCCAGCAACCCGCTACTTTCAGGTATCAAACATCTCAACCGTCTGGATCAGGTGATGGCGCGCAATGAATGGACTGATGATATCTTCGCAGATGGATTGATGTTTGACCAAGACAACCACCTGGTGGAAACCACATCGGCGAATATTTTTCTGCACAGCACAGAACAGGGGTGGATAACCCCCAGGTTACACCACGCAGGGGTATCCGGGGTAATGCGCGCAGTGCTGCTGGAGGAGATTTTTCCACAGCTGAAAATAGCCATTAGTATTGCCGATATCAGTGCCGACCAGTTAGACAGCTATAACCATATGTTTACCTGTAATTCGATACGCGGCATCACACCGGTACTCGGCTTGAGCCACAACCAAAATCTTAAGACTTTCACTATCGGTAGCCATACAAACATGCTTCAATCTGCGCTGGCTGACAACTATCCCTGCTTTAGATGATTAAACTCACATTGCGACTCGGCATTCTCTTTGTACTTCTGCTGACCCTGGCTGCAGCCTGGCTCTTGGGCCTGGTAAACTATCACCTGGATAGACCAGTAGCGCTGGGGCAAGAAAATTCTATCGTTTGGACCATAGACAGAGGCAGCAGTCTCAGTCGAGTGACACGCCAGCTATATAGCAATAATATTATTTCCCATCCGCGCATTCTGTCGGTCTATGCCAAGCTTACTGATCGCACGTCAATACAGGCGGGCAGCTATCGAATTGAAGCCACCGACAGCGCTGGTAGTCTGCTGGAAAAATTTAATCGCGGTGATGTTTTTTTGCACCAAATTACCTTTCCCGAAGGCTGGTCTTTCAAGCAGTGGCTCGCGCATTTAGCGACAGTAGAGCAGTTTGCCAAGTCTGCCAGCCAAGATACAGCGACAATATTGAATGCTGCGGGCCTCGATCTTGAACATCCAGAAGGCTGGTTTTTCCCTGACACCTACAGCTACAGTGCCGCTGATTCGCTGTCTGATATTCTGGGACAGGCCCATCGGCAGATGCGCCAGATACTGAGCGATGCCTGGCAGGGTAGGGATATGGGTCTGCCTTATGCCTCAGCCTATGAAGTACTAATAATGGCGTCGATTATCGAGAAAGAGACCGGCGTGACGCGCGAGCGGCCCGAGATAGCGGGGGTTTTTGTGCGCCGTTTGCAAAAACGTATGCGCCTGCAGACGGACCCCACGGTTATCTACGGTTTAGGTGACACCTATGACGGTAATATCACGCGTAAGCATTTGAGGCAGCGCACCGCCTATAATACTTATATGATTAATGGGTTGCCGCCAACGCCTATAGCCATGCCAAGTGCAGCTGCCATTGAAGCCGCCGTGCATCCACTGCCTGGCAGTAGCCTCTATTTTGTGGCACGCGGAGATGGCAGTCATTACTTCTCCGATAGCCTGGAGGAGCATCTGCAGGCGGTCAGGCAGTATCAAATTAAGCGACGGGCACAGAACTATCAGTCTGCACCCTCGAAAAAACAGCAAAGTCAGTAGAGCGAAATGTAAATGCGCGGTAAATTTATCACCATTGAAGGCACTGAAGGGGTTGGTAAAACCACCAATATTGAGTTTATTCAGGCCTGGTTAGAAGCTAAAAATCTGGCTTTTGTTTGCACTCGCGAGCCCGGTGGAACACCCCTTGCTGAGCAGATTCGAGGGCTATTATTAGCGCCGCGAGAAGAGCAGGTATCCAGTACTGCAGAGCTGCTGCTGATGTTTGCCGGCCGTGCCCAGCATTTGCATCAGGTGATAGAACCGGTGCTAGCGGAGGGCGCATGGATACTCTGTGACCGTTTTACTGACGCCACTTATGCCTATCAGGGCGCAGGGCGCAATATGCGCACCGATCTAATTGCCGAACTGGAAATGTTGGTACAGGGCAGCTTAAGGCCAGATTTAACCCTTATTTTAGATATCCCCGTTGAGCAGGGCCTCAAGCGTGCCAGCGAGCGCAGTGAGCCTGATCGCTTTGAGCAGGAACAGGTGGCGTTCTTTGAGCGTGTCCGCCAGGGCTATTTGGAGATAGCGGCGGCTGACCCAGACCGCTGCGTGGTCATTGATGCCTCGAGACCATTAGAATCAGTTCAGCGCCAAATCAGCGTTGCCTTAGAGGCATTCTGGTTCTCCTCTGAGGAATCCGGGTAATGGCTGATGTGCAGAGCGTTTCACTAAGCCTGCCATATCCCTGGCACGCGTCATTGTGGGATAGCTTCAATCAAAATATCGAGCGGGGTCGCCTGGCTCATGCGCTGATGCTTAGCGGCCCGCAGGGCATAGGCAAGGAACGCCTGGCCACGGCTCTGGCTCAACGGCTGCTATGCACCGCTGAGATGAGTAGATACGCCTGCGGTTCATGCAAGAGCTGCCAGTTAATGATAGCTGGCAACCATCCCGATCTGAGTATTCTTGAGCCTGAGGATGAGGGTAAAAAGATTCTTATCGAGCCAGTGCGCAAACTGTGTACCTTGCTCAGTAAAACGGCGCAGCAGGGCGGCTGGAAGGTGGCGATAATTATGCCCGCCGAGGCGATGAATATAAGTGCCTCTAACGCACTGCTAAAAAGCCTCGAAGAGCCACAGGGTAAAACATTGCTGGTACTTGTTTGTCATCGCCCTGGTATGGTGTCGGCGACCATACGCAGTCGCTGCCAGAAGACCAATTTGGCCCTACCGGACCCTGAGATTGCAGCGCAATGGTTGGGGGATATTACCGGAAATCTCGAGCAGTCCGCGGCCTCATTGAAGGTTGCCTCTGGCCGACCTTTATTGGCGCTGAAGTATCTGCAGAGCGACAGCCTTGAAGAGCGTCAGCAATTCGAGCGTATCGTCGATAAATTACGCCTTGGTGATATGTCCGCGCTGGATGCTGCCCATCAGTGCCAAAAACAGAACGCTGATTTGATGCTTGGTTGGTTTATGGATTATCTCCATCGCCTGGCAACAGGTGAGTTGCGAGATAGGCCCAACCCAGGGCTGTTTGAATTCTCGGATAAATTGCGCAGTGCACGTGGATGGGTTTTATCGGGCTCTAACCCCAACCTTCAGCTGCTATGGGAAGAGCTATTTATGGATTGGCTGCAGGTATTTCGGCGCAGAGGTTGAGGAGTCTGTGCTAGTCTATGGGCATTAGTCAGGGAAGTGCGAGGGTGTAACTATGGCAAACAAAGGATTTAGTGGTGGCAAAGGCGGTATCTTAGCGCTCGATATTAAAGACGAAACCGAGCTTTATGAGCATTACATGTCGTTTGTGCAGGGCGGAGCCATCTTCGTACCGACTAAAAAAGCGCATGAGTTGGGTGATGATATTTTCTTTTTACTCAGTATCTACTTGCGCACTGAGCCCATTCCCATGACCGGAAAAGTGGTTTGGGTTACCCATAAAGGATCAGGCAGCGCTAATAAAGAAGGTGTCGGTGTGCAGTTTACTGATGAGCAGGCAGAGCTTAAACTACAAATTGAACAGGCGCTGACTGGTATGGTTAATTCTCATCATCCGACGTTAACGATGTAATAAAGCCAATAACAAGAAAAGTCATATTATGCTGGTAGATTCTCACTGCCATCTCGACCATCTGAAACTAGATGACCGAGAGGGCGGCCTCAACGCTGTATTGGCCGATGCACGGGCCCGTGGTGTTACTCAATTTTTAAGTGTCGCTGTTGATCTAGCAACCTCTGCCTCTCTGATAGAGATTACCGCGCAGTACGACGATGTTTATTCCTCAGTTGGCGTCCATCCTCTGCAGAAGACTGATCAGCCAGTGCCTGCTGTAGACAAGCTAGTTTCTCTGGCCCAGGCTAAGAGCGTCGTGGCTATCGGCGAGACTGGCCTGGACAACTTCTACAGTGCAGAAACACTGCAGTGGCAGCGTGAAAGCTTTATCAACCATTTACTGGCAGCCCAGCAATCCGCCAAACCCATTATTATTCATACCAGAGATGCGCGCGATGAAACCATCGATTTACTGCGCGAGTACCCGCTCCCAGCTGGCGGTGTTATGCATTGCTTCACTGAGACGTGGGAAATGGCTCAAGCGGCCATAGCGTTGGGTTTCTATATCTCTTTCTCCGGTATTGTGACCTTTAATAGTGCCAGTGATCTGCGTGAAGTGGCCAAAAAAGTGCCGCTGGATCGCATCTTGGTTGAGACAGATTCACCCTGGTTGGCACCAGTACCGCATAGAGGTAAACAGAACGAGCCTCAGTATGTGCGTGAAGTGGCTCAGTGCATTGCTGACCTGCGAGATATCAGTCTTGAACAATTAGCTGAAATCACTACGCAAAACTTCCATCGACTGTTTAGAATACCCTCAGCGAATACTCAGTCCAATTAGACTCGCCACAAGAGAATATACCTATGTCAGACCTGCAACAGACGCCCGTATCGCCGTTTATTATTAGGACCTTTCCTGTTGGTCCCCTGCAGTGCAATTGCTCAGTGATTGGCGATCGCCTCTCAGGCAAGGCGCTGGTAATAGATCCAGGTGGTGATGCCGACTATATCCTGGCGTTGCTAAAAGAGTTGCAGCTCAGCGTGGTAGGCATAATTCACACCCATGCCCATCTCGATCATATACTCGCCTCTGGTCAAATAAAGGCTGCCACAGGCGCACCGATCTATCTGCATGAGGGCGATAAATTTCTCTGGGACATGGTAGAAGAGCAGTGCGTGCGCTTCGGAGTACCAAAGGTTAGCTTGCCTGAGCCAGATCATTTTATGCATGATGACCAGGATCTAAACTGCTGCGGTGGCGTGGCTATCCACACACCGGGGCACACGCCGGGTTCAATTAGCTTCTGGTTTGAAGAGTATAAAACCCTGATTGCTGGCGATACCTTATTTCTTGGCAGTATTGGCCGTACCGATCTTCCCGGTGGTAATTTTGAGCAGATTATCACCTCAATCAAAGAACGCATCTACAGTCTCGATGACGAGGCTGTCGTGGTGACAGGTCATGGCCCTAGCACGAGCATCGGCCATGAAAAAACCAGTAACAGCTTTATACGAGCTTAAAAAGGAACCGCAATGAAAGAACAACTAGCAACCATGCTGCGATTGCAGGGCGAGATGAACACCAAGGTGCACAGCCAGTGGCAGGAACAGGAATTTGAATGGTATCGCGCCATTTGGGTTGAATGTGCAGAGCTGCTCGATCATTACGGCTGGAAGTGGTGGAAAAAACAGACTCCAGATGTTGACCAGATTGCACTTGAGTTAGTGGATATCTGGCATTTTGGCCTTAGCCTGTTGCTACTTAGAGGCGATTCTGTAGAACTGATCACAGCTCAGGTGACCGAACAATTCGCCGCAGCAGACGCCAGCGGTGATTTTGCTGCCGACTTAGAAGCTTTTACCGAGCAGACGCTAGCGACCAAAGATTTTGATATTACAGGTTTTGCCCGTCTGATGAAGGGCATCAATATGGATTTTGAAACACTGTACGTTGGGTATGTGGGAAAGAATGTTCTTAACTTTTTCCGTCAGGATCACGGCTATAAGGATGGTAGCTATGAGAAACAGTGGGGCGGTGTTGAAGACAACGAGCATCTGGTCGAGATAGTAGGGCAGCTGGACACCGCATCTGCAACCTTTAAAGATGATCTTTATAGTCGTATGCAAGACACCTATAAAAAACTTTGCAGCTAGCCCCTCTATAGGCCTAGCCAATAGTATTTATTCGCGGTCTTGTAGATGCATTTTTCTGCGGCGCCATTATAATGAGCGCCGTTCCGACCAATCAGATTTATTACCCAATTTTACGGAGATTCATTGTGACTTCACCAGTACGCGTTACCGTTACGGGTGCAGCAGGCCAAATTAGTTATTCCTTGCTGTTCCGCATTGCCTCTGGCGAAATGCTTGGCCCTAACCAGCCAGTTATTTTGCAAATGCTTGAAATTACACCTGCTCTTGAAGCGCTTAAAGGTGTAGCAATGGAATTAGAAGACTGTGCATTCCCGCTGCTTGCCGGCATGATTTGCACCGATGATGCGGCTGTTGCATTTAAAGACTCCGACTACGCCCTGTTAGTTGGTGCGCGTCCACGTGGCCCGGGTATGGAGCGTAAAGACCTGCTCGAAGCCAACGCGGCGATTTTCTCTGCCCAGGGTAAGGCGCTTAACGATAATGCCTCTAAAGACATCAAGGTATTAGTTGTGGGTAACCCGGCTAACACTAATTCATTAATTGCTCAGCGCAATGCGCCGGATATTAACCCGCGTCAATTTACTGCAATGACGCGCCTTGACCACAATCGTGCCATGAGCCAGATTGCCCACAAGACCGGCACCACGATCAATGATGTCACCCACATGACCATCTGGGGTAATCACTCAGCAACCCAGTATCCCGACCTGCATGAAGCCAAAATTAATGGCCAACCTGCTATCGATATGATCGATCAGGCCTGGTACGAAGCTGACTTTATCCCCACAGTTCAGCAGCGCGGTGCCGCTATTATTGCCGCTCGCGGCGCCTCTAGTGCAGCCTCCGCAGCCAATGCAGCGATTGCTCACATGCGTAGCTGGGCACTTGGTACTGCCGAAGGCGACTGGGTTAGCATGGGTGTTTATAGCGATGGTAGCTATGGCATTGCTCAAGGCTTGATCTACTCTTTTCCCTGCGTTTGTAAAGACGGTGACTGGGAAATAGTGCAGGGTTTAGACATTAATGATTTCTCCCGTGCCAAGATGACGGCGACTGAGCTGGAGCTGACTGAAGAGCGTGATGCGGTTCAGCATTTGCTGCCTTAATCAGTATTCGTTATATCTAAAAAGACCGCTCAGTAGATCTGTGTGGTCTTTTTTTTGTCCGTGAATTAAATAAACCGCTCGTCCAGGTAAAACAGCCCAGCTTTTTGTAGCTGTAATCCGCCAAAGTTTGCTAAAGTGCGTTGTGTTTTAACCAAATCAAAACGGAACTTAATAAGGAGAAATTAGTGGCATTTGCTAAAGTTGGAAATAAGGCTCCGGCCTTTTCACTGTTAAACCAGCGTGGCGAAAAAGTCAGCCTTAAGCAGTTTAAGGACAATAAAAATGTCGTGGTGTATTTTTACCCCAAAGCCATGACTCCCGGTTGTACCGTTCAGGCTTGCGGTATCCGTGATACCCGCGCCCAGTTCGCGGCACTGGATACAGAGGTTATCGCCATTAGCCCTGACTCTGTTGATCGACTGGTTAAGTTTGAAGACAAGCAAGAGTTAAACTTTACCCTGCTGTCCGATGAAGACCATGAGATTATTGATAAGTATGGCGCCTGGGATCTCAAGAAATTTATGGGTCGCGAATTTATGGGTGTGTTGCGCTCCACCTTTATTATCAATAAAGAAGGGCGTATCGCTCATGTGATGGAAAAGGTTAAAACCAAGACTCATCACCAGGATGTACTTGACTGGGTAACCGCAAACCTCAGTTAAGAATACTATGTCCATGTGCGCTAATTCGACAAATCGGAAAGCGCATTAAACGTTTTTAAACCAAACCGCTATAGGAAATTATCGATGTTATTTATCTCAAGTGCTTTTGCCCAGTCTGCCGGTGCAGGCGAACCAAACCCAATGGTGACATTGTTTATGTTTGCCGGTCTTTTTGTATTTATGTATTTCTTGATTATTCGCCCACAGCGCAAGCGTCAAAAAGAACATACAAATCTGATCGAGGGCTTAGGAAAAGGTGATGAAGTGGTAATGACTAGTGGCATGCTGGGCAAGATCACCAAGCTAGAGGGCGATTATGTCATTTTAGAAGTGACTAACAACCTGGAACTTAAGTTTCAGAAAGCCGCTGTCCATGCAGTGTTGCCCAAGGGCACTATCAAAGCGATTTAACTGGATTGCACCAGCGAGAGGGCTCAGGCTCTTTCGCTCAGGGCCACCTTATGGTTTCTTACCCCGCTAAACTCCACCTTGCTCAGACGCCAACACCACTGCATAAGTTGGAGCGTCTCTCAGCCAAAATGGCAGGTCCGCGCATCTGGATTAAGCGCGACGATCTTACGGGCTGCCTGACCTCCGGCAATAAAGTACGCAAACTCGAATTTCTCCTTGCTGAAGCAGTCGCCAATGGCTGCGACACTGTAATTACCTCCGGTGGTGTGCAATCCAATCACTGCCGTGCAGTTGCGGTATTGGGTGCCCAGCTAGGTCTTCATGTGCATCTCCTGCTGCGCTCAGATATAGCGCCAGCGCCCGTGGGAAACCTGCTTTTAGACCAGCTTGTGGGGGCAACCATTAGCCATTATAGCCAGCATGAATTTAAGCAGCTCGACAGTCTGTTTGCCCATTGGCAGGATCATTACCAGAAGCAGGGTGCTAAAGCCTATTCAATTCCTACCGGCGGTAGTAATGGCATGGGTGTATGGGGCTATATTTCTGCCACACAAGAACTTAAGTCTGATTTCGCACGGGAAAAGATTAGCCCTAGTACCATTATTCATGCCACTGGTTCCGGTGGTACCCAGGCCGGTCTGATGGTTGGCTGTGAACTGCATAATATGCCGGTTAAGATTGAGGCCTTCGCGGTCTGCGATAACGTCGCTTACTTTGAGCGCAAAGTACGTGATGATATGCGTCAGTGGCAGCGGCAGTTTGCTCCTCAGATGGATATCGAGGCAATGCAAATTAATACTAACGATCAATATGTGGGCCCTGATTATGGCGTTGCTGGTCCCGAAGTATTTTCCACTTTAAAAGAGCTGGCCGCACTTGAGGGCGTAATTTTAGATCCTGTCTACACCGGTAAAGCGTTCCACGGCATGCTAGAAGAAATTCACCAGGGTCATTATGACAGCGACTCTGATATTGTCTTTCTCCACACCGGCGGTTTATTTGGCTTATTGGCCCAACAGGACGGACTCAATTTTTAGCCTATCAAAAAAATAACAAGAGGCATGTATGTTCGAACAAGCGATTGATGCAGTCAATGGATTTGTCTGGGGGCCCGTGATGCTGGTGCTCATACTGGGTACGGGGATCTATTTAACGCTGGGCCTTAAGGGTATGACTATAAGCCATATTCCCTATGCGTTTCGCCAGCTTATTCAAGGCAGGCAGGGCAGTGGTGAGGGTGAAATTTCGCCCTTTAATGCATTAATGACGTCCCTTTCATCAACCATTGGGATGGGTAATATTGCAGGCGTGGCTACGGCCATAGGCCTGGGCGGCCCCGGGGCTCTATTCTGGATGTGGTTTGCCGCATTCTTTGGTATGGCGACCAAATATGCCGAAGCGGTGCTAGCGGTAAATTATCGCGAGACCGACGACCTCGGCCGCAAAGTTGGTGGGCCCATGTATTATATTAAAAATGGTCTGGGAAAAAATTACCGATGGCTAGCTGTTTCCTTCGCGCTGTTTGGGTCATTGGCGGGTTTCGGCTTAGCCAATACTGTGCAGTCCAATGCCGTTTCTCAGGTATTGCAAACTAACTTTAATATCTCCACGGTTATTAGTGGCGTGGTGATGGCCAGTCTGGTTGGCATGGTACTTATTGGTGGTATCAAACGCATCGCTGAGGTTGCTGGCAAGCTGGTACCTTTCATGACGATTCTTTATATATTGGCGACAATAACTATCTTGATCACCAACTTTGCTGCTATCCCTGCGGCTATTAGTCTGGTTGTAGAAAGTGCTTTCACAGGGATCGCAGCGAGTGGCGGTTTCGCCGGCGCCACTATCATGTTGGCAATGCGCATGGGTATCGCGCGGGGTATTTTTTCCAATGAAGCAGGCTTGGGTTCAGCACCAATTGCCCATGCGGCGGCAGAAACCAACAGCCCAGTGCGTCAGGGAACCATTGCTATGCTTGGCACCTTTATCGATACATTGGTTATTTGCACTATGACTGGACTGGTTTTAATTGTTACAGGAGTCTGGAATGGCGAGCCTCAGGGTGCCGGTATGACATTATCAGCCTTCAAAGATGCTTTGCCCTATGGTGACCTTATTCTGTCTGTTTGCGTGGTGCTATTTGCCTTTACGACCATGCTCGGCTGGAGCTACTACGGTGAGCGTTGCGCTGAGTTTTTACTGGGCAGTAAAGTGATACTGCCATTTCGGATCCTCTGGGTGATAGGTATTTTTATCGGCACACAGATGAGCCTGGAGGTGGTTTGGAAAATGACCGATGCACTTAATGGCCTTATGGCAATACCCAACCTAATTGCTCTGATACTATTAGCCCCAGTGGTATTCAAACTCACCAAAGAATACTTTGCTGAAGAGGCCGAAATTGTGCTAGCTGAACAAGCCAGCAAGTAGCCAGATAACCCATTATGACAAAACCTGAAGCACCAAAACTGGTTATAGCAATATCCTCAACCGCGCTATTTGATATGAGCGAGAGCCATAGCATCTATGAAAATCAGGGTGTTGAGGCCTATGCCGAATATCAGCGGGCGCACGAGGACGATATTTTAGAGCCGGGCGAAGCGTTCCCGCTGGCCACTAAGCTGTTGCGCATCAATGAGAAACTGGGTGGTGACCCCAAAGTTGAGATTATTCTGTTATCGCGCAACTCTGCTGATACGGGTCTGCGAGTGTTTAACTCTATTGCCCATTATGGCTTGAAGATTTCTCGTGCGGCATTTTCTGGCGGAAATTCGCCGTATCGCTATGTCTCGGCCTTTGCCTGCCACCTATTTCTTTCAACCCATGCTGATGATGTGCGCAGTGCGCTCGATAGCGGCATGGCGGCGGCGACGCTGCTGCCCTCAAGAAGCGGCCCCAACGAATCGGATGAGCTGCGCTTTGCCTTTGATGGTGATGCGGTACTTTTTTCTGATGCCTCGGAACGCATCTTTAAAGAGCGCGGTTTAGACGCCTTTACTGAGAACGAAAAAGCCTCGGCTCAGGTGCCTTTAGACCCTGGCCCGTTTAAAGATTTTTTGCAGGCCCTACATGCACTGCAATCCGAGTTTCCAGTGGACCAATGTCCTATTCGCACGGCGTTGGTAACTGCTAGAGCTGCGCCAGCCCACGAGCGTGTGGTGCGCACATTGCGTGAATGGGGTATTCGAATTGATGAGAGTCTGTTTCTGGGCGGACTAAGCAAAGGCGACTTCTTGAACTCCTTTGGTGCCGATGTTTTTTTCGATGACCAACAGATGCACTGCACCTCGGCTAGTGAATACGTAGCTACTGGCCATGTTCCCCATGGCGTGGCCAATGAGTTACCCAAGCAGAGTTAGCTGGTGTAAATGGCAAGGTTAATTCGGTCCAACAAATACCAAACGTTATCTGATAGACAGATTCTCCAGCGTATGCGTAATGACCCTGCGGGTGAAGCGCTGCATTTTCTCACTGTGGAGATACAAGTAAGGGATCTCGATCAGCAATTTGCAGAGCAGGTACAGGAACAGCAAAAGAAGTCTCGCCATTCCATTTTCTACTACCTGTTTTATCTGTTTTTAGCCATGCTATTTCTTGCTCGCTTTGGTAGCAGTCTTTTTTAGACAGGCGCGCCCTAGAATGCGGCGAATTTAACACCCATAGCAAAAAGCATCATGGCGATAATCGTTTGTAGAAGCCTGCCTGGAAGGCGTGCAGCCAGTTTTGTGCCCACCTGAATTGCCGGTAGAGAGCCAATTAACAGGCAGGCTAGCAGCATAAAGTCGACATTACCCAGCAATATTAAGTGGCCTAAGCCAGCAATTAGGGTCAGTGGCACCGCATGAGAAATATCGGTACCAATAATTGTTAGCGCAGGCATGCGCGGATAGAGCACCATCAGAATTGCGGCGCAAAAGGCACCGGCGCCGACTGATGATAATGTCACAAATACACCTAAGAAAAGCCCCGCAAAAAATATCACTAAGTCGGTATGCCGACGAAAAAATCCTCCCATACGACCCTCGCTATGCGCGCTTGTCTCGCGCAGCCGACCATTGAGCAGAATTACGGTCGCAGTGAGTACCAGCATCACCCCAAGACTGCGGGTAAGAATACCCTGGTATTCCGATGAGTCTGTGAAGACTGTGCTGAGTAGCTGCGCCGTTACAATTGACGCAGGTATACTGCCAGCGGCCAAGAAGCCTACTGTTCGCCACTCTACCGTTTGCTGACGAGCGTGAGTTACCATGCCGCCAGCTTTGGTAATTGCCGCATAGAGCAAATCTGTGCCTATGGCCACGTTATACGGAAAGCCAAAGAGGATAAGAAGGGGAGTCATAAGGGAGCCACCACCAACGCCGGTAAGGCCGATGGCCAGGCCTACGCCTGCGCCGGCGGCAATGTAAAACAAAATATCCATTTTCTTTTTGGGTTCTCTGTAGGCGCCAGGTTTAGGCCTGGACATAGCGACGGCGCAACTGTAGCAATTATCCGCTATGCTAAGAAGGAATAGTTTTGTATATTTTTATAGCTTTATAGTATATTCATCGCTCATGTTTTAGCTTGCTACACTGAGGAAGGCTTATGAAACTCCAACAGTTGCGGTATATCTGGGAAGTAGCCCATCACGACTTAAATGTATCGGTCACAGCGAAGAGTCTCTATACATCGCAGCCCGGCATAAGCAAACAGATCCGATTACTTGAAGATGAGCTAGGGGTAGAAATCTTTTCGCGCAGCGGCAAGCATCTGACCCGAGTGACAGCCACTGGGCAAGAAATTCTTAAGATTGCCGGCGATATACTGCGCCAGGTCGACAGCATTAAGCAGCTAACCCAGGAACATAACAGTCCTGACCACGGCAGCCTATCTATCGCTACCACTCACACCCAGGCACGCTATGCACTGCCGTCTGTAATTAAGGGCTTTATTGGTAAATATCCTGAGGTGTCCTTGCATATGCATCAGGGGACGCCGGTGCAGATATCTGAAAAAGCGGCCGACGGTACTGTCGATTTTGCGATAGCAACCGAAGCGCTCGAGCATTTTGGCGATCTGCTAATGATGCCCTGTTACCGCTGGAATCGCTGTATTTTGGTACCCAAAGATCATCCGCTGGCACAGCTGGAACGGCTGACCTTGGAAGATGTTGCCGAGTATTCGATTGTGACCTATGTTTTTGGCTTTACTGGTCGCTCGCGCCTGGACGATGCCTTTAGTGAAAAAGGCCTACAACCCAAGGTGGTATTCACAGCTACTGATGCTGATGTGATAAAAACCTATGTGCGGCTGGGTCTGGGCATTGGTATTGTTGCCCATATGGCCTACAACCCAGAGACTGATTCGGATCTGGTCGCCATTGAAGCAGGGCACCTATTTGAGTCGAGTGTCACCAGTATTGGGTTTCGAAAGGGCACATACTTGCGCGGGTATATGTATGATTTTATCTATGCCTTTGCACCTCACTTGACCCGCAAAGTGGTCGATGAGGCGATGGCGCTGCCCAACAAGGAAGCGCAGGAGCAATATTTTGAGGGAATGGAACTACCGGTTTACTAAAGACTGTCGGCTAGCATGTTGAGTGTCAGCCTATAAAAAATCCAAATCTATGTCATTCATGATCTCTTGAATCTCGTCTTTTTCCGTGGTCTTCTGATTTAGCACTTCTTTTACGAATTTAAAGTACACAGTGTAGATTTCTGGCTCATGACCATCGCGCTCAACAATAAAAAACGGCGCTCGATCCACCTTGTGCTCAGCCGCCAGACGCATTCCCTGTGACTGAGGGTCTGCTTCATCGGCAGTAATCGTATAATCGATTTGCTCAAGCTGCCCGGCTTCGCGCATTTTTTGCTCGACCTCAGCACATTTTTTGCAGGGTGATCCATCGGCGAAGACTTTCTTGACCAGGGTGATTTTCATCGTCATTACTTGTCGATATTCACTGCGTGCAAACCACATTCTTTCTTCGTCGCTTCTTCCCACCACCAGCGGCCTTCGCGCTCGTGCTGCCCCGGTCCTGTGGGCCGTGTGCAGGGCTCACAGCCAATGCTGATAAAGCCTTCATCGTGCAGGGCATTGTAGGGTACATTATTTTCGCGGATGTAGTCCCAAACCTGTTTTGAGGTCCAGTTAGCCAGCGGGTTAAATTTCGTAAGCTTATCGTCTGGCCGGGCAAATGCTTTGTCATCCTGAATAACGGGCACCTCAGCTCTGGTACCTGGGCTCTGATCACGTCGCTGACCGGTTATCCAAGCATCTACCGTTAATAGTTGCTTGCGCAGTGGGGCGATCTTTCGGATGCCACAGCATTCTTTATGATCATCTTGGTAGAAGCTAAACAGGCCTTTTTCCTTGACCAGTGCTTCAACGCGAGAAGCCTCTGGATAAACCACATCAATGGCGATCCCGTAATGTTTGCGCACCTCTTCCATAAACCGGTAGGTCTGGGCGTGCAGCCGACCGGTATCCAGCGAGAAAACCTGAACATCAGGGCGAATTTTATGCGCCATATCAATCAGCACAACATCTTCAGCGCCACTAAATGAAATAGCGATATTGTCATGGTTTGCCAGCGCATAACGCAGAATGTCCTGGGGAGACTGAGTTGATAGTTCACTGTCGATGTCGGTGACATTGATTGAATTTGCACTGTTGCTCATTAAAATAACTCGCTTTGTTTATAAGGCCAAAAAATAGACCGGCATATTAACAAAGGGCGCTAAATCATTGAACTAACAAGGCGCTATAGGCTTATAACCTTTTGCTTTATCTTATGTTCAATTGCGCACTGGTTTGATTTTGAGTAGAGTGCAGATCAAACCCCAATAAGAGGAACATCCGTGGAAATTGCATGCTTGGACTTAGAGGGCGTATTGATCCCTGAGATTTGGATTGCCTTCGCTGAAAAGACTGGTATCGAAGAGTTAAAACGCACTACCAGAGATGAGCCAGACTACGATGTATTGATGAATTATCGCCTTGATTTACTGCGTCAACACGGGCTCGGTCTAAACGAAATCCAAGCAGTTATTGCCACATTGGAACCCCTTGAGGGTGCCCTTGAGTTTGTCAACTGGCTGCGCGAGCGGTTTCAAGTCGTTATTTTGTCAGACACCTTTTACGATTTTGCCAGTCCGTTTATGAAACAGCTAGGCTATCCAACATTGCTCTGCCATAAGCTTGAAGCTGACGAAAATGGAACACTGATCAATTATCATCTGCGTCAGGCTAACCCAAAGCGTCAGGCGATTGTGGGCTTTAAGAGCATGTACTACAGAACTATAGCAGCCGGCGATTCGTATAATGACACGACGATGCTTGCCGAGGCAGATGCCGGAATTTTGTTTCATGCACCTGACAATGTCATCGCCGAATTTCCGCAGTTTCCAGCTGTTCACAGCTTTGCTGATCTAAAGAAAGAATTTCTCCGCGCCAGCAATAGGTCTCTTGAGTTATAGTACGTCTCGGAATGGAAATATGGATATCTTATGAGCAACAAAACATCCAGCGCTGATCGTATACGCGAAAAGAAGAAGCTTTTTCTTGATCGCGAGCAGAAGATTATTGATGCGGCACTGGAGCTGTTTCTTAAAGAGAGCATTGATGCCGTCACTGTCTCTAAAATCGCCAGCAAGGCCGGTATCGGAAAGGGTACGGTGTATAAGCACTTTCTGACCAAGAATGAGATTCTGGTAAGAATTATGCTGGACTACGAGAGAAATATTACCGACTGCCTCGCCGAAGGTATTAGAAAAGCCGAAAAAGGCGATGCGGGTGCTGCGGCCCAGTCTTATTTTGAAGCTCGTCTGGCTCGGCCTGATCTGGACAGGCTGGTGCAACAGCTAGAGGGGCGTCTCGCGGATGCCGAGGATATCGCTGAACAGCTTGAAGAGCTGCACAACACTCGCCGTTCCAATGAAGAATCCCTCAGTCATATGCTGACCAAAAAGATTGGCGCAGGGGTGTTGGAAGATGTGCCACCACATTTCCATTATCTGGCTTGCTGGGCTCTGGCGCAGGGTGCCGTTGATCTCTGGTACAGTAAGAGCTGGAATTATCGCCACGATACTGCCGACCTTATGGAATTTATTACCAATATTGGTGTGACCATGGGCAATATGGGGCAGTATCACCCGGTCTCCAAAGATGCTACGAAAAATAAAAACCCCAAAACTAGCTGATCGCTATGTCTCAGTCCCTCGATAACCTCTTTGCTGATCTACTTGCATTGCAAAAAGATGCCTCCTCAAAGTTGCCAACGGTAGCGCTGTGGAATCCGCCCAAAAGTGGTGACATGGATCTGGTTATTGACCGCGAGGGACGCTGGATTCATGAGGGCGACGAAATTAAGCGTGAGCGTCTGGTGAAACTATTCTCGACCATCCTTAAGCGCGAAGCAGACCATTACTTTCTCGTTACGCCAGTTGAGAAATGGCAGATCAAGGTCGATTACGCACCTTTTTATATTATCGCTGCCAGGAGAGACAGTCGTGATGCACGGCAGGCAGTGAGCCTCTCGACGTCTACTGGCGAGACCATAGTAGTCAGTGCCAAAAACCCTATTTGGGTCGATCATTCGCAGGTCGATAATCAGCCTACTCCCTTTGTCACTGTGCGCGATAACCTGCCTGGTTTGTTGAGTCGCTCTGTGTTCTATCAACTAATTGATTGGGGGCAGGTGGGCGAAGACGGTGGTTTCTATATAGAAAGCATGGGCCAGCGCTTTTTGCTCGGAATGCTACCATAGCTCTGGATACTACCTGGGCTCAACTAGGTCATTAAAAGCTGTTTTAAGTCT
Source organism: uncultured Porticoccaceae bacterium (assembly GCA_965662065.1). Taxonomy (GTDB): domain Bacteria; phylum Pseudomonadota; class Gammaproteobacteria; order Pseudomonadales; family Porticoccaceae; genus HTCC2207. The sequence continues at coordinate 56,357 of CBFIGD010000051.1, read as the reverse complement.
ATGCAGAGTTAGCTTTCAGCCGGGTAATAAAAAGCCCAGCATCGGGCTGGGCTTTTTATTCTGCAAACCATCCAATCACATAGCCGGATAATTTGGCCCGCCAGCACCCTCAGGTACCACCCAGTTAATGTTCTGGCTGGGCTCTTTGATGTCGCAGGTTTTACAGTGCACGCAGTTTTGCGCATTAATCTGAAACCGATTGCTGCCGTCATCGTTAGCTATTACTTCGTAGACACCAGCAGGGCAGTAGCGCTGAGCTGGCTCATCATAGAGCTCCAGATTCTTGTTAATTGGCATGTCCGGGTCAGCCAGCACCAGGTGACAGGGCTGATCTTCCTCGTGATTGGTATTGGACATAAACACGGAGGAGGACTTGTCAAAGCTTAACTTGCCATCGTACTTGGGGTAATCAATTTTCCTGCACTCACTAGCTGGCAGTAAGGTTTCATGATCGGCAATCTTGTCACTCATGGTCCAGGGCAACATCCCATTAAAGATATTAATGTCGATAAAGGCGTAAGCAGACCCGATTATATTGCCAAATTTGTGCTGCGCTGGGCCAAAGTTGCGCTGCATATGCAGTTCTTTGTAGGCCCAGGAAGCCTTGTAGGCGGCCGCATAGTTTTGTAGATCATCATTCTTCTGTTCTGCAGCCAATGCTTCTGCCACTGTTTCTGCGGCTATCATGCCTGACTTCATAGCGGTGTGACTGCCTTTAATCTTAGCGAAGTTCAATGTACCAGCATCGTCACCGACCAGGATACCACCGGGGAAGGACATCTTAGGCTGCGACTGTAAACCGCCCTTGAGCAGGGCGCGAGCGCCATAGGTTAAACGCTCGCCACCTTCTAAATACTTGGCGATCTCTGGGTGATGCTTGTAGCGCTGAAACTCGTCGTAAGGGCTGACATGTGGGTTGGTATAAGAGAGGTTAGTAATTAGACCAACGGCGACGGTATTGTCCTCAAGGTGATACAGAAACCCTCCACCCAGTGACTTGCTTTCATCTAAAGGCCAACCGGCACTGTGGACTACCAAGCCAGGCTGATGCTGCTCTGCTGGGACTTTCCACAGTTCCTTAATACCAATACCGTAATGCTGCGGATCTTTACCAGCATCAAGTGCATACTTGGCAATAATTTCTTTGCCCAAATGGCCGCGACAACCTTCAGAAAACAATGTGTATTTGGCGCGCAGCTCCATGCCTTGCATGTACGAGCCTTTTTGCTCTCCATTATGGCCAATACCCATGTCGCCAGTCGCTATGCCCAGCACTTCGTTATTGTCACCGTAGAGAACTTCTGCAGCAGCAAAGCCCGGAAAAATCTCAACACCGAGGTTTTCAGCCTGCTCGGCCAACCAGCGGCATAGTTTACCGAGGCTGATAATATAGTTGCCATGGTTGTGCATCGTCTTAGGGGCGAAAAGATTCGGTACCTTGATGCGTTTGCTGGCGCCGGTAAAGACAAAGATATTGTCATCGGTCACTGGGGTCAGCAGCGGGGCGCCCATCTCTTTCCAATCAGGGAACAGTTCGTTTAGCGGGGTAGGCTCAAACACAGCACCAGAGAGAATATGAGCGCCCACTTCAGAGCCTTTTTCTACAACACAGACAGAAATATCTGCATTGACCTGCTTGAGACGGCATGCAGCGGCCAGACCAGAGGGGCCTGCACCAACGATGACGACATCGTAATCCATAAATTCGCGTTCCAAACTCATTCTCCAAGGTATATTTGCCTGATGACTCCGTATATTACTAAGTTCATATAGGCATAGCTATAGTCATTATAAATATCCGCAATTTATCAGAATTACATGGCGTTGAAGCGAACTCATGGGTCGTGTTTTGGCGCGCAGGCGCTTGATTTGTTTGGCTTATCTAGGCAATATTACGGCCTCAAAAATATGACCTATGCGCTTGTAATCGGCGGGGTCATAGGCCCGAATTTTAATTACTAAGCTAAAAGGAAAACCATGAAAGTATTGGTAGCCGTGAAGCGCGTTGTTGATTACAACGTAAAGGTTAGACCCAAGTCAGACATGAGTGATGTTGACCTGGCTAACGTAAAGATGTCCATTAATCCTTTTTGCGAGATTGCGGTTGAAGAAGCTGTTCGCTTAAAAGAGAAGGGCGTAGCCACTGAAATTATTGCCGTCTCTGTTGGCCCACAGCAGGCGCAGGAGCAGCTGCGTACCGCGCTAGCCCTGGGTGCAGACCGTGCGATTCTAATCAGTACCGAGCAAACTATGGAGCCATTGGCGATCGCCAAGTGCCTCAAGGCGATCTGTGATTCTGAGTCACCCGATATAATTATGATGGGTAAGCAGGCTATCGATGGCGACAACAATCAAACTGGTCAGATGCTGGGCGCTCTAACAGGCTATGGTCAGGCTACTTTTGCCTCTGAGTTGTCCGTCGATGGCGGTAATGCAACGGTTATTCGTGAAGTAGACGGCGGCTTGCAAACACTGGCACTGCCTCTCCCTGCCATCATAACTGCGGATTTACGTCTTAACGAGCCTCGTTATGCGTCACTGCCCAATATTATGAAAGCCAAGAAGAAGCAGTTGGATACCACGACGCCTGAAGAGCTGGGTGTCGATATAGCACCGCGAGTAGCACTTCTGGGTGTTGAGCTTCCAGCCGAGCGTGCCGCTGGTATCAAGGTTGAGGATATCGCTCAGCTAGTAGATAAATTAAAGAACGAAGCGAAGGTGATCTCATGAGTACATTAGTTATCGCTGAACACGACAATAACAGTATGAATGTCGCAACTCTTAACTCAGTTGCTGCGGCACAGGCTATGGGTGGCGATATCGACATTCTAGTTGTCGGTTCCGGCTGTCAGGCAGCTGCAGAGCAGGCCGCGCAAGTTGCTGGCATAGGCAAAGTAATTGTTGCAGACAATGCAGTTTATGCCAATTCACTGGCTGAGAATGTTGCACCCATGATCGCAGAAGTCGCAGCTGGCTACAGCCATATTATGGCCACAGCGACTACCACAGCGAAAAACATTGTCCCTCGAGTTGCAGCATTACTCGATGTACAGGCTATTTCTGACATCAGCGCTGTTGTTAGTGAAGACACATTCAAGCGTCCAATATATGCGGGTAATGTTATAGCTACGGTACAGAGCAGTGATGCCATTAAGGTATTAACTGTCCGCGGCACTGCATTCGATGCGGCACCAGCGGACGGCGGTTCGGCCTCTATTGAAGCGATTGCCTCGGCACATGATTCAGCTAAATCAAGCTTTATCAGTGAAGAAGTCGCCGTATCAGATCGCCCTGAACTGACTGCTGCAGATATTGTTATCTCTGGCGGCCGCGGCATGGGTAATGGCGACAACTTCGACATGCTCTACGGCTTGGCTGACAAGCTCGGTGCTGCGGTTGGTGCTTCACGTGCTGCTGTTGATGCGGGTTTTGTACCCAATGATATGCAGGTCGGCCAAACGGGTAAAATCGTTGCTCCAGATCTCTATGTCGCGGTGGGAATCTCCGGTGCGATTCAGCATTTAGCCGGAATGAAAGACAGTAAAGTTATTGTTGCTATTAACAAAGATGAAGAGGCGCCGATCTTCTCGGTTGCCGATTACGGCCTGGTTGCCGATTTGTTTGTGGCTCTGCCTGAGTTGGATGCTGCGGTTTAATTAGCAGTCTAGCTGTTACGAAAAAGGCTCCGGAAGGAGCCTTTTTTATGTCCTTTATTTTTATCCGTTGACTAACTGGCGACAGCACTACGCTCTATGTCTAGTCTATTTGCTATTGTCGCTTTGTTTTAATTCGTCTAGATACTGTCGTCGCTCTTCGGCGCTCATATTGCGTACTCGATCTCGTATTTCTTTCTGCTTGTGCGCGGGCATGCCTTTAAACTTCTTATACTTATTTTTTAATTTCTGATGTTCTGCAGGGCTCATATTTTCAAAGCGCTGGCGCAGCTTATTTCGCTCATGTGGCGGCATTTTGTCGAAGTGTTTTTTAGCCTTGCGAAGTCGCTTGCGATCCTCTTTAGAAAGGTTCTTCACGCGCTCGGCAAGATTTTTAAATCTTGCCCTCTGCTCTGGATCAGAGCTCTGGGCTCTGGCCAATATACGTTGCTGTCGAGCTGGTTTGAACTCGTGCCAATTTTTTGCGAATGGCGCTAACATATCCTGCGTTTCTTTGGGTAGTTCCTGGAAGGGCACAGGGGCACTTTGGTCTTGCGCTGTTAAAGTTGTGCTCAGCAGTGCAGAGAAAGCAAAAACGACAATATTATGTAATAGGTTTTTCAGTTTCATCACTTAACCCGGCGCGTCCTGATTGTTATCGGCAAGCCAATAATAAAAATCAAGATCCTCATAGAGATCAATATATTCATCATCAAATTCAACGACTGTCTCTTCAGTATATATTTCGCTAATGATTTCATTGTTTAATGTCGGTGGCGTTTCTTGAAACAACAAAAATGAAACCAGGAATAGAGAGGCCATAGCGGCACCTAGTGCAGGCAGAAATTTCCCTTTAGGTTTAAGATCTTCCTGAGACAGGGCCCTATTGCGCGCCTGGGCCAGGCGAAAAATATCGCGCGCCTCAGTTTCAGCTTCTAATTTCTGCAGGTCTTGCTGCAGCCTGTCTGTGGTTTGATTACTCATAGTTATAGTCCTCCAGCACATCACGTAATCTGTGTATCGCTCTTGAATAATGGGTTTTTACACTTCCCTCGGAGCATTTCATTGTTATGGCCGTATCCCGGGTGCTCATGCCTTCCCAGCAACGCAACATAAATGCTTCGCGCTGCCGTCTAGGCAAAGTATTCACCGATAGAGATAATTGTTCTATGCGCTGCGAACGCATCATCATTTCGTCCGGTGTCTCCGACTGTCGGCCGGCAGTCAGATCGACTATATCTACCTGCTGATCTGTCTCGCCATGGGCAATATACTTACTCCAGGGAAAAACTTTTTCGCGAACCGCTTTGCGACGATAGTAGTCAGTGGTTTTACTGTTTAAAATGCGATAGAACAAAGGCTTCCATTCCTGAGCTGCTTTGTCTGAATACTTTTCAACTAACTTAAACATGCTATCTTGAACAATATCCATAGCGCTATCAGCATTGCCCGTCGCCATTCTAGCCATGTGAAACGCACGGCGCTCAATGGTTTTTAAAAACGCTTCCATCGTGCCATAGCTAGGGGCTACTTCTGGTGCGATGTCAGGCGCTTTATTGATCTTTACGTTGCTCACTATTGGTCTGGCCATAGTTTAGTTGTGACGATGATGATGTTGATGTCTAACAAACGAGTCGTCTTTATAGATATCATTTAGCAGATACATAATGCTTACCCATTCTAAATAATCACTCCCGTGGCTATGCACTTTACTATTTTTGCGATGGCGGCCATGATGCTGCTCGTAATGATGTCTGTGCTGATCATAATGAAAGATATTGCCATGACCATAATAATGGGCATAGAAATCGCGTCGATTTGGAAAGCGTACACTATTGCTATGAAGTCTAACCCAGTCGCGATCTCTCTTATGGTGCCTTGCATAAGCCACATTGTGTGGATGCTGCCGTCTATAGTCACGTGCGGCTTGGTGCCTGGCGACTCGTCGAGCTACCGCCCTGTGGTCGGTTTGATAGCGCTTATGTCCCACTAAATGGAGCTGCTGTTTCTCTCTTGCCATAGAACCACTGCGCCGTTCATTGCGGACCTGAGCTCTATGCTCAAGTCTGTGCTCGGCTCTTGATGAAGACCCGTTTTGGCCGTGGTTCTTCATCGATCTAGCCTCCCGGTCAGCCAATGCGCTGACCGAAAAAGTCAAAAGGCACAGTCCTGTCACTGAAACTATTACTATCTTATTCATTGCAATCTCCTTTGCGTCGCTCAAACCCTTAAACGATAATTGAAAAGATTGGTTGACCAGCTTGAGAGATTTTTACAGGGTAAAGTCAGCCCAAATAGGGCAGTGGTCAGAGGGCTTTTCAAAAGCTCTGGCATCAAAGTCGATACCAGTACTAACGAGGTTTTGCATTGCTGGCGCTGAGGCCAGAATTAGATCTATGCGTAAACCGATTTTGGGCTCCTGTTCAAAGCCGCGACTGCGATAATCAAACCAGCTATATGAGCGGTCATCCTCAGAGTTCATAGCCCTAAAGCTATCCGTGAGGCCCCAGGCTTGAAGCGTCGCTAGCCATTCGCGCTCCTCAGGTAAAAATGCAGACTTGCCAGTTTTCAGCCAGCGTTTAGCATTTTCCGGTTTTATACCCACATCGATATCAGCCGGTGCAACGTTCATATCACCCATTACAATCACATGATCACTAGCGTTGAAGTTACTGCCTAGATAGGCGGTTAGATCGGCATAGAACTTTTCTTTGGCTGGAAATTTAGTAGGATGGGTTCGACCTTCACCCTGAGGAAAATAACCATTGATAACATGGACAACTTTTCCATTAATACAGTACTCGCCATGAATCATACGCCGCTGAGACTCAGCATTATCGTCAGGGTAACCTCTAGTGATTGCCGTGGCGGGCAGCTTACTTAAAAGGGCAACGCCATAGTGGCCTTTTTGGCCATGGAAATCGACGATATAACCCATCTCGGAGATAGCCTCGAGGGGGAATTCTTCGTTGCTTACCTTGATTTCTTGAAGGCCAATTATATCTGGTGCATGTTGGTCAATAACAGCTTTAAGCTGGTGTAGCCGAGCGCGTAGGCCATTCACATTGAATGAGATGATACGAGTCGCTGTGGCGTCAGGCTTTACAATGGCATTCACGGAAATGTTAACTCGCTTTTCTATTATTGATTAATAACTAAGTGATTGTTTTTTACTTGTGTTACTAGACCTATTTGATCGATAAGAATATGCCCGGCTTCCTGCAGCAATGGGTCTGTTTCGGCGATATTTTCTTCCTCAACTTCAGTTTCCTCTTTCCAGGATTTAATCTCACTATAGGGTTCCAAACCTTTGGATGCGCGACGAATATTCTCCAGCGCTAATAACGCCAAATCCCATTGTTCGGTGCGTTCACGACGCTTTTCAATATTCAGCGATAGCCGATCATTGGCGGCCCACTCTTCATTAAGCTTCAGTTGAGCGAGCAGATGTACAAAGTCCGGGTCGGCTGCGCTGCGCTTATTATGTTTAGCCGTTAATGGCGCTACATATTGTTTTAACTCGGTCGTGGTTTTGTGTGGTACGGCGTGAATACGATCCCAGGGTAGCGCATTGTCCTGGTGACTTTCGCCAACCTCTTCAGCGTCATAGGCCGACGGAAATTCTATGTCGGGCAATACCCCGCGATGCTGAGTACTGTCACCGGAGACACGATAAAACTTGGAGATGGTCAGTTTAAGCTGACCACTGCTTAGCCCTGTAACATCTTGCACGGTGCCCTTACCAAAGCTCTGGCTGCCAACGATGAGCGCACGGCCATAGTCTTGCAATGCGCCGGCAAAAATTTCAGAGGCCGAGGCACTTAGGCGATTGATCATTATTAAGAGGGGGCCGCTGTATACGGCAGGCATAGTCGCCCGCTGATTGCGGTAAACTCGTCGGCTAGAGTCTTTAATCTGGACGACTGGACCACTGTCGATAAATAAATCAGTCAACGAGGTAGCCTCATGTAGTGAGCCGCCGCCATTGTTTCGGAGGTCTAAAACTATGCCATCAACCTTTTCTTTTTTAAGCTTTTGAAGCAACGTAAAAACATCCCTAGTCGTACTTTTAAAATCGGGATCTCGTGCGCGGTAAGCTTCGAAATCCATATAAAAAGCCGGGATCTCAATCACGCCAAGTTTATAGTTTTTGCCATCTTGCTCAATATCCAAAATCTTGCTCTGGGCTGATTTCTCTTCGAGCTTTACTTTATCTCTAGTGATGGCAACTATGGCGGTGGTGTCGGCAGCCTCACCTTTAGCAGGAATAATCTGCAGCCGGACAACTGAGTCTTTGGCACCTCGGATAAGCGCTACGACCTCGTCAATTCTCCAGCCAACCACATCGACTATCTCTTCCTGATCCTGTCCCACGCCCATGATTTTATCTTCGGCTTTTAAAATACCTTGAAGATCGGCAGGGCCACCTGGAATAATTCTAACGACTTTGGTGTACTCATCTTCGGTGCGCAGCTCAGCACCGATACCTTCCAGTGATAGCGACATATTAATTTGAAAATTTTCAGTGGTGCGTGGTGAAAAATAAGACGTGTGAGGATCATAGAGTGAGGCGAGGGCGTTGACATAAAGCTGAAAGACATCTTGGCTGTCGCGCTGCGTATACTGCTTAATTTGGTTCTGGTACCGCTTGATTAACAGTTCCCGAGCCTTTTCTATTTCTTTGTCATTGAGTAGCAGACGGATTAGCGCGTCTTTGATGCGTTTGTGCCAAAAGATCTCTGCTTCCTGGGCCGAACCAAACCAGTCGCGTTTATCGCCATCAAGAACTATGGTTTCATCGGTGGTTAAGTCAAATGTATGATCAGCATCTTGCAGCAGCGCAATATTGGCATTGAGCTGACTGATGGCACGCTCACGTAAACGGTTAAACATGATATAGCCAGGGCTTACATCACCGCGTTTAGCCAGGTCATCAAGTCTGGTGTCCCACTGCATAAATTCATCGATATCAGCTTGCAGCAGGTAGCTCTTTATAGGGTCAAGATTATCTAAGTACTGTGCCAGATAGCGCTGTGATAGGGCATCATCAATGCTTTGGCCGCGATAGTGGCGTGTCCCTAGGCGGTCAAATATCTCCCTGTACAGCGCCGAGTGTTCGGGCTGTTTTGCAATTGGGGCTAATTCGCGGGTTTGCTCGGTGGGTTCTATAGCCGCGCTGGTAAGGCCGGTTACAGCGATAAGGCTGGCAGCGCTTAAAATGGTGAGCAAGATGGCGGCGATGGCACGCGACATATTAATTTCCTTTTATCTGATACGGAGAGTTTACCAGAACCTTAATTGTTGAATATAGGCTAAAAACAATAGACTACGCGCCTGTATCTTAATTTCATCACTTATCGGGCGGCTCAGGTAAGAGGTGGGTAGTAATCCGCGGCGCTACTCTCCATGCCTTATTCTATGTCCTCTAATCTCAATTAGTGGACATAGGTAGACAGGGATATCGCAGGCTGGTACAGTATAACGCAATGATTTAGCGGCCTAACTAGCAGATACTCTATGTCCAAAGCATTTAACGCCACCCCATTGTTTGACGCCCACAAAGCCTTTGTACGGCTTCCCATGGGCATGGCTATGCTCAACGAGTATCCAGATTCAAAACAGTTTGTGCAGACCGTTTGCGAAACTAACCCGGATGCTCGCGAAGACTTTCTTCACACCCAAGCCTTCCTTAAAAGCTACAGCAGAAAATCTGAAGCGACTTACCGCGGTTATCGCAATGAGGTTGAGCGTCTATTACTCTGGGCATGGACAGTCGCCAATAAAAGCGTTATCCAGCTTAAGCGCCCAGATTTAGAAGCTTACTTTGATTTTGTGCATGGCCCGTCAGCAGCCTGGGTCGGCGCCTCAGTCCAGGATCGCTTTAAAATAATCGGAGGAGAGTCGCGTCAAAATAAAAACTGGCGGCCATTTGCCGCGAAAATGGCCAAGGAAGACCGCGCAGAAGCCTTATCTGAGGGCCAGAGTGTAGAAACCTGCAGAGACGGGCACTTACTTTCCCATGAGGCGATGAAGATATGCTATTCAGCGGTATCCTGCTATTACGACTATCTAACCGATGAGGGCTATGCCTTTGGCAATCCAATTCCGGCTATTCGCAAGCAGTCGCCCTTTTTAATTAAAGGCGCTACTCAGAAAAACATTAAGCGCCTGTCTGATTTGCAGTGGGATTATGTGCTTGAGAGTGCGCAATCTGCGGCCGATAGGTCGCCTGATCATGAGCGCACGTTATTTGTTATCGCTATGCTTAAAACCCTGTATTTAAGGGTATCTGAGCTCTCTGATCGAGCCAACTGGCAGCCAGTCTGGAAGCATTTTTGGCAGGACAGCGACGGTAATAACTGGCTTAAGGTGCTGGGTAAAGGTAATAAGATACGTGATATTTCTGTGCCAAGTGCCCTTTCACAATATATTGATCGCTATCAGAAATATCGCGGCTCTCTCAGTAGCACTTTTGGTGCTAACTCGACCCTGGTGTCTAAAAACCGCGGCGCTGGCGGTATGACCTCGCGACAGTTGCGCAGAATCGTCCAGCAGGCATTTGATTTGGCCTACGAGCGCATGATGACTGAGGGTTTTAGTGAAGAAGCCAAGGCTCTGCGCGAGGCAACCACCCATTGGCTCAGACACACTGGTGCCTCACAGGATATTGCCACCAGACCACTTAAACATATGGCCGATGACCTTGGCCATGCCAGCATGGGCACCACAGATCAGGTTTACATTCAGTCAGATATGAAAGAGCGCGCAAGGTCCGGAAAGGAGAGAGAAGTATAATAAAAACAAAAGCTTATGTTAATAATGTAAAGCTATTTATAGCAATAAAGCGAGTCTAAGATTCGCACCTAGGGGGGTAAAATGAGTATAGATTCACAGCTAGAGGCTTTGATACGGCCATTGGCGCAGGTACTGTCTGATGTGGTGTTTCACCCGATCCATATTTTTGATCAAGATTTTCCGCTTATCGTGCTGTGGCTGGCAATAGCCTCGCTGTGGTTTACCTGCTATCTGCGCCTGATCAATTTCCGTGGCTTTAGCCATGCTATTGGTATTTTGCGCGGATCTCATATCGGCAGTAACAAGCCGGGTGAAATTTCCCATTTTAAAGCCCTATCCACCGCTATATCTGGCACTGTTGGTGTCGGCAATATTGGCGGTGTAGCCGTAGCCATTACCATTGGCGGCCCAGGCGCGGCATTCTGGCTGTTTATGGCAGGTTTTTTAGCCATGGCCACCAAGTTTGTCGAATGTACATTAGGTGTTAAGTACCGCCGTATCAATGCCGATGGCTCTGTGTCGGGTGGCCCTATGTATTATTTGGAGGCCTTTTTCCTCATTCGTAACTGGCCCAAACTTGGCAAGTTTCTCGGCAGCTTTTATGCCCTTGCGCTGGTGATAGGCTGCCTAGGTATTGGCAATATGTTTCAGTCTAATCAGGCCTATGTGCAGGTCCTGAGTATTACCGGTGGCGATGACAGCTTTTTATATGGCCGAGGCTGGTTATTTGGTCTGCTGATGGCAGCGACAGTTGCCCTGGTTATCCTGGGAGGTATTCGCTCTATCGCCAGCACTGCTTCACGCATAGTGCCGACAATGGCTGTGCTCTATATTGTCTCATCAATCATTATTATTGCTATGAGTGCAGAGCATCTGTTGGGCGCTATAGCGCTTATCTTTACCAGTGCATTTACTTGGACCAGCGCTCAGGGTGGCATGGTTGGCGCCATTATTATTGGCTTTCAGCGCGCGTTGTTTTCGAATGAGGCGGGTATTGGCTCCGCATCAATTGCCCATTCGGCCGTGATGACTGATGAGCCTGTGACCGAAGGTCTGGTGTCCCTGCTTGAGCCCTTTATAGATTCCATGGTGATCTGCACTCTGACCTCATTGGTGATAGTGACTACGGCTATTCCCAACGGCTTGCTTGATGATGGCCGCGGGCTTGAAGGCATCGCCCTGACCTCGGCGGCATTTGCTCACCATGTAAGCTGGGCACCCTATATTATTGCCATAGCTGCCCTCCTGTTTGCGTTTTCAACAACTATAGCTTGGTCCTATTATGGGCTTAAAGGCTGGACCTATTTATTTGGTGAAGGCGCTGTGACTCAGCTGATATTTAAAACAGTGTTCTGTGGCTTTGTGGCCATTGGTTGCATGATAAAGCTCTCCGCCGTATTGGATTTTTCAGACGCAATGGTTTTTTTAATCTCAATTCCCAATATTATCGGTTTATACCTCTATGGCCCCGAAATAAAGCGCGATCTTGAAGCTTATTTGCTAAAGTTTGGCAAGCGCTAACAATGGAAGAAAACACGTGAAACTAAGAATTGGAATACTTCAGGCAGACGATGTGCTTCCTGACTTGGCGGCAAAATATGGTGAGTATCCTGCTATGTTCGAGCAACTGCTCAGCGCGGTGAATGACGATCAAAAAATCGATCTGGATTTTGTAACCTATGCCGTCAATGCTGGAATTTATCCGGCAGAGATAGATGAGGTTGATGCCTATATCCTCACCGGCAGCAAAAGCAGTGTCTATGAAGATGTGCCTTGGATTACCCAGCTGGCTGAGTTTGTCAGGGTATTGCATAGGCGCAAGAAAAAGTTGGTTGGCGTCTGCTTTGGTCATCAGATGGTGGCCCATGCCTTGGGCGGAAAAACCAGCCTGGCTGCATCCGGCTGGTCATTAGGCGTTAAAAAAACTAGCCCTATAGGTTTGACTAGACTTGGCACTGAGCCGTTTAATCTTATTTACAGCCATCAAGATCAGATCACAGAGCCTGCGAAGGACACGGTTATTTTGGCCAGCACGGACACCTGCCCTATTGCGGCCACAAGTCTGGGCGAGCATATATTAACCTTCCAAGGGCACCCTGAATTTTATCCGGACTACAGCATTGAGCTGTATCAGTTTCGGCGCAAAAACTATCCACCGGAGACTTATCAAACCGCGATGGATTCTTTTCAACAGCCTATTGATCAGCCATTGGTTGGTAAAATGATTATTGATTTCTGCTTGGGTTGAGACCCTTGATGCTAGGCAGAGACTACATGGACAACATAAATGGATGTATCGGCAGTGCTGCTCGGCTTGATGGCCTTCACGCTATCAGTAAGGCCTATCCCCGTCGATCACAATGCGTTCTAGGCAGCGGTGGGCAGGGAAATAATCATTGATCGGTTTATGCTGAGTGCTGCGGTTATCCCACAGTGCAATGCAATCAACGTCCCAAGAAAAACGACAGGTGAATTCTGGCGTAATACAGTGCTGGTACAAAAACTGTAGTATTGCCCGGCTCTCATCGGCCGGCAGTCCAACAATGTGAGTGGTGAACAAGGCATTTACAAAGATCACTTTTTTACCGCTCTCAGGGTGGGTGCGAATCACCGGATGAATCACTGGCGGATTATCTGCAACGGCCTGAGCTAAGCGTGCTCGCCCACCCTCTTCGGCCAGGCTATCTTTAAACCCATAAGAAAAATCATGGACTGCTTGCAGGCCGCTGAGAAACGCCTGCATCTTTGGCGATAAACCATCGTAGGCTGCAGTCATGCTAGCAAAGCAGGTATCGCCACCTTTATCGGGAATAACCCTTGAGCGAAGTACGGTTCCCATTGGCGGGTGCAATCGAAATGTCATATCGCTGTGCCAGCATTCAATTTTACTCGGTTTGTCGGCGGTGCTTTCAAGAATAGTAATCTCTGGAAACCCTGGTAGCGTTGAATATGCCGGGTGACTCTGAAGAGGACCAAAAGATGAGGCTAATGCATGCTGTTGTGCGGGCGATATATTCTGGTTGCGAAAGAAAATGACCTCGTGCTCCACCAGCAATGCTCTTATGGCACTGTAGTCATCGGCAGTAACCTTACCGGTTAAATCAATGCCGCTAATTTCAGCACCAAGGGCGCCCGCGATTAGTTTTGTTTTCATTGTCTGCTCTCGAACAAGCTATTATTTTTTAGGGACTCGCGCAGCTGCAAAGCGGCACTGTCTTGGGGAAATGCTACCACTAGTCGCTGCGCAAAGGCACTGGCATGGTTTAATCTACCTATGTCTCGGTTAATTGTCGCCAGCGCAAACAGAAGGTTTCTATTGTTACTATCGCGATCCAACGCACGGGTCATTACCTGAATTGCTTCCTGGCTTCTCCCCTGCCCGTTCAGTGCTAAGCCATAGACATAGCTGAAATGGCTATTTTCTGGGGCCAGAGTCGCGGCCTTCGCCAAACTTTTAAGGCCCGCTGTATATTGCTTTGCTCTAATCTGCGCCAGCCCGAGACTAAACACAACCGTAGCATTGTTGGCACTGAGGGTCTGGGCCTGCAATAGCTGCTTAAGTGCCTGTTGTTCCTGCCCCTGAATACGGTATAGATCTGCGAGATTGAGTCTTGCGGGAACTGACTGCGGGTCTAGGTGCAAGGCATGCTGGTAAGCCTGCTCAGCTTTGTCATTCGAACCCTGCGCCAGATAGGCTGCAGCGAGATTAAGCTGGCCATTGGGCATATCTGCGTCGACCATTAGCGCGTCGATATAGCGCTTAACATGTTGATCAAATTGAGTTTGCTGGTTGAGGTCGAGCCCGGCTATGCCGATTAATAACCTGGTTGCCTCCAATCGTACCGATCTTACCGGGTCATTTAGTAGTGGGGAAATATCCTGCCAGCGCTGCTGCAGTGGCAAGAATGCGAGTGCATTAAGCGCACCTATGCGCAGCAATGGTTCATCACTTTTTAGCTGTCGCTGAGCGGCGCTGTAACTGGACATGTTGGGGTAATTTCCAAGCAGATCTAATGCCGTGGCTCGGGCCATCTCGTTGATGGTGACATTATTGGCTAAATCAATTAGCTGCTGGTTGGAATCTGGTGCATCGGTTCTAGCGGCATAGATGGCTTGGGCTGCGAGGTCTGGCGAACTGGCACGCTTGCCCAGCCAGCTTTCAATGGCCGATATGGACCAATCATTCGTCTTGTCGGTGTGGCACATATTGCAGGCATTGGGCGCACCAACTTGAGCCGCAACATCTGGCCTTGGCACCCGCATACTATGGTCTCGTCGCGGATCCACACCCATATAAGTCGTTGCTGGCATATGGCAGTTCACGCATTGTGAGCCAGTGCTATTGGTTTGCTCATGGCGATGATGCCTGGGTGTGTCGTAGGTCTTAGTAGCATGACAGCCAGCGCAGAGAGCATTTCCTTGAGTCTTTAACTCAAGGCTATGAGGATTGTGACAGTTACTGCAGGTGACGCCCCGCTGGTGCATTTTACTCTGCAGGAAAGAGCCGTAAACATAGACTTCATCGTCGATCTGCCCATCCGCATGATAGAGACCCTGATCAAGCGTTCGCAGCTGGTAATGATCAAGAAATGTTCCGCCCTCAGAGTCGTTATTAATCGGATTTGAGGTTATCTTACTGCGTCTTGAATGACAGGCAGCACAGGATTCAATCTCGGTAGTTGCCCCCTGATGCGGATCGCCTACGGGAGTTGCAATGCTCATCCCCTCTGCAATGACCCAGTTAACCTGTTCGGAGTACTGCACCTGCAGCCCGTTGTCACCGCTCTGGTCACCTGATTTCGCCCAGTCAATATGATCAGACCCAGGACCATGACAGGACTCACAGGCAACATTAACGTCTGACCAGGCTGTCGCAAAACTATCGGTGGACATTGAGTAGTTTTTCTCGACGCCGGTGGAATGGCATTCGGCACAGCGGCTATTCCAGTTGTAGTAGGTGCCGGTCCAATGCAAGCTTTCGCCCGGTTCCCCCATATCGTTGGGCATCAGCTGATACCAGCGCTGCCCCCCCTGCTCTTTTGGTCGGCTATCCCAGGCTGTAGTCAGCGCCTGCATGCGCCCATCATTAAACTTGATCAGGTATTGCTGAAGTGGCTCTACACCAAAGGTGTAATCAATTTTAAATGTCTGATACTCAGCATTAGCCCCCAGTGTGTTGACGTAAAAATTGCCGTCTTTGCGGGTAAATGTTGAGTTTATTCCCTTGTGACTAAATATCACGTTATTGAAGTCACCGAGCACGGTTTCAGCAGTGGCTATTTTCATTGCCCAGTCATGATGAGAGCCCTGCCACTGGGCTAATTCTTGCTGATGGCAACCTGCACATTGTTCAGCGCCAGCATAACCTGCTCCCTGACTATTGCTAGACATTAGCAATGAGGCCAGCGAGATAAACAACAGCGGAATAACCAAATAGTGCACGGACAGGCATCCTTGTTTTAGAGGTTGACTCTATTTTAGTCTGAAATTAGCCCTTCGTAACTCAGCAATTGCTATACGTTTAGCAACAGATGCTCGCGCTCCCAGGAGGATATAACCTGATTAAACTCTTCAAACTCAACGAGCTTGATTGAAGTATAAAGCTGAATAAACTTCTCGCCAAATAGATCTATAATATCCTGATCTTCCTGCAGCCCTCGCAACGCTTCTTCAAGCGTCCTTGGCAGTGCCAGCTCTTCCTCGTAAGCGTTGCCCTCAAAAGCCGCGGAGGGCTCAATTTTATTTTTCATGCCCAAATACCCACAGGCAAGTGTGGCCGCGATCGACAGGTAGGGATTTACATCGGCACCGGGAAAACGATTTTCGATGCGATAGTTCTTAGCTGCAGCATCTGGCACCCGCAGCCCTGTCGTGCGGTTATCCCAGCCCCAGTGCAGGTTAATCGGCGCTGACACTTCGCGGGTAAAGCGTCTATATGAATTAACATTGGGTGCAAAAAAGCTCATCATGTAGGGCGTATACTTCTGCATACCGCCTAAGTAATGATAAAACGCCTGGCTGTATTCACCCTCTTTGGTGGCGAAGATGTTACTGCCATCGACATTTGACACCACGCTCTGATGAATATGTTTGGCTGAACCTGGCTCTGTGGCCATGGGCTTGGCCATAAAGGTGGCATAGATATTGTGCTTGAGCGCCACCTCTCGGACCATGCGCTTAAAGGTAAATACCTGATCGGCAAGGTTTAGGGCATCACCATGGATAAAATTCACTTCTAGCTGGGCTGCACCCGACTCATGAATTAATGTATCAATATCCAGACCCATGGCTTCGCCGTAGGCATACATATCTTCGACAAAGGGCTCAAACTCATTGGCCGCATCAATGCTGTAGGACTGGCGAGCCGTTTCGGGACGACCGGAGCGGCCTATTGGTGGCTTAAGCGACATATCCGGGTTGGTGTTGCGTTCAACCAGATAAAACTCCATCTCTGGCGCAATAACCGGTGTTAATCTTTCTTTCTCATACAGCGCCAATACACGCTTAAGCACCGCTCTGGTGCTAAAAGGATGGGGGGTGCCGTCTTTGGCGTAGCAGTCGTGAATTATCTGGCCTGTGGTTTCATTGGCCCAGGGCACCAGGCGTGCAGTACTGACATCGGGCTCGAGGAGCATATCACCGTCGATGGTGTCTAGCAGCTCCCAGTAATCGTCAGAGTATTCACCGGTCACTGTCTGCGCCAAAATCCCTTCGGGTAACCGGCTGTCCTCTTTCAAGAATTTCTTTGCCGGAATAAATTTTCCTCTCGCATTGCCTGTCATGTCAGGCACCAAGCATTCAACCTCGGTAATTCTATTTTCTTTAAGCCATCTTTCTATCTCAGCCTGCGACTGCATACAACACCTGTCTACATTGGTTATTTTAATTTTATTGAATAATTGTTCAATTAATATTGAATTATTATTCGAAAAGATGATAATGTCAAACTATGAATGGTTTAGCGAGAATAATGTGAGCTCTTACTATAGCGCCAGCACAAACAAATCCTTGGCTTTTGCGAAACTTGAAGGTGAGCAGACAGCAGATGTCTGTGTTGTCGGAGCAGGCTATACCGGCCTCTCCTCCGCCCTACATCTGGCTGAGCGAGGCTTTAAGGTGATCGTTATCGAAGCTGAGACAGTTGGATTTGGCGCCTCTGGTCGCAATGGCGGCCATGTAGGCATTGGTCAGCGCCAGGATCAACAATACCTCGAAGCTAGATTTGGCCGAGAAGTTGCCGCCACGCTATGGCAGATGAGTCTGGAGGCCGTAGAGACTGTGAAAGAGATAATTCAGAATCATCGAATTAAGTGCGATCTTAAGCACGGTAATGTGCACTTTGCCCATCGGGAAAAATACACCTCGGAGTTAGAAGAGGAAGTCGCCTTCCTAGCGGACCGCTATGGCTTTGACCAGATGGAATATGTCCCAAAAGAACGCCTTTCAGAGGTCATCTGCAGCGAGGCCTATCATGGCGCACTAATAGACCGAGCCTCGAAGCATCTTCACCCGCTCAACTTTCTTTTGGGCATGGCTGAAGCGGCGACGCGCGCTGGCGTGGTGATCTATGAAAACTCCCGCGTAACCTCCTACTCAGGCACTCCTCTTGTGGTCAAAACCGATAATGGGCAGGTCATCGCAGGGGAAATGATACTGGCCTGTAATGGCTATATTGAGAAGCTGGAGCCCAAGATTAATGGCTATATTATGCCGATCAATAACTTTATTTTAGCCACCGAGCCTCTGTCCGACAAACTAGCAGCGCAGGTGGCACCGCTAGATACCTCCATGTCGGACAGTCGCTTTGTGGTTAACTATTGGAAGCTATCAGGTGATAACCGTCTATTATTTGGTGGCGGCGAAAACTATCGCCGTGGCTTTCCCTCAGACATAAAGAGCTTTGTCCGCAAGTACATGCTACGAGTTTATCCGCAGCTGGCTGACAGCAAGATCGACTATGGTTGGGGCGGTCGGGTGGCAATAACCCTCAACCGCCTCCCCCACTTCGGCCGTATTCAGGACAATATCTGGTACATGCAAGGGTACTCGGGGCACGGTGTGCCAACCGCCACATTTGCTGGCAAGCTAATTGCCGAAGCCATCTCCGGCAAGCTTGAACGCTTTGACCTGATGGCAAACCTGCCAACCACTAAGTTCCCTGGCGGCACATTGTTGCGCTGGCCAGGCATGGTTACCGGGATGCTGTATTACGCACTGAGGGATCGCTTCTAATGACAAACCTACGCAAGACAGAATCCAGGGCGCAGCCCGTACAGAAGCGCGCGCAGGAACGGCGTAACCAGATACTTGGAGTCACCGCAGAGCTACTCGACGAGGTGGGTCAAGATGACCTGACGACCATCCTTGTGGCAAAGCGTGCCGGGGTTTCTGTGGGTGCGCTGTACCATTATTTTCCCAATAAATACGCCATCCTGTACGCTCTGGCCGAGCAATGGGTAGGCGAAATGGACGTAGCGCTGCAGGAGCTAGAGGCTGAACCTGTCGAAAGCTACAGCGTTAAACGGTTTGTCGAAGGCAGCGTGGAACGCATGCTGGCGGTATATACCAATCAGTTGGGTCTGTTGCCGCTGGTGCAGGCGATGTATGGGGTGCCAGAGCTAAAAGAGCTCGATCTAATGCATGATGACCTGATTATCACCTCAATGGCGCGAATGTTTAAGCGCATGGATATTAGCAGCAAGCCCAGTGAGCTAACGCGCCTAGGGCGAACTTACCTCGAATTAAGTCATGCACTGATTATTGTGGTGGTCAATCAGAACAGGGCTGATGCTGAGAAGACATTGAGTGAACTGAAGTATCTAAATCATTCGCTGTTAGAGCGGGCTAAGAGTCAGTTTTAGACTGGTTACTGGGCGCTGCGTTAATTAAAGCGGCGGAGTTTAGGTGCAGTGATCGATGTTCCATACATATAATTAACATTAACTAAAAACTGTAACCTATTGATAATAAATGCTTATCTGAGCCTCTCCCGCATGGTAACAAACTCCTCAGCTGCGGATGGGTGAATACCCACAGTCGCATCAAAATGGGCCTTGGTTGCCCCGGCTTTCAGCGCTATCCCCATACCCTGAATAATCTCAGCCGCATGTTCACCAACCATATGGCAGCCTATAACCTTGTCAGAGGCTGTATCAACGATCAGCTTCATAGTAATGCGCTCAGCACCGCCACCCAGGGTTTGCAGCATAGGCTTAAAATCAGAGAGATAAACCGCAATATCAGGATACTCTGCCCTGGCCTGCTCTTCGCTAAGCCCGACAGTGCCCAGCTCTGGTTGACAGAACACTGCCGTAGGTATATCCGAGTAATCAATCTGCGTATTGCCTTCGCCGTAAAGATGGTCAACCAATACCATCGCCTCTTGAATGGCCACAGGCGTTAACTGTACTCGATCAATGACGTCACCCAGCGCATAGACACTAGGGTCAGCAGTGGCAAAATTATCGTCCACCGCAATGGCACCATTATCACGCATCACCACATTGGTGGTGTCCAAGCCTAGACCGGCGGTATTAGGCACACGTCCAGTCGCATACAGCACTAACCCTGCAGCCATATCCCCTTGATTATTGAGCGCGACATTCAGACCGCTATCAGTCTTGGTTATCTGATTAATCTCGGTGTTGAGGTAGATGTGAACCCCTTTTTCGAGCATGCCCTGTTTAATTTTCTCGCTCATTTCACGATCGAAAGACTTAAGCAGATGTGGGCCACGGTACACGAGGTGAGTCTCGACCCCCAGTCCGTTTAAAATGCCGGCAAACTCGACCGCGATATAGCCGCCGCCGACAACAATAGCTGTCTTGGGCAGCTCATCAAGAGAGAACATCTCATTAGAGCTAACAGCATGCTCACTGCCAGGAAATTCAGGAATATAAGGCCAGCCGCCGGTCGCTACCAGAATGATACGTGCTCTGTAAGTTTCGCCATTTACCGACACCAGATGCGGGCCAGTAATGGTTGCCCGACCATCAAATAAATCTGCACCAGTATTTTCAATCAGATTGTTATAAATACCATTAAGACGCTCGATCTCAGCGGTTTTATTGTCTCGCAGAGTAGCCCAATCAAGTGTTGGCTGCTGGGAAACTGTCCAACCATAACCAGCACTGGCATGAAATAACTCAGGGAATTGCGATGCATAGACAAATAACTTCTTAGGGACGCAACCCACGTTGACGCAGGTGCCGCCCAAATAACGCTCTTCTGCAACAGCCACTTTCTTGCCTTTGCTGGCCGCCATACGCGCGGCACGCACACCGCCAGATCCAGCGCCTATTACAAATAGGTCATAGTCAAAAATATCACTCATACCCAATCCTTCAACACGTAATTACGTCTCATTATTCTTGTTAATCATACCTTCCAGTTTATTGTCAGGGTTATTAAACCAGGCCAACTTACTTTGCAGACTGACCACATGGCCAACAATAATTAAGGTGGGGGCCTTGGCACCAGAGTCACGGACAATGCCGGGCAAGCTATTCAAATCGCCGACAAATACCTGCTGCTTGTCAGTGGTTCCCTTCTCAATCAAGGCTGCTGGAGTATTTGCATCCAAGCCATGATCTTTAAGACCACGGCAGATATCTTCCATACCGCTTAAACCCATATAAAAAACCAGCGTTTGATTGGGCTGGACCAGCTCTGGCCAGTTTAGGTTCCTTTTGCCCGAGCGCATATGGCCGGTAATAAAGCGCACCGACTGCGCATGGTCACGATGGGTGAGCGGAATACCTGCGTAGCTAGCACAACCAGAGGCCGCAGTGATGCCAGGCACCACCTGAAATGGAATTCCATGCTCGGCAAGTGTTTCAATCTCTTCACCGCCGCGACCAAAGATAAATGGGTCGCCGCCTTTTAGACGCACAACACGATTACCCTCGAGGGCATAGTCGACCAGCTTTTGATTGATATTATCTTGGGTGACTGGATGATCGCCGGCGGTTTTGCCCACATAGATACGGGTAGCATCGCGACGCACCAGGTTGAGCACCTCGGGGGATACCAGTCGATCATAAAGCACAATATCAGCCTGCTGCATTAGCCGCAGCGCCTTAAATGTGAGCAAGTCGGGATCGCCGGGGCCACCGCCCACCAGATACACCTCACCGGTCTTAAATTCATCGGTACTATCGAGCTTGTCGGCTAATAACCGCTCGGCTTCCTTAATATTATTGGCATAGGCCTGTTCGGCAATTGGGCCATAAAACACCTCTTCCCAAAATGCCTTGCGGTCCGCACCATTTGAAAACTTAGCCTTAACTCGCTCGCGGAAGCTGCCAGCCAGTGATCCAAGCTTCGCCATTCCCGCAGGCAGTAAGCTTTCAAAGCGTGTACGCAGTAATCTCACCAGTACCGGTGCATCACCGCCACTAGATATTGCAACTTGAATCGGTGAGCGATCAACGATCGAGGGAAATATCACAGTAGAAAAGCCGGGGTCATCAACCACATTCGACAGCATATTGGCCGCCTGGGCATGCTCAGATACCAGGCGGTTTAGGCAGCGATCATTGGTGGCTGCAATCACCATTACTGTGTCTGGGTAGGCTAAAAGATGCTCGTGTTCGTAGGCTGCAGTAATTAGCTCGAGGCCGTTACAGCCATGTTTTTTATCGGCGGCGTCCATCTCGAGCAGGTCTGGGCAGTAGTCTTTAGCGATAATAGTGATGAGGGCGCTAGCTTCCTGCACAAGACGAACCTTGCGCAGGGCGATTTCACCGCCACCGACAACAACAATGCGGCGGCCTTTGAGGTTGTGAAATAATGGTAGGTAATCCATGGGGTTTGTTACTGGCTCCTAGAGTCCCATCAGTCGCTTCGCGCCATCAGGATGACATTGTTTTGGTTTGTTGGCGTTCCTTGACTCGGCCTTTGTGAGTGAATCGGTGCCCCGTTACCCTTACTGCAGTAACGGATATTCTCTCTAAAGCCCCGAGCCACAACAATTGGATTCACGCTCTCAGGATAGCACCAGTCGTTACCGCATTAGGCGATAACAGTCTGGCCATTCATCAATGGTTGCAACACCTCTGGAATCGCAATGGACCCGTCGGCTTGTTGGTAGTTCTCCATCACGGCCAACAGCGTGCGCCCTACTGCCAAGCCAGACCCATTAAGTGTATGTAGCAACTCAGGTTTGCCACTGGCATTTCTGAATCGTGCCTTCATGCGACGAGCCTGAAAATCAGCAAAATTAGAACAGGAAGAAATCTCACGGTATTTTTCCTGAGACGGCAACCACACTTCAATGTCGTAAGTCTTGGCCGCGGAGAAACCCAAATCACCACCGCAGAGAATCACAGTGCGATAAGGCAGCTCTAGCTTCTGCAAGATAGCTTCTGCATGACTGACCAACCCTTCCAGCGCATCCCATGACTCATCTGGGTGCACAAACTGGACCATTTCAACCTTCTCAAACTGATGCTGACGGATCATGCCGCGTGTGTCACGACCATAGCTGCCGGCCTCACTTCTAAAGCAGGGCGTATGAGAAACAAACTTGATGGGTAGGCTGTCGACAATTTCATTGCGATAGATATTGGTAATAGGTACTTCAGCCGTAGGAATCAGATAGAACTCACGCTCGTCATCCAGCTTGAATAAATCTTCTTCAAACTTTGGCAGCTGACCTGTGCCATACAAGGACTCACGATTAACAATATAGGGTACATAGACCTCCTCGTAACCATGCTCTTGAATATGGGTATTTAGCATAAATTGAGTCAAGGCACGGTGTAGGCTGGCGAGCCCACCGCGCATCTGAGAAAAACGCGATCCAGTAATTTTAGAGGCGGTATCAAAATCTAGGCCATTGAGCGCAGCGCCCAGATCAACATGGTCTTTAACGTCAAAATCAAAGTTCTTAGGTGTACCCCAACGGCGCACTTCGACATTGTCGTCTTCATCATTGCCCGCAGGCACGGAGGCATGCGGGATGTTGGGAATACCTTGCAGTAGTGTATCCAGCTCATCCTGCACTGCAGCCAGCGCGTTATCTGCGGCAGCGGAATCGCTCTTGATCTGCTCACCCTTGGCTTTTAGCGGCTCAATATCCTCGCCTTTGGACTTGGCCTCGCCAATTAGCTTACCCATGTTTTTGGCGTACGCATTGCGCTCATGCTGAAGGGCTTCCGCGGCCAGCTGAAGTTCTTTGCGCTGAGCTTCCAGAGCTGTAAAAGCGGCGGTATCGAGATCATAGCGCTTGATAGCAAGGCTATTGGCAACGGCATTTAAATCCGAACGTAACAGCTTCGGGTCGAGCATGGTAACTTCCTTAAAATTAGATCAAAAACAAACGTGTAAGCCAGACTGCAATGCTAATAGCAGCCAAACATAAAACAACGGTTCCCAGCGCATACAGCAGCGCCATAAAAAGGTGGCCATTTTGCCACAGACCAAGGGCATCAAGCGAGAACGTTGAGAAAGTTGTGAGCGCGCCAAGAAAACCAATCATTAACAGTGTGCGCATTTCCGGCGGCAGCATGGCCTTTTCCACAATCACCACAAACAGCACACCCATCAAAAAGCTGCCCAGCACATTGACCGATAATGTGGCATAGGGAAACCTATTGCTGCTGGCATCAACGATCACGGTGCTTACCCCGTAGCGGGCCATAGCCCCTAGAGCACCACCAACGGCAACAGCTATCCAATTCACGATTCTTTTATTTCCTATTTTGTTTGTTGTGCGAATCCAGCGATCGCAGGTACGTCAGCTTCTCGCCAATTTGTTTTTCCAGACCATTATCAGTCGGGAAATAATACTGCCTATCCGCCAGCTCATCTGGTAAATAGCTTTCCCCTGCCGCATAGGCTCCATCTTCATTGTGGGCATAGCGGTAATCTTTACCGTAATCTAGCTCTTGCATTAATTTGGTCGGCGCATTGCGCAGATGCATCGGCACCTCGTAACTCGGCAGCGACTGCACATCTGCCATGGTCGCCTTGAAAGCGCTATAAACAGCGTTGCTCTTGGCGGCCACTGCACAGTAAGTCACAGCTTGAGCTAGGGCCAACTCGCCTTCAGGGCTGCCGAGCCGCTCCTGAATATTCCAAGCGTTTAATGCCAACGCTAGTGCCCGAGGATCCGCATTACCAATATCCTCGGAGGCAATCCGTGCCACACGGCGGGCAATATACAACGGGTCACAGCCACCATCGAGCATACGGCATAGCCAGTACAGAGCCGCATCAGGTGACGAGCCGCGAACCGACTTATGTAATGCAGAAATTTGATCGTAAAAATACTCGCCGCCCTTATCAAAACGCCTGGTATCACCCACTAACACCTGCTCAAGCACAGCTGCATCAATCACCGAGATACCGCCCTGCTCGGTAGCCAGGTCATTTGCAATCTCTAACAGGTTTAGTGCTCGGCGTGCATCACCGTCTGCCGCATTAGCCAATAAATCCAATGCCGCAACATCTAGCTGCAACTTGCGTTCACCAAGTCCAGATTCTGAATCTGTAATGGCCTGCTGAATAACGATCTTAATTTGATCTGCATCTAAACTCTTGAGCACATACACCCGGCAGCGCGACAGCAGTGCATTGTTTAACTCAAACGACGGGTTCTCGGTGGTAGCACCTATAAACACCACTGTGCCATCTTCCACAAAGGGTAAAAATGCATCCTGCTGCGACTTGTTAAAACGATGTACCTCGTCCACAAATAATAGGGTTTTGCGTCCGCGAAGATCACGCTGCTCCTCGGCTTTGGCGATAGAGGCACGAATTTCCTTAACGCCGGAAAGCACCGCAGAGATACTTTCAAAATGCGCATCTGCGGAGCTGGCAATGATCTTTGCCAAGGTGGTCTTGCCCACCCCGGGTGGCCCCCAGAAAATCATCGAGTGTAGGGTTTCACTCTCGATTGCTTCACGTAGCGGCTTGCCTGGACCAATCAGATGCTGCTGACCATAGAAGCCATTAAGGGTATGCGGGCGCATACGTGCCGCCAGAGGTTGGTACACCCGCTGGCTAAACAGATCAGTCATTGCGAATCACATCGACATCGGCAGGGACTTTAAAGGCAAATAGATCGGCGGGGATCACAGGGTTGTAAGAGACCTCCGCAAACTTGATCTGTGTGATTTGCCCAAGGCTATCGGTCAGGCCAATTGATACAGGGACTTTACCATCAAACTCAATGGTTAATTCACCAAACAAACTGCCGGGTTCTTTGGGGCTGAGTTTAAAAACGCCATCTGCTGCACGCAGGATAGAATAGGCGTTATCGATCTGATCCAGATCACCGGAAAACAGCATCGCTGGCGTGGACGCTATATCGGTATTAAAGGGCTGAATAACCACCTGTTCGAGATCCGGGTCATAGAGCCACAGGGTGACGCCATCAGAGATAACGTGCTGCGGCATAGGCTGATTGACAATCCAGCGCAGGTTGTTGGGCTGGGACACCTGAAACAGGCCTGCAGAGGTCTGAAGCTCAAATCCATTGGCATCGATGATCTGCTGCTCAAACTGGGCTGAAAGGCTGCTAATGGGTTGCAACAGATCACGCAGTTGCTGGGTATCTTCCGGGGACCCGCTGGCCTGAGTATTGAGGCTGGCGACGAGGCATAGTACCGAGGCGATTGATCGTATAGGGCGCATATTCTGTTTGTCTCGAAGTCGAGGGACATCATGTCGTTGTCGGCCCAATTCTACAGGGTTTGGGCGCATTGTAGGAGGGTTTGGCGTAAATCAAACCCTAGCTGCTCTAACCTTGCGCCTTAGGCTGGGTAAAGCGCAGCCAGAGGATACTATTGCAGTGACTAATCTTTATACTAGCCCTAATCGGCGGGGCTTTTTAGCTGCGCCAACACCTAATAAGAGCGTTTAACCATGCAACCTCAAGCTGATCCTTTTATCGTGCCACTATGCCATGTGCAAATCGAGGTTCTGTATCGGGATGAATATCTATTACTGATTAATAAGCCAAGTGGCTTGTTAAGTCTGTCGGGCAAGCATCCGCTTAATAAAGACTCAGTGCACTACCGGCTGGTCCAGGAGTATCCCACGGCTACCCTGCTACACCGATTAGATTTTGGTACCTCAGGCATAAT
The DNA here is from genome assembly GCA_965662065.1 of uncultured Porticoccaceae bacterium. Classification (GTDB taxonomy): domain Bacteria; phylum Pseudomonadota; class Gammaproteobacteria; order Pseudomonadales; family Porticoccaceae; genus HTCC2207. The sequence goes on along the minus strand of CBFIGD010000051.1, from coordinate 29,818 downwards.
GCTGGTGGCCCTTAATAAGGCCATTAATGGTGAGCTTACCAAGCAGTTTCAAGCTCGAACTGTGGCTAAAACCTATACCGCATTACTCCTTAATCATGTCACTGAAGATAGGCAGCAAATTGATATCCCACTGATCAAAGACCCAGCTAATTTTCCATTGCAAAAGGTTTGTTATAGCAGTGGCAAGTCTGCGATTTCAAATTGCCAGGTTATTGCACGACAGCACTCGCCCAAGGTTACTCGGGTTGAATTTACGCCGATTACAGGGCGAACCCATCAGCTGAGAGTTCACAGTCGTGAGATTGGCCACCCTATTCTGGGGTGCGATCTGTATGGCTCTGACGAGGCATTTGGGATGGCTGATCGCTTAATGCTGCATGCGACTACGCTGGCATTTGAGCATCCGGTAACTGGGGAAAGAGTTGAAGGAGTTTGTGGCTGTCCATTTTAAGGCTTACTAAAAACAGAAGGTTATCGAGCTGGGCGACGAAGGATATCAAGTAGACCTTTGACTGCGTTCAGCGTGGGAGTTAAGTCAACATAACGCCACGCCTGTGCTTATCGCCGCAGGAAACGGTGTTTATATCTTTTGGCTGACTCGATTATGAATGCGGTGCCAGTATCTCTCGACTGCCATTGCTGCTCATAGGACTAACCACGCCTGCCGCTTCCATCTGCTCAATCAATCTTGCAGCTCGGTTATAACCAACACGCAACTTGCGCTGTACAGATGAGATAGAGGCTTTACGACTCTCAAGCACAAAGGCTACGGCTTCATCGTAAAGTGGGTCTGACTCTGGGTCACCGCCGCCCTCTTCCCCGCTATCAAACCCTGGGACGGCTATCGAAGCTGTGGAGGCTTCATCGGTTATTTCGTCAAGGTAGTTGGGCGTGCCACGGCGCTTCCAATCGGCCACCACTTTATGCACTTCGTGGTCATCGACAAAGGCGCCGTGTATTCGTTCCGGCACACTGGTACCCGGAGGCAGATACAGCATGTCGCCGTGGCCGAGCAACTGTTCTGCCCCACCCTGATCCAGAATAGTTCTTGAATCAATTTTAGAGGACACCTGGAAGGCTATTCTGGTCGGTACGTTTGCTTTTATCAGACCGGTAATCACATCGACCGAGGGTCGCTGGGTGGCAAGGATTAAATGAATACCTGCGGCGCGCGCTTTTTGAGCGATACGTGCGATAAGCTGCTCGACTTTTTTACCCACAATCATCATCATGTCAGCAAATTCGTCGATCACTACTACTATATATGGCAGCGTTTCCAAGGTGGGAGCCTCTGGCGCTTCTTGGGTATCATCCCAGCCTACGCTGGCGGGATCAAATACCCACAGCGGGTCGGCGATGGGGTTGCCGGCCTTGATGGCGTCTTCAACTTTACGGTTATAGCCAGCGAGATTACGTACACCCAGTGCCGCCATAAGCTTGTAGCGACGCTCCATCTCACCCACACACCAGCGCAGACTGCCAGCGGCATCTTTCATGTCGGTGATAACCGGGGTAAGCAGGTGAGGAATACCGTCGTATACCGATAGTTCTAACATTTTGGGGTCGATAAGAATCAACCGCACTTCCTCTGGCGACGCTTTAAATAGCAGGCTGAGCAGCATAGCGTTAATGCCTACTGACTTACCTGAGCCTGTGGTACCTGCCACCAGGAGATGAGGCATACGCGCTAGATCGGCTACCGTGGGAATACCGGCAATATCATTACCCAGTGCCAAGGTAAGCGGCGAGCTGGAGCGGTCATAGGCCTCTGAGGATAGCACTTCGCTGAGACGCACCATCTCGCGTTTTTCATTGGGTATTTCTATGCCCACTACAGATTTGCCGGGAATTACTTCCACTACACGCACACTGATTACCGCCATTGAGCGCGCTAAATCTTTGGCCAAGCCACTGATGCGGCTTACTTTTACGCCAGCTGCAGGCTGGATTTCAAATCGGGTGACTACTGGACCCGGCAGCACCTCGACCACATCAGCTTTGATACCAAAGTCTTGCAACTTAACTTCAAGCAGCCGCGACAAATGCTCCAGAGACTCTGAGGAATAGCCTGTGTCTTCGCTTTTGTCTGCTGGGTCAAGCAGGTTGATGGGGGGCAATGTACCGACCAGCTCACTGTCGGTAAATAATGTCTGCTGTTTTTCACGTTCTATTCTGGGGCTAATAACGGGTTTGGCTTTGGGTGCCTGAATGGTCGGTGGTACGCGCTTTTCGTTGGTTTTGACTGCGGTTTCTACTTTCGCGATACGCTGAGTCATGGCCTCAGCTGCCTGCTTCTTTTCTTGATTACGTATCTTGCGTGCACTCATCGCGGTGCGGAAGCGCTCGACACTCGTAATAGCCGTTAGCCCGAGTCGATCAATGAGCCTTATCCATGAGATGTCGGCAAATACAGTCAAACCAAATAAAAACAGTGCCAGTAAAATTAGGGTACTGCCGGTATAACTAAATACCGCCAATGTCGCCCCACCAATTTTACTTCCTAATATCCCGCCTATACCTATGGGGTAGTCTGTGTTTAGCTCGCTATATTGAATACTGACCAATGAGGTGGCGCTGATCATTACCAGTACGAAACCAATAACACGCAGAATAAAGGTGACTGAGTCAAAGATGTCCGCCTCGCGGAGAAAGTGCGTACGCAGTATTTGTAGCGCGCGCAGCGCCAGCAAAACAGGAAATAAATATGCCATAGCGCCAAACAGCGCATAGAAGATATCCGCCACCCAGGCCCCTGCTGGGCCTACCAGGTTGACAACCGCTGTACGTGATCCCGTATGTGACCAACCGGGATCTGCCGAGGAGTAACTTAAAAGAGCAAGCAGCAGAATGACGCAGAGCACTATCCAACCGATTAGAGCGCCTTCAGTAACCACTCTTTTTCCCCGCGAGCTGTCGTCCATTTGTGTCGCTCTCTTTAATTTTGCTTTATCGGTGCTCAACTGGGCAGGCCTGTATTTTTTTGATGACTAATTGTAGCCTATTCTCCCGCAAACACCATGGCGCTGGGGCTGATATTGGCCAACTATCTGGTGTATATAAAAAACCTATTTGGCGATGTTGCCAGTATTCTTTATGATAGCCGCGTCGAATCAATAGCGCCGTAGGTTTACCCTCACTGCTATCCCTTAACGTTTAACCTTTTATTGAGATTGTTTATGTCTGAAGTACAACATTATCCATTGATTATCCTTGGTTCTGGCCCCGCCGGCTGGACCGCTGCTGTCTATGCCGCGCGCGCAAACTTAAGCCCTGTTGTTATCACCGGTATTCAACAAGGCGGTCAGCTGACGACGACTACCGATGTAGACAACTGGCCCGGTGATCCCGATGGCGTGCAGGGCCCCGAATTGATGGAGCGTATGCAGCGACATGCCGAGCGTTTCGAGACGAAAACGATTTTTGATCATATCGATGCGGTTGATGTGTCCGAAAAGCCCTTTAAGTTAACCGGCTCTGCCAACTACACCTGCGATGCACTCATTATTGCCACTGGCGCGTCGGCACAGTACCTTGGCCTTCCCTCTGAGGAAGCCTTTATGGGTAAAGGTGTGTCTGCCTGCGCTACCTGTGATGGTTTTTTCTACCGCAATCAAAAGGTCGCGGTTATCGGCGGCGGCAATACCGCGGTCGAAGAAGCTCTGTATCTGTCTAATATCTGTTCCGAGGTTGTACTGGTACACCGTCGTGATGCGCTGCGCGCAGAAAAGATGCTCCAGGATAAGCTATTTGAGAAAGAGAAAAACGGCAATGTCAGCATTGAGTGGAACCATAACCTCGGCGAAGTACTGGGTGATGATGCTGGTGTAACTGGTATTGAATTGTTTGACACTAACTCTGGCGACAAAAAACAGATTGATGTTACCGGTGTGTTTATCGCCATCGGCCACAAGCCGAATACCGATATCTTTACCGACAAGCTGGCCATGAAAGACGGCTACCTGACTATTGCTGGCGGCCTATCTGGCAACGCCACTGAAACCAGTGTTAAAGGTGTGTTTGCTGCGGGTGATGTCGCTGACCATGTATACCGACAGGCAGTAACCTCAGCCGGCAGCGGCTGTATGGCTGCACTGGATGCCGAGAGATATCTCGACCAGTAAATGAATCTGCATTTACTGGATTCAGAAACACCGCAATTTCCAAATCCCGGCACTGCTGTCGAGGAGCCCGATGGGCTTCTCGCAGTAGGTGGCAACCTCCACCCCACCACCATTATTGACGCCTATCGCCGAGGAATATTCCCCTGGTTTAGCGATGCAGACCCCATTCTATGGTGGAGCCCAGCGGTTCGCTGTGTTATCCACCCAGAGCAGTTCCATGTCTCAAAAAGTCTACGCAAATGCCTGCGCCAGAATCACTATCAGGTGACCACCGACACAGCCTTTGAACAGGTCATAGAAGCCTGCGCAGCGCCCAGAGACGGCGACGGAACCTGGATTATTCCGGAAATGATCGATGCCTACTGTGCTCTACACCAGCTTGGCCACGCCCATTCGGTGGAAGTTTGGGACCAGGACGAACTTGTCGGCGGAATTTATGGTATTGCTGTGGGTGGCGTCTTTTGCGGCGAGTCAATGTTTAGCGGCGTGACAAATGGTTCTAAAATTGCGATGGCATATCTCTGTAGCCGATTGGTCTCCACTGGCTTTACATTGTTAGACTGCCAGATCATTAATCCCCATCTACTCTCGGTGGGCGCGCAAGCTATGGCACGAGATGAATTTATTGGGATACTGCATGACTGTCGTGAGCAATGCCTGGGTTGGCCTGGTGAAGCGATGAGCCTTTAGTGGTGATATTGACGCCCTACCAACATTGAGTAACCTCTTCCAATCAACTAGGCTTACTTCTATTGCATTTGTGGTGTCACCAGTATGACTAGAGATATCTCCCCCGACATTAGTAAGATTCGTCTGCTACTCACCGAGCCACACGAGTGCAGTTATCTTGATGGTCAAAAAGCCACCACCGCTTTTGTAGACCCCGAGATTGAGGTAGATACAGCACTATATGGGCGTATGAGCGCCATGGGATTTCGTCGTAGCGGCACTTACCTTTACTCACCAATGTGCCATAACTGCAATGCCTGTGTGCCTGCGCGCATCCCGGTAGACCTGTTTATCCGCAACCGCTCGCAGAGGCGCTGCTGGACACGCAATTCTGATGTTCAGGTAAATCAGCGTGATGCGATTGATCTAGCTGAGCACTACACTATTTATGACCACTATATTAGTAGCCGTCATCAACAGGGCGATATGTTTCCGCCCTCACAGGAGCAGTTTGAACAATTTTTAGGCCATCCTTGGGAATGCACTAATTTTCTTGAATTTCGCGTGGATGGCAAGCTGATAGGCTGTGCGGTGGTTGATGTGCTACCCAATGCCCTGTCCGCCATTTATACCTACTTTGACCCGCTGGAGGCGGCACGTAGCCTGGGTACCTTGGCAGTGCTATTTCAGATTAGTTTGGCCCAGCAGCTGGGCATGAACTACCTGTATCTGGGTTACTGGATCAAAGATTGCCAAAAGATGAGCTATAAAACCAACTACAGACCGCTCGAGTTACTCCAGGAAAATACCTGGAAGATTAGCGAATGACTTTGCTATGGCGGGCGTTTTAGGGCAAACTGCGCCCTTTTTTACAGGCATGAAAATAAGCGTATGGCGAAGGAAGAGCACATTGAATTTGAAGGCGAGGTAGTAGATACCCTGCCGAACACCACTTTCAAAGTTAAATTAGAAAATGGTCACACTATTATTGCCCATATATCGGGCAAGATGCGCAAGCATTACATCCGTATTCTGACAGGTGACAAGGTCAAGGTTGAGATGACGCCTTATGACCTAACTAAGGGCCGCATTACGTTCCGCGAGCGCTAGGCAGAGATAAAAAAACGAGTTAGCAGATTAACTCTGACTACCTCGTTTTTTTACCCAACCACCTTGGTGCTATGCAGGCACTGCTGTTTTGGGCTCTGTGGCTACCACCAGTTCATTATCTTCGACACTGATAAATACCGTACCACCCTTCTCTGACAGACCGCCAAACAGGACTTCTTCAGCCAGTGGCTTTTTGATCTTCTCCTGTATCAGCCTGTCCATGGGTCGCGCGCCCATCTTGGCGTCATAACCATTAGCCGCGAGCCACTCACGCGCATCATCATCAACATCGAGAAATACTTTCTTTTCGTCCAATTGCGATTGCAGCTGTACCAGGAATTTGTCGACCACTGTCTTGATCACATCCATGGTGAGTTCGCCGAACTGCACAATGCTGTCGAGGCGGTTGCGGAACTCTGGGGTGAACATTTTCTTGATGGCTTCCATACCATCGGTCTGATGGTTCTGATCGGAGAAACCAATTGATGCGCGGCTCATTAGCTCGGCGCCGGCATTGGTTGTCATAATCAGAATCACATTACGGAAATCTGCCTTGCGGCCATTATTGTCAGTCAATGTACCGTGATCCATTACTTGCAGCAGCAGATTGAATACATCCGGATGCGCTTTTTCGACTTCGTCGAGCAGAATAACCGAATGTGGCTGTTTGTTAACCGCCTCAGTCAGCAGGCCACCCTGATCATACCCCACATACCCCGGGGGCGCACCGATCAAACGGGACACAGTATGACGTTCCATATACTCAGACATATCAAAGCGCACTAATTCAACACCTAAAACATTGGCCAGCTGACGGCTAACTTCAGTCTTACCCACACCAGTTGGCCCAGCAAACAGAAAGCTACCAATTGGCTTACCACCATCTCGCAGCCCTGCGCGCGCTAACTTAATAGAGGTAGACAATGCATCAATCGCGGGATCCTGACCAAATACGACCATCTTGAGCTTGGCGGCCAGATCTTTCAGCTGCGCCTTATCAGAGCTGGAAACACTTTTAGCCGGAATCCGCGCAATCTTTGAGATTACCAGCTCAATATCGCTAACACCGATGCTCTTCTTGCGCTTATTTTCTGGCTGCAGTCGCTGATAGGCACCGGCCTCATCGATAACATCAATCGCTTTGTCGGGCAGGAAGCGGTCATTGATATGACGCGCAGCCAACTCAGCAGCTACTTTGAGCGCCGGATTGGTAAACTTGAGATCATGGTGATCTTCAAAACGAGACTTAAGCCCTTTTAAAATTTGATAGGTTTCTTCAATACTTGGCTCCGGCACGTCAATTTTCTGGAAGCGACGCGACAGAGCATGGTCTTTCTCAAAGATGCCGCGATACTCCTGGTAAGTCGTTGAACCTATACAGCGCAGCTGGCCAGAGGACAGTAATGGTTTAAGCAGATTCGATGCATCCATAACACCACCAGATGCGGCGCCAGCACCAATAATAGTATGAATCTCGTCAATAAACAGGATCGATTTATCCTTGGTCATCAATTCAGCAATAATACCTTTAAGGCGTTTCTCAAAATCACCACGGTACTTGGTCCCGGCTAACAATGAACCCATATCCAGAGAATAGACGGTGCTATCGAGCATGGGTTCTGGCACATTTTCTTCAATAATAAGTTTAGCCAGGCCCTCAGCGATAGCTGTCTTACCCACACCGGACTCACCTACTAATAATGGATTGTTTTTGCGCCGACGAATAAGTATCTGACTCACTCGCTCAACTTCCTCGTCGCGGCCGATTAACGGATCAATCAGCCCGAGCTGTGCCTGCTCATTAAGGTTGACGGCGAACTGCTGCAGCAGGCTCTCCTCTTGGCCCTCACCGCCAACAGTGTCTTGACCTGTCTGTTCATGCTGATCCGAGCCCTGTTCAGCCTGGTCGACATATTTGGAAATACCATGAGAAATATAATTGACCACATCAATGCGCGCGACATTCTGCAGACGCAAAAAATAAACTGCCTGACTCTCCTGCTCGCTAAAGATGGCAACCACAACGTTGGCGCCCATCACTTCGCTGTGATTGGCGGAATTAACCTGAAATACAGCGCGCTGCAATACGCGCTGAAAGCCGTGAGTGGGCTGAGTTTCCTGCTCTAATTGGGTTTCTGGGATGGTCGGCATGGTCGAATCAATAAATTCGACCAAATCCTGGCGCAAAATGGCAATGTCGGCGCCACAGGCTTTAAGCACATTGGATGCAGATGCATCGTCGAGTAGTGCCAGGAGCAGGTGCTCAACGGTCATGAATTCGTGACGTTTTTCACGTGCGGTCTTAAATGCCAGATTAAGGGTGACTTCAAGCTCTCTACTTAACATATCTATGACTCTTCGTCGTCGTTACAGGGTTCTATTTCACACAGAAGCGGATGCTCATGGTCCATCGAATATTGATTTACTACTGCCGCTTTCGTCTCCGCTACATCTTCAGTATAGATGCCACAGACGCCCTTTCCCTCGGTGTGTATCTTTAGCATGATCCGAGTCGCACTTTCTCGCGACTTATAAAAAAACTGTTCTATGAGCTCAACAACAAATTCCATTGGTGTGTAATCATCATTTAACAGAACTACTTGGAACATACGGGGCTTCTTCAACTTTGGCCTTGATTCTTCGACCACAGTATTGTCTTCGTGTTGCCAAACTGGTGTATTTTTTTCTTCGCTCATCTAAATCAGCCAATTACCAAACATTAAAAGTGTGCACTCATCTTACCTCAGAATATACTTTGCAAGTAACCGACGAACGGTACTTGACAGAAAAATTTACAGACTTAGAGTTGCAGAGCCTTAAATTTAAGGTCTTGGTGAGCGCAATGAAGTATAGCTCTTTCTAAAATGCTTGATAGGAAGAAGGCAGCAGGTTATGTCAAATAAAGGTACTATAAAATGGTTTAGTAATGCTAAGGGGTTCGGCTTTATTCTCCCCGACAATGGCGAAGGCGATATCTTCGTTCATTACAGCGCAATTAATGTCGAGGGCTACAAAACTCTCAAAGCTGGCCAGTACGTTAGCTATGATACTGAGCGAGGTGACAAGGGGGTACATGCGATTAATATTCAGCCCTTAGATACCGATGCTGAGGACGATCCCCCACATACCCAGCAATCCGCTATGGAGAGTGAGGCTGTATAAACGGCCAGTCAGAAACTGACGCTACACTGTAAACCATAAAAAATCCGGCGCTACTCAGGTAGCGCCGGATTTTGTTAGTGTACCTTCTTTATGCAGGTACGGTATTGCTCTGTGGTCTTGCTTAAAGGGCTTACCCTCAAAAAGCGATGACTTACATATTCTCAATCATAGCATCGCCAAACTCTGAGCAAGACATCAATGTTGCGTCGTCCATTAGGCGCTCAAAGTCATAGGTCACTTTCTTTTCTGAAATAGCGCCTTCAATGCCCTTAATCACAAGGTCAGCAGCTTCATGCCAGCCCATGTGACGCAGCATCATCTCAGCACTTAGGATCAATGAACCCGGATTGACTTTATCTTGCCCTGCATATTTAGGTGCCGTACCGTGCGTAGCTTCAAAGATAGCTACATCATCAGAGAGATTGGCACCCGGTGCGATACCTATACCACCAACCTGCGCTGCCAGAGCATCGGAGATATAGTCACCATTGAGGTTAAGAGTCGCTAGCACGCTGTATTCATCGGGACGTAGAATAATTTGCTGAAGCATAGCATCGGCAATAACATCCTTAATGATAATATCTTCACCCGTGTTAGGGTTCTTAACAACATGCCATGGGCCGCCATCAAGAGGCTCTGCGCCAAACTGCTCAACCGCAACTTCATAGCCCCAATCACAAAAAGCACCTTCGGTGAACTTCATGATATTGCCTTTGTGAACTAGTGTTACAGAAGGCTTGTTTTGGTCAATTGCATACTGAATTGCTTTCGACACTAGACGCTTAGTCCCCTGCTCGGACACAGGCTTAACACCTATACCGCAGTTGGTGTCAAAGCGAATCTTCTTCACGCCCATTTCTTGCTGCAGGAAATCGATTACTTTGGTTGCTTCCTCAGTACCAGCACGCCATTCTATTCCGGCATAAATATCTTCTGAATTTTCACGGAAGATGCACATATCAACTTTGTTAGGCTCTTTGACAGGAGAGGGAACGCCTTGGAACCAGCGCACTGGCCGCTGACAAACGAACAGGTCAAGTTCCTGGCGCAATGCCACGTTAAGCGAACGGAAGCCACCGCCAACCGGCGTAGTCAATGGACCTTTGATCGATACCACATAGTCTTTGACCGCTTCCAGTGTTTCTGCTGGGAACCAGTCACCCTCATATAATTCTGCTGCTTTCTCACCGCAGTACACTTCCATCCAGGAAATTTTCTTGCTGCCATCATAGGCCTTGGCTACTGCAGAATCGATCACTTTGACCATTACGGGCGTAATATCAACACCGATGCCATCGCCTTCGATAAAGGGGATAATTGGGTGGCTAGGCACATTAATTGAAAGGTCTGCGTTTACTGTTATTTTTTCGCCAGATTGTGGAATCTGGATATGTTGATATCCCATTGTTGTCTCCGAGGAATGTGAGCTTTGCTTATTGGCTAGAGTGTATAAAAATTATTGTGTAAAAAATTTACCAGATTCGCTAATTTTAGCATGAATTCATCCGTTTTTTGTAGCCCTGTTTCATTTACAATAGGGTTATATGGAGAAAAATCTTGGCCACATTGATCATTTTTAATAAACCCTTCCAGGTACTAAGTCAATTTACGGATGACAGCGGCAAAAAGACCCTTGCCGATTATATTGCTATTAAAAGCGTGTACCCTGCCGGACGTCTGGATTTTGATTCTGAAGGACTTTTATTGCTCACCGATGACGGCATGCTGCAGGCTAATATCAGCAACCCAAAATATAAACTGACTAAAACCTACTGGGTCCAGGTGGAAGGTGAGGCGACTCACGTTCACTGCCGTGACCTCTTAGCTGGCGTCACATTAAAAGATGGGTTGGCAACAGCTCTCTCCTGCAAGCTTATTTCTGAACCAACACTGTGGGAGCGCAAGCCCCCCATCCGAGTGAGAAAATCGATCCCCGATAGTTGGATTGAGATTGTCATCAACGAGGGTCGCAACCGTCAGGTACGTCGTATGACAGCCGCCGTTGGTCTTCCAACGCTGAGACTAGTCAGGGCTAAGGTGGGCAACTGGGCTGTCAATGGCTTAAAACCGGGTGAGTATAAAATAGAAAATGTCAGCAGTCCCAGCGTATCCAAGGGGCCCAATAAACGCGAAACAAGTAGATAAAAGGAATTCATGTGCCAGACAAAATACATCTAACAGTGGCCACAGTCATTGAGAAAGACAGTAGATTCCTAATGGTTAAAGAAACCAAACTGGGCGCTCAGGTTATTAATCAGCCTGCCGGTCATGTTGAGCCCGGTGAAGATATTTTGCAGGCGGCACTGCGCGAAACTATGGAAGAAACTGGTTGGGAAGTGGCCATTACTGGATTTCTTGGCTTTTCAACACATTATGCTGCTTCGGGAGTGACCTATTACCGCTTAAGCTTTGTTGCCAATGCCCTGCGCTTTGATGAGACTGCTGTTTTGGATCCTGATATTGACGAGGCTCTGTGGATGTCGCTAGATGAAATCAAAGCCAGTAAAGATAGTTTACGCAGCGCCATGGTGCTGAACTGTATTGAAGATTATCGCGCACAGCGTATTTTCCCCTTGGAAATATTTCGCAACGCCTTATAGTGTCAGGCACCATGTTTTTTTCTTTACCTCGGTATCTGATGAGCAATCCACAAAAAGTAATTGTTGGCATGTCTGGGGGCGTTGATTCGTCTGTCGCTGCCCTGCTTCTAATTCAGCAAGGCTATCAGGTTGAAGGCCTGTTCATGAAGAATTGGGACGAGGATGATGGTTCTGAATACTGCACTGCAAAAGCAGATCTAGCCGATGCCCAACAGGTCTGTGACAGACTCAGTATTCCATTGCACACGGCTAATTTTGCCGCAGATTACTGGGACAATGTCTTTGAGTACTTTCTTGAGGAATACCGTCTAGGTCGCACACCCAATCCCGACATTCTCTGTAATCGCGAGATTAAATTTAAAGTTTTTCTCGACTATGCCCAGCTGATGGGCGCCGACTTTATTGCCACAGGCCACTATACTAGGGTCGCACATAAAGATGGGCAGGCGCAGCTCCTCAAGGGCCTCGATCCCAATAAAGACCAGAGCTACTTTCTACATGCGGTGGCTGAGCAGGCCTTTGCCAAAACGCTTTTCCCGGTTGGAGAATTAGAAAAGCCAGAAGTACGCAGGATCGCTGATGAGCAGGGCTTTGTTACCTCCGACAAGAAAGACAGCACCGGAATCTGCTTTATTGGCGAACGCCGCTTCAAGGACTTTTTAGAACAGTATATTCCAGCCCAGCCAGGTGAGATGCGCACCCCTGAGGGGGAGCTGATGGGCGAGCATCAGGGACTGATGTTCTATACGCTGGGCCAGCGACAAGGCCTGGGGATTGGTGGCGTTAAAGACGGTAATGCCGAACCCTGGTATAGCCTGGCCAAAGATCTGGAAAACAATATTTTGATTGTCGGCCAGGGTGGCCAACATCCGCTGCTGTTGAGTAACAGCCTTGCTGCGACCGATATCAACTGGATAAATGGCGCTCCCTCTGCTGGCGCTGCCTTTGAGTGTTACGCCAAAACTCGATATCGACAGCCAGATCAACTCTGCTGGGTAACCCCCAACATTGAAGGTGGCTGCGAGGTGCTTTTTGCCGAGCCCCAACGTGCGGTAACACCAGGTCAATCTGTGGTGTTTTATCAGGCTGACTACTGTCTGGGTGGCGGCACTATTGAACGCACGTGGAATTCAGAGCAAGAGGCCTAATGTTTTTTTCCAAACCTTCCTCCGAGCAAGCAATTGCGCTTGCCGCGGTTTTTCATTGCTGTGAGCTAGTTTCACAACTCGCCAATGCCGGGGACACGTCCAGCGATGATATGGCACTGTGCATGAGCGCCCTGCTCAATCAGAACCCCAGCTCAGTGCTCCAACTATACGGCTCGGTCTCTGGTTTAAGACTAGGCATTGATTCGATGCAGCAATTATTTGGCGGCAGTAATCAGGCGCAAACTGACATCATGCGCTACGTAATTTCGATTTTATATCTGGCGCGCAAGGTCTCTGGTGACGACAAGATGCTGAATAAAATAGCCAGCGGTATTGAGAACGCCGAGCGTCAGGCGCAACATTTTTCGATCACCCATGAAAATGTGTACGCGAATATCGCCTCACTGTATCAAGACACGATCAGCACCCTGCGACTGCGCATCCAGGTCAGTGGGTCTAGCGATTATTTGCAACAGCCCGCTGTCGCCAGCCGCATTCGCTGTCTATTATTTGCCGCTATAAGAAGTGCTTTTTTATGGCAACAGCTGGGTGGCAAACGTATTCACCTAGCGTTTTATCGCCGCCATTTGGCCGCATTACTGCCGAGCCATAAATAGCCCTGACGCTTTAATTTATCTGAAATTAAAGCATGAATCCGTTATTATGGCGGGCTTATTTCACCGACAGATTTTGGAACATACCATGAATGATATCGCCCTCTCCCCCCTTACTGCAGTGTCACCCATCGATGGTCGATACGGTTCAAAAACAGAGCGATTGCGCACTGTGTTCAGCGAGTTTGGGCTAATTCGATATCGTGTAATGGTCGAGGTGCGCTGGTTACAGCATCTAGCAAACAATCCCGCCATTGCCGAGGTACCTAAGTTTTCTGACGACGCCAATGCTGTTCTTAACCAGATGGTCGATAATTTCACCCTTGAGCAGGCGGCACGCATTAAAGAGATTGAGCGCACCACCAACCATGATGTGAAAGCAGTTGAATATCTCATCAAGGAAACCATTGCCGATAATACCGAGCTCAACGCCGTCAGTGAATTCGTTCACTTTGCCTGCACATCGGAAGACATTAATAATTTGTCCCACGCACTGATGTTAAAAGAGGGACGTGACCAAGTAATACTCCCCACATTGCAGGCTATCACTGATCAGCTCGCAGCAATGGGGAGAGAGTATGCCGATATTCCTATGCTAGCGCGCACCCATGGACAGACAGCCTCTCCGACGACGATTGGCAAAGAGATGGCCAATGTCGCCTACCGTCTACAGCGCCAAATTGAACAACTTAAGACTGTGCCACTGCTGGGCAAGATTAATGGTGCCGTGGGTAACTACAATGCGCACCTGTCAGCCTATGCTGATATTGATTGGGCCGCTGGCGCACAGGCATTTATTGAGCAACTGGGTTTAAGCTTTAACCCTTACACCACACAGATCGAGCCCCATGACTACATGGCTGAATTGTTTGATGGCTTGGCACGCTCTAACACTATCTTGATCGACTTCGCACGCGATATCTGGGGCTATATTTCTCTCGGTTACTTCAAGCAAAAAACCATTGCTGGCGAAGTGGGCTCATCTACTATGCCCCATAAAGTCAATCCTATCGACTTTGAAAATGCCGAGGGCAACATGGGTATTGCCAACGCGCTATTTGGACACCTTGCCGCTAAACTACCAATTTCACGCTGGCAGCGCGACCTGACAGACTCAACCGTGCTGCGCAATATGGGTGTTGGCTTAGGCTACAACATGATTGCCTACGCATCGCTGGATAAAGGTATTAGCAAACTGCAGCTTAACGAGGAAAAACTGGCCGCTGACCTGAATGCCAGCTGGGAAGTACTGGCGGAGCCAATCCAGACAGTGATGCGCCGTTATGGTATTGAAGAGCCCTACGAAAAACTTAAAGCGCTGACACGCGGCAATGTTATGGACCAGTCAACCATTCAGAGCTTTATTGATACCCTGGATATGCCTGAATCAGCAAAGTCAGAGCTCAAGGCACTGACGCCTGCAAGCTATACTGGCAATGCCTCAGCGCAGGCTAAGAATATCTAACTATGATTCTAGGCGATATTAGTGCACAGGAATTTCTTGCGGATTACTGGCAGAAAAAACCTCTATTGATCCGCAGTGCCATTGCCAATTTTGAGCCGCCTATCGATGGCGATGAATTGGCCGGCCTAGCGCTCGAACAAGAGGTGGAGTCGCGCCTGGTGATTGGTAAAGACTGGAAGCTCGAGCATGGCCCGTTCTCTGAGGACCGCTTTGCCAGCTTACCCGCCAGCCACTGGACATTACTAGTCCAGGCAGTCGACCTCTGGGTGCCCGAAGTTGCTGAGCTGCTACAACACTTTGATTTCTTACCGGCCTGGCGCATTGACGACATCATGGTTAGCTATGCTGAAGATGGTGGTAGTGTTGGTCCCCATTTCGATTATTACGATGTGTTTCTAATCCAGGGTGCCGGGCGGCGCAGATGGCAAATTGGCGCCCCCTGCGATGCCGAGACACCGCTGCTTAAAAACACTGAACTCAAAATTCTCGAACAGTTTGAGCCAACCGAAGAATGGGTATTAGAGCCAGGCGATATGCTTTACCTGCCGCCTAAAATAGCCCATCACGGCGTTGCCATAGGCGACTGCACAACGTTTTCCGTTGGCTTTCGAGCCCCGGCCGCGACAGAGATGCTGGATGATTTAGCGACTGAATTATTAACCGGTATCGTGGCGCCCAACCACCTTGTTGATCCTCCCCTGACGCCAGCGATGGCAGTGGGCACTATTCCCGATGTCTATATCCAAAGGGTAAAAAGTCTGTTGCTTGAAACTTTGGATGATGACGAGTTACTGGCTCAATGGTTTGCCCAGTTTATGACCGCGCCAAAATATCCGATGCTGGTCGACCAGACTGGAGAGCAGCGCTGCGCTACTCTCAAGCAAAAAGATGGGTCTATTAGTCATTTTGAGAACGGGCTAAAGGCGTAACCCTGTCTTCAGGGTTGAGCCACCGCGCCTGAGCCATGCCGACGCGGATCTGCCGCGCCAAATACTACACCGCCACCATTAGTCTGAATACTTTCACTGGCGCCCAACCTTCCGGGTTGATCGTTGACTATGTGGCCCATCTCACGCAACAAGCGCAACGTATCTCCAGACACGCCGGTCTCATAAAAAACATTATCTGGTAACCATTGATGATGGATTCTGGGTGCCGCAGTCGCCTCCGCAATACCCATATCAAACTCAAGGACATTGAGTACCATCTGCATAACCACGGTAATAATGGTACTCCCGCCGGGACTGCCGGTCGCCAATATTGGGGCGCCCGCAGGATCAAATACAATGGTTGGTGTCATTGATGACAGTGGCCGCTTACCCGGTTGAATCGAGTTGGCTATGCCACCCACTAATCCATAACCATTGGGAGACCCCGGCTTGGCAGAAAAGTCATCCATTTCATTATTCAGCAGGAAGCCAGCACCATCGACAGAGATGCCACTGCCGTACGAGAAGTTCAATGTATAGGTATTGCTCACCACATTGCCCCATTGATCCCAGGTACTGAAATGAGTTGTCTCCGTACTTTCGGTGGCATCAACCAGACCGGGACGAATATCTTCTGAGCGACTGGCATGGTCCAGATCAATCTGCTCACGCAATGTGGTGGCATATTGCTTATCCGTTAACTGATCTACTGGCACCGGGAAAAAATCTGGATCGCCCAGATATAGGCTGCGATCAGCATAGGCCCGACGCATGGATTCGACCAGGCGATGGATGTAATCCGCACTGTTATGACCCAGTGACTGTAAGTCCCAGCCTTCAAGAATATTGAGCATCTGCACCATATGAACACCACCAGACGAGGGTGGCGGCATGGCACAAACTTTATTGTTACGATAGTCACCGCAGACAGGGGTGCGCTCTACAGCAACAAAATTTTCCAAGTCCGCACTGGTGATCAGGCCCCCAGTGCGCTCCATCTGGTCGACAATTAATGCTGCCGTTTTGCCTTGATAAAAGCCAGCTGCACCTTTGGACGCAATGCGCTCGAGTGTGGCCGCTAAATCGCGTTGACGAATTACATCACCAGGCCGGTAGGTTGCCCCGTCTTTTTTGAAGAAATATTTCCTAGTTCCCGCATCTGACTGCAGACGCTCACTGCGCGAAGCCAGGGACTGTGACAGGCTAACATTCACCGTAAAACCGTTGCGCGCCAGATTAATAGCAGGTTTTATCACCTGCCTAAGACTCAGTTTGCCATACTTTTCTTGCGCATGAATCAGGCCAGCAACAGTGCCTGGGACGCCAGAAGATTGAATGCTAAAGCGAGCCTTGCGGTTATCGACCTCACCTTCAGGGTTGAGGAACATATCCTTAAACGCTTCAGCTGGCGCCATCTCTCGATAGTCGATAGCAATGGTTTTATTTTCTTCCGCCAGATGAACCATCATAAATCCACCACCACCGATATTGCCGGCGCGAGGTAATGTCACCGCTAAAGCAAAGCCAGTAGCGACGGCAGCATCAACTGCATTGCCGCCCCTGGCTAATATCTCAGCACCGACCTGACTGGCCACTATCTCTTGAGAAACCACCATACCAGTCTGACTAATGACCGGATGAAACCGCGCTGTCGAATCCAGCAGCGGCAACCGTTCTGCACTAACAACAACGCTAATAAACAATGCCAGCAAGGTGGCAGAAACTTGAAGGATGGGCTTAATCATATAATCGCTCGCAAAGGGTTTGACATGCAAAGTTGGGCAAGTCACAGGATGAGTATCTTTTCTTATTAGAGGCCAGAAGGCAACCACAAACGCACCAAAGCAGTGCTCAACGAAACTTTTTTTGAACAGTGAAGCCAAAGCCAGAAAGCTAGACAAAAAGAGTTAAACAAGACGCTCGGAAGCCACTATTACACCGTTATTGTCGGCATAAAGATAGTCGCCAGGATTAAAGGTAACGCCACCAAAGGTAACCTTGACATCAACGTCGCCGATGCCTTTTTTATCGGTTTTCATTGGGTGCACGCCCAGAGCCTGGACGCCAATATCTATCGCCATAATCTCATCGACATCGCGAATACAGCCATAGATTAGCAGGCCGCTCCAACCATTGACCGATGCCTGCTCGGCCAACATATCGCCAAGGCAGGCGCGGCGCATACTACCACCGCCATCCACGATTAATACACGGCCCTTGCCCGGTGTTGCCACCAACTCTTTAACGCAGCTATTATCTTCAAAACACTTCACCGTCACTATTGACCCACCAAACCGCTCACGCCCGCCAAAGTTGCTAAACATAGGCTCAACAACCTGGATGAGTTCAGGATATTGATCACAGAGATCCGGCGTCGATTTCATTGCTGTGCTGCCTTGGCTTTTAAGCGATAGGCATGTAGCAGTGGTTCAGTGTAGCCACTGGGCTGCACATCACCTTTAAAGACCAGGTCGGAGGCGGCTTGAAACGCGATACTACCCGCAAAGTCAGGACCCATATTGACATAGTCAGGATCACCGGCGTTTTGGCTATCAACTACGGCAGCCATGCGCGTTAATGTTTCCATCACCTGCGCCTGGCTACAGATACCATGATGCAGCCAGTTGGCCATGTGTTGGCTAGAGATACGCAATGTAGCGCGATCTTCCATAAGGCCAACATTATTGATGTCGGGAACCTTAGAACAGCCAACACCCTGCTCTACCCACCGTACCACATAGCCCAGCAGGCCCTGCGCATTGTTATCCAGTTCAAGCTGGATTTGCTCGGCACTGAGTTTGGTCTCACCTAAAAGCGGTATGGTTAAGATATCATCGACATTGGCAGCTGTGCGCTCGGCAATCTGGTCTTGCAGGCTGGCCACATTAACCTGATGGTAATGCATCGCATGAAGTGTTGCCGCTGTAGGTGATGGCACCCAAGCTGTGTTAGCGCCAGACTTTGGGTGGGCGATTTTAATTTTCATCATATCGGCCATATTGTCAGGCACAGCCCACATCCCTTTGCCTATTTGAGCCTTGCCTTTGAGTCCGCAGGCCAAGCCCACATCAACATTTTGATCTTCGTAGGCCGAGATCCATGGCATTGCCTTGAGGTCAGCTTTAAGTGCAAATGGCCCTGCATGCATGCTGGTATGTATTTCATCACCAGTCCGATCGAGAAAGCCAGTGTTGATAAACACCACGCGACCCTGTGCCGCACGAATACATTCTTTAAGGTTTGCCGAGGTACGACGCTCCTCATCCATAATGCCAACTTTAATCCTGTGGCGATCGAGCCCATACGCATCCTCAATGGCATCAAACAGATCATTGGTGAAGGTTACTTCCTCGGGACCATGCATCTTGGGCTTAACAATATAGATACTGCCAGAACGAGAGTTTCTTAGCTGCCCCTGCCCATTGAGGTCATGGAGAGAAATCAGGCTGGTTACAACCGCATCCATAATACCTTCAGGGATCTCATTGCCCTGCGCATCGATAATAGCCGGATTAGTCATTAGATGGCCGACATTGCGGACAAACATAAGACTGCGACCATTGAGCACCAGATCAGCACCGTCTGCGGCAATATAGCGGCGGTCAGGATTCATAGCGCGAACAAAACTAGAGCCACCACGATGTATAGTTTCCTTCAGGGTACCTTTGATCAATCCGAGCCAATTGCTGTACGCAAGCGCTTTATCTTCAGCATCGACGGCAGCCACAGAATCTTCACAGTCCATAATTGTGGTCAGAGCAGCTTCAAGGACAATATCCTTGACACCAGCCTTGTCTGTCGCGCCTATTTGGTGCTCAGAATCGACTTGAATCTCTATATGTAAGCCGTTGTTTTTTAACAATATAGATGTGGGCGCGCCTTTACTGCCAAGATAGCCAACAAATTGCTCCGGGGTTGCCAGCGCAACCGTTGACCCACCAGCTACCTGAACCAATAACTGCTGATCAACAACAGTGTAAGCCTCTGCATCGGCATGAGAGCCTGAGGCTAGCGGCGCCGAGCCGTCAAGGAAGGCGCGACCATAGTCGATTACTCTTTGCCCACGCACTGGGTTGTAGGCCCCCACCTTCTCGGCACCCTCGTCTTCGGGGATCACATCGTTGCCATAGAGTGCATCGTAGAGACTGCCCCAGCGAGCATTGACCGCGTTGAGGGCGAAGCGCGCATTCATTATTGGCACTACCAGCTGAGGCCCAGCCTGCTGTGCGATCTCGGTATCGACGTTTTCGGGACTAATTGTGAAGTCAGGCCCTTCAGGCACCAGATAGCCAATATCCTGCAGAAACGATTTATAGCTTGAAAACTCAAAATCAGCGCGATTATCATGGTGCCAGCGATCTATTCGCGCCTGCAATTTTTCACGCTTTTTCAGAAGATCGCGATTTTTAGGGGAGAATTCGCTAATTATTTCAGCAAACTTTGACCAGAAAGTATCCACATCAACGCCTGATTCAGGACATATTTTATCGTTGATAAGATCATAGATCGGCTGGGCTATCTGTAGTCCTGCACGCGTAGTACGCTCACTCATCTGCTGCTCTCCCGAAACGTTGAAATGAATCTAAAGTCTAGGCCCTAGCTCATAATAAGCCAAGTTTATGGCTTATATGGTGGCTATTCACTAGTGTTATTTAAGTATCTCCTGAGAGACCGACTTAATCATCTGGCGCAACCACTTATGACCAGGATCATGCTGCAATAAGGGGCTCCACACCATTTTTAAACGCATGCGTGGAATCTCGAATGGTGGGTCCATAATCACTACCTTAGGGTTGTTCTCCATACCTCTTGCAGTCATGGTCGGGATAGTCACAATAAGGTCGTCCTGCTCGCCCAGCAATAGCGCGGCCTGATAGTGGCGAGTAAACAGACTGATGTCTCGCTTGGCATCGATTTTAGCGAGCGCCTCATCAACCCAGCCAAGCCTCTGAACATCATCCGGCGTCATACCCACGCCGACACCCATACCGGTTTTACTGACCCAAACATGCTTACTGGACAGATAACGTTCTAGGCTCCAATTTTTAAGCACTGGGTTGTCAACGCTCATAACACAAGAAAAACTATCATCCCAAAGGTGCACCTGGTGAAAAGATTGCGGCAAGGTGTCGAACCGGTTAATCACCAGATCGACCTTACCGCGTTCCACATCGTGAAAGCTGACATCGCTGGGAGTCATAATATCAAGGCGAATACCGGGCGCGGCCTTGCGCAGTTGGCGCAGCAGCACAGGAAGCAATAAAGACTCGGTATAGTCACTGGCCATAATGCGGAAAATACGTGTCGAACCCGCGGGGTCAAAATCAGTTTTTGGTAAGATCGCCAGCTCTGCTGATGAGAGTACATTGCGCACCAGAGGCTGTAATTCCAACGCTCTGTCCGTTGGCGTCATACCATCACTGGTGCGCACCAATATAGGATCGTTAAACAGATCACGCAATCGCCGCAAGCTGTTGGACATAGCAGGCTGGCTAATGCCAAGCTCCTCCGCCGCGCGAGTGACATTACACTCTCTTAGAAGCACATCTAGGTAAACCAGAAGGTTTAAATCAACTCTTGATATATTCATGTAAAAAATGCTCGCAATCAAAACTATCAATTAGATTAATGACCGCATCATACCTAAACTTCTCCCACAGTCAAACAAATGGAATTAAAACGGGGTTACAAAAATGTCTACATACACCAATAATATTGCTGAAGTTGCCAAGGTTCTAGAAGGTCACTCCGGCGCATGGAATGCCATCAATCCAGAGTCTGCAGCGCGCATGCGAGCACAGAATCGGTTTCAAACGGGCCTGGATATTGCCAAATACACTGCCGGCATAATGCGCGCAGATATGGCTGAGTACGACGGTGATACGTCAGCCTACACACAGTCACTGGGCTGCTGGCACGGTTTTATTGGTCAGCAAAAGCTGATCTCAATCAAGAAGCATTTCGGCACCACCAACAAGAAATACCTTTACCTGTCAGGCTGGATGGTTGCGGCACTGCGGTCTGAGTTCGGCCCTCTTCCGGACCAATCAATGCATGAGAAGACTTCGGTGGCCTCTTTAATTGCGGAGCTTTACACCTTTTTACGTCAGGCCGATGCACGTGAGCTGGGCGGGCTTTTCCGTGAGCTAGATGCAGCTGAGGGCTCAGCTAAAATGGCGATCCAGGATCAGATTGATAACTTCCAGACCCATGTTGTGCCAATCATTGCCGATATTGATGCGGGCTTTGGTAATGCTGAAGCCACTTACTTGATGGCAAAGCAGATGATCGAAGCTGGCGCTTGCTGTATCCAGATTGAGAACCAGGTATCTGACGAAAAACAATGTGGTCATCAGGACGGCAAAGTCACTGTTCCCCACGCTGACTTTTTAGCCAAGATCAATGCGGTTCGCTACGCCTTTCTTGAGCTCGGTGTTGATGATGGCGTTATTGTCGCTCGTACTGACTCGCTGGGCGCAGGCCTCACCAAACAGATCGCCGTCACTGAGCAGCCAGGGGACCTGGGTGATCAGTACAACAGTTTCCTCGACGTTGAAGACGTAGCGCCTGCTGACCTGAAGAATGGCGATGTGGTACTCAACCAAAATGGCAAACTTGTTCGCCCCAAGCGTCTACCTAGCAATCTATTTCAGTTCAAACCAGGGACGGGGGAAGCACGCTGCATCCTCGATAGTATTACAAGCCTGCAAAATGGTGCTGACATGATCTGGATTGAAACCGAGAAGCCCCATGTTGGCCAGATCGGTGCAATGATGGATGAGATTCGCAAAGTAGTGCCCAACGCAAAGCTGGTATACAACAATAGCCCATCGTTCAACTGGACACTCAACTTCCGGCAGCAAATCTTCGACGCAATGGCTGAAGCTGGCGAAGATGTCTCCGCATATGATCGCAGTGATCTGATGAACGTTAGCTACGATGACACGGCGCTGGCTGCCGCAGCTGATGAGAAAATCCGTACCTTCCAGGCTGATGCCGCGAAGCATGCTGGTATCTTCCACCACCTGATCACCCTGCCGACCTACCACACTGCCGCACTGTCTACCGACAACTTGGCTAAGGAATACTTCGGTGACCAGGGCATGCTCGGTTATGTTGCTGGGGTCCAGCGTAAGGAAATCCGTCAGGGTATCGCCTGCGTTAAACACCAAAATATGGCTGGGTCAGATATGGGCGATGACCATAAAGAATACTTTGCTGGCGATGCAGCCCTTAAGGCATCTGGCAAAGATAACACCATGAATCAGTTCTAAGCTGAAACTTGCTGTTACAAAAAGGGTGGCGTTTATCGCCGCCCTTTTTTATGCCCGTCAAAGTTGTGCCCATCGGAAAATCCAGGCAGATTAATTCTCTAAAGTCGGTATAATCTGCCGCTGCGTATAATCTCCCTTACAACAAGTTTCGAGCGAGCTATCTTGAAGACAGAATTCCTTGGCAAGACACTTTCCGGCCCGTTTACAGTTCCCTCTGGAATTGTCACCACAGCCACCTCTATTATTCAGTATGTATTTGATCACATGCCACAGGTTGGCGTACTTACCACCAAGAGTGTAGGACCTGATGTCCGCGCAGGTAATCGCGAGCCAGTTTATAGTCAATATGCACCGGGCTGTTTTGTTAATGCTGTGGGGTTAACCAACCCCGGCGCTCGCGCTGCTGCCGAGGCCATGAGTCAGTTGCGTATCCCCGAGGACCGCTTCCTATTGGTTTCGATCTTCGGCGGCAGTGTCGAAGAGTTTGTTGAAGTCGCTAAAATTATGGCCCCTGTGGCAAATGGCCTCGAACTCAACCTGTCCTGCCCGCACGCCAAAGGTTACGGCATGGCGATGGGTCAAGATCCTGAGCTGGTGCGTGACGTGACCGCTGCAGTAAAAGCCGTTGTCGATATTCCTGTGATTCCCAAACTAACGCCCAATACACCGAATATCAGTGAGATTGCGCTAGCCGCAGTCGCTGGTGGTGCCGATGGCCTTTGCGCTATCAATACTGTAGGTCCAGGTTACACCTCATCTCATGGACACCCGGTGCTGAGTAACGGTGCCGGCGGCATGTCTGGTAAAGGCGTATTGCCAATCGCGCTGAAGTGCGTGCGTGAAATTGCCGCAGTTACTGATGTGCCTATTATTGGTTGCGGTGGTGCCAGCAGTGCTGCTGATACAAGAGAGTTTATGCATGCCGGGGCAACCATTGTGGGTGTGGGCTCTGCCCTGACCGGCATGACCACCGATGACATGGCCAGTTACTTCAATCAGCTTGAATCCGATATCTGCTTTGACTCCGATAAAGCTGAAGGTCATGTTCGCTACGATATTGATATGGACTTTACCCCAGTGGTACTGGTTGATAATAAACGCGTCTGTGACGATATCTGTGTGCTGACATTTGACCGTAAGATCAATATTCAAGCCGGTGAGTTCGTCTTCCTATGGGTGCCGGGGTTGGGTGAGAAGCCTTTCTCTGCCCTTGCCGATGACCCGTTCCAGCTTGCCGTTATTGATGTAGGTATCTTTACCCATGAATTGATGGATCTGGCGGTGGGTACCGAAGTCTATGTGCGCGGCCCCCACGGTATTGCGGCAACGCCACCAGAAGGCTCAAAAATCATGGCAGTGGCGGGCGGAACTGGTCTGGCAGCGGTTTATCAGCTAGCCAGAGACTTTGGCAATGCCGAGGTATTCACTGGTGCACGCACAGCAGAACGGCTCTATTACCTTGATGAGTGTAAAGCGATTGCCGAGGTGCATGTGGCCACTGACGATGGCAGTGAGGGGTTTAAAGGGGTGGTAACTGAATTATTGCGTGCTCGCCTGCAAGAAATGTCTCAGTCTGAATTAGATAGTCTGGTGTTCTACAATTGCGGCCCAGCACCCATGGTGCACGCGGCTGCGGCAGTACAGCGAGAATTCTGCAACGACGATCAGATACATAGTGCCATCGATTACCTGACCAAATGTGGTGTGGGTATCTGTGGTGCCTGTGCCTCGCCCGACGGCAGACGCATCTGTGTCGATGGGCCGTTTATGCAAGGGACACCTGAGCGCCCCTAAAGCCTGTGATTGAGATTCCGCCAGCTGGCTTGCAGCTGGCGGAGGCACTCGAATTAGAGACGGCCCATCAATAGAGTGTCTCACCGTTGGCAGCCATAGCGCGCAGCTTATCAGTGGGACGATACAGTTCACTGATAGACGTATACTTATCCCCGCGATCACAGATCTCCTGTAATCCAATCTCATCCATCCAGCGACAAATACCGCCGCGGAATGCAGGGAAGCCAACACCGTATATAAGTGACATATCTGCCTCTGCTGGTGAGGCAACCACGCCCTCTTCCAGGCAATGAATCATCTCCATAGCCATGGCGATCATCAGACGGTCGACAATCTCATCACCATTCACGGAATGCACCTCACCATAGAGACTTGCCAGCATCGCAATTACCTCCGGATCAACGGCTTTACCTGGCTTACCTTTTTCATTCAACTCGTAGCGATAGTACCCCAGCCCATTTTTCTGTCCCAGTCTCCCGGCATTAAAAATTGACTCTGTAGGCCATACATCGGCGGTCTTCCTAAAGCGTTCAGGCAAGCCTTCAATCATGACAGGATAGCAATGGTTAATAGTGTCTATACCAATAACATCCATTAGATAGGCAGGGCCCATTGGCAGTCCCCAGCCTTCCATTACCTTATCGATCTGCTGGAAATCTGCGCCTTCGGCAAGCATCATCTCCAGCCCAAACAACATGGCAAATAGCACTCGGTTTACCAGGAAGCCGGGGCAATCATTGACCACAATTGGCTTTTTGCCCAAGCCCAGTGCATAGGCGCAAACTGCTGCTACAGTAGCGTCAGAGGTTTTTTCGCCGCGAATAATTTCAACCAGCGGCATCGCATGTACTGGGTTAAAAAAGTGCATGCCACAGAAGTTTTCTGGCCGCCCCAATGACTCGGCGAGGCGGGTAATTGAGATGGTCGAAGTGTTAGACGTAATCACTGCCGACGCCGCTAACTGGGATTCGACTGCAGGCAGGACCTGTTTTTTAACCGCCTCTAATTCAACAACGGCCTCGACCAACATATCGCACTTGGCGATATCGCTATCCGCTAGCGTTGGGTGAATCTTAGCCAAAATTTTCTCTGCTTTTTGCTCATCAAACTTGCCGCGCTTAACTGATTTAGCGAGGAGCTTACTGGCCTCCTGAATACCCAAATCTAGGGCAGGCTCGGCAATATCTTTCATGACCACATCAAAGCCTCTGATGGCATTTTGATAAGCAATACCACCACCCATAATACCCGCACCAATAACACCAGCCGTATTAACTGGCGCTGGTTTGTGCGCTTCAGCGCGATTCTTAGCCTGCTTAACCACATATTGATCACTTAAAAACAGGCCAACCATTGCCCGCGCCTGAGGCGTTTGGGAAATTTCATAGAAGGCTTCATTCTCGCACCTAATAGCTTCATCACGTCCGAAACCGGCGGCACGAGCCACCAGATCAATAGCCTTTAGAGGTGCTGGGTAATGGCTCCCTACCTTACCAACCACAGCCGCACGATAGTTCGATGAAGCTGCGTCAAGCTCTTCACCTGACAGTGTTAGTGGCGCTAATTTTTGTTGGCGGCGCACCAGGTAATCACGCGTGCCGATGGCCATTTCCTGCAATACTTTCAATGCCTCAGCACGCAGGGCCTCTGGTTCGGCAATAATATCTACTGCCCCAGCTTGCTGTGCTGCTGCGGGCTTTTGCTGCTCGCCTGAGGCAATCCAGTGAACGGCAGCTGTATAGCCAATGAGCCTAGGTAGACGCACTGTGCCGCCCCAACCTGGAAGGATTCCCAAGCCTGTCTCTGGTAGGCCAACAGCAGCTTTAGAGGAAATAACCCGCAGGTCACAGGCCAGGCAGATTTCAAAACCACCGCCCAGAGCAAAGCCATTAATCGCTGCAACCGATGGATATGGCAGGTCTTCAATTTCGGTGAACAGCGCATTAGCCACCTGCGCGCCTTTGATAAAGTCTTCCTTGGACGATGAGAACATCGCTTTAAATTCAGTGATGTCGGCCCCCACGATAAACACTGATTTACCACTGGATAGCAATAGCCCTCTGATATCTTGCTGCTGCTTAAGTGCATCTACTGCCTGCCGAAGCTCACCCAGAGTCTCCTCATTGAATTTATTAACCGAACCAGTTTGGCTGTCGAATTTAATCTCTGCAAAATCATTGTCGAGTTTTGCAAGGCTGAGCGTCTTACCTTCAAACATAATAGGCGTTCCATAATCAGTAAATTAAGCGTGGCAGCTATTCTAACTTTGTTAACAGCCGAGTCTATGATTTACTGCGATTAGAAGACCAATAACCATTATTTGGATAGAAAATTATGACATTGCGCAACCGAATGCAGGCCGAGCAAGCGCTAAAAACGCTATTTAAAAAGGCCCAGAACTATGCTTTTGAGTATGCCGATGGCGCATTGGCACGCAATGTATTCCCGACGAATAAAGCACTTGCGAATCTCAACTATTTTGATGAAGAGTTGCCAGACAACCTCGGAGACGCCAGCAGTATTCTTGAGCAATTACACCAGTATGGCTCTCCTGCATCTGTGGCTCAAACTGGCGGACGTTATTTTGGCTTTGTGAACGGTGGCATTATGCCGGTCACTTTAGCCACTAAGTGGCTGACAGACTTTTGGGATCAGAATACTGCGCTGTATGCGATGTCACCGATCACTTCAAAACTGGAAGATATCTGTGAGCAGTGGCTGCGTCAGTTATTCAATCTCCCGGACACCACAGTGGCCGGTTTTGTGAGCGGCACCTCATCAGCCATTTTTTGCGGCCTGGCCGCCGCGCGCTATCGCATCTATCAAAACCATCATTGGGATTTTAATCTGCAGGGCCACAATGGCGCGCCAGCCATTCGTATTATTGCCGGCCGCCATACCCATGGCGCTGTCACCAAAGCCATCGCACTGCTTGGCTTTGGTCTCGATAATATTGAATGGGTCGACTGTGACGATCAGGGCCGCATTGTGCCCAGCGCCATGCCGCCACTAGACGACAGCTGCATTATTTTATTGCAGGCGGGCAATGTAAATTCCGGTGCCTTTGATCCATTGCAGGAAATCTGTGACAACGCCAATGCAGCCAATGCCTGGGTACATATTGATGGAGCCTTTGGTCTCTGGGCGGGTGGCACTCGGCGACTGTGCCATTTGACTGCAGGCATGGAGAAGGCACATTCATGGTCGGTGGATGGCCATAAGACATTAAACACGCCCTATGACAGCGGTATATTACTTTGCCGCGATAAAGATGCTTTGGTTATGGCGCTGCAGGCTTCTGGTGCCTATTTAAACTTTAGTGAAAGTCGGGATGGGATGCTTTATACCCCGGAGATGTCCCGCCGCGCCAGAGCGATTGAACTTTGGGCCGCACTTAAATACCTTGGTCGCGAAGGGGTCGATGAACTGGTTTATGGGCTGCATGAGCGCGCGGTGCAATTTGCACAGGAGCTTCAAGCCGCCAACTTTAAAGTTCTTAATGACGTGGTGTTCAATCAGGTCATTATTGCGCCCAGCGAGGATGATAAAACGACTCAGGCTATTACCGAGGCTATTCAGCAGTCTGGAGAATGTTGGGTGGGTGGCTCAGTTTGGCAAGGTAAAAAAGTGATTCGTATCAGTGTTTGCTCCTGGGTTACCAGCGCACAGGATGTCAGTCGTTCAGTGCAGGCATTCGTGGCGGCACGACAGTCTATTTGCGGTAAATAATCACATCAGCGCCAATGAACTCGGGGGTCGAACCCCATTGCTGACCCAAATAGGCGAAGGTTTGGTTGGCGAAAAAACTGATATGGGTCAGATCATTTTTATAATGCCAATTGGCAAAAGACTCTAAATCCCTCACCTGTTTGGTCATCAGTCCCAGATAGCCACCCGTGCCTAATAACGCCCAAAGTCTCTCTAACTCCGCTCCGGGCTGAGCCAGATGTTCAATCACTTCGGTGCTGGTAATAAAGTCATACTGACCCGTCAGAACTGCCGGATTATTAGCATAGTAGAGATCGTAAAGCGCCATATGATGGCCCTGCTCTTCCATCATCAGCGACAATGTTGGCCCGGGGCCGCAGCCAAAATCCAAGCCTTGACTGCCCTTCTTAAGCCGCGCAAGTAATGGGGTCGCAAGACGCATTAAAAAACGCCTATAGCCCTTATCATCTGGCGCATTTTGATGCTGATCATAAATGGCTTTTTCACCTTGCTGGCTCAGCTGCTGATGCGCAGGGACAAACACAAGCGCACATACAGAGCATTGTAGATAGTCCCTGTATCGATCGCTGTGATAGTTAGCCACAGCATGACTGTCGCATAAGGGGCATGGCATGGTGTCCATCACAGTCTCCAAAAGAACATAGTTAGTCAGCCGATCTCTGGTATTTGCTATTGAGATAGTATGCCGAGTAACTGCCACTGGATGAAGATAATTTCTCATAATAATAAAACTGAAATGCCATGACTAAAAGTAGATATCACTGCCTGTTAAAAGAAGTCCTCCAGGACACCAACGAAGCCGGCGGCGATGACGTTATACGCAGAATTCAACCATAGGCGAACAATGGCGCAAAGGCTGGCACCCGGAAATAATCCCAGCCAAGACAACCGACGACGCGGCACTGGTCGTTGGCGCTGGCCCTGCCGGAATGGAATTGGCTATGTCACTGGGTAAGCGCGGCTATTACGTCAGCGTTGCCGGGGCCTCTGATAAGCTTAGCGGCCGCATCGGGCACCATTGCCAATACTGTCTATTACGGGCACCTCCATAACCACCAGCAAGACGAAAAGCAGTCATTGCACATACCCTTTAAACGCGAGTTGGTGGTATTCGCCAAAAGTGACGGATAATTTACCAGATAGTATGATTTCACATTGACGAAAACCAGCTTGATCAGTATTATGCGCGCTCTCGAAAGAGAC
>CBFIGD010000050.1:0-18474 GCA_965662065.1 uncultured Porticoccaceae bacterium | reverse complement strand
TAGAATTGGGTTGAATGTCATAACTAAACCCTGTATATTTCCGCGCCTTCAGTGTGACCCAATTTAGAGAGGAATATTTAGGTGGCAAATTCAGTACAAGCTAAAAAACGCGCACGCCAGAACGAGAAACGCCGCCAGCATAATGCCAGCCTGCGCTCAATGGTTCGCACTTATATTAAAAAAGTTGATGCAGCAATCGCCTCTGGTGACCATGCTACTGCTCAGGAAGCGTACAACGCCTCTGTACCAGTACTTGATCGCATGGCCGACAAGGGTATTCTGCACAAGAACAAAGCCGCTCGTCATAAGAGCCGCTTGAACGCTCAAGTTAAGGCACTGGTAAAGTAAGCTTCCAGTGACGAAAAAACCGGCTCAGGCCGGTTTTTTTATGTCTGCTTGTTTTCTCTCTTTTACCAATAGGCCGTTACCTATTAGTGCACAGCGAATATTTTAACCGGTACGCCATTTAAAGCCGCGTTACCGCTTACTTGGTCAATGAGCTGATCATCGGTAAGGTCGTTGCAACTAACGCCTTCCTGCTCGCTAGCAATCGCCAGGCTGACCCCGACACGCTTATGCCCCCAACCATGAGGCAAGCTCACCACACCAGGCATCACCTCATCACTCGCCAGCACCTGAGTAACCACCTCACCGACACGGGATTGGATGCGCACCTGAGACTGATCATCTAACTTATAGCGCGCCAAATCAGCTGGGTGCATCAATAGCTGCCAGCGCGGCTTCCCCTTAACTAAACGGTGGGAATTGTGCATCCATGAGTTATTGCTGCGAATATGGCGACGGCCAATAAGCAGTAGCTCGTCAGCCCCAGTGGCTGCCTGATCTGCGCCAAGCCGCTTTAAATCTTTGACTATATAGTCTGCCAGCAAGGTTATTTTACCGTCGCTGGTGCACAGCCGCTCAGGCAAACTAGGCGCCAATTTACCTATATCCAAACCATGGGGATACTGCTTAATTTTAGCCAGGGTCAGTGCTAGCTCATGGCCTGCAGCAGCACCGTATGGCCCCCGCTGAATACCCATATCAATCAATTTATCCGGCGCAGGCAACGGCTTAACCTCTATGCCTTTATGGGCAGCGATCGCCTGCCCCAAGCCATTAAAGATTTCCCAGTCATGCAATGTGCCAGCAGCGGGTTCAAACACTGGCTCATTAAAGCGCGCCGTATTGTGCACCGCCAAACGATGGAACGCGATATCGTAATGGTCGTGCTCCAGCGCACTGGTAGGCGGTAAAATGATAGCGGCGTGCTGAGTGGTTTCATTGATATAAAAATCAATGCTCACCATAAAATCCAAACCATTGAGTGCTCGATCAATCTGCTTGCCATTAGGCGCAGAAAGCACTGGATTACCCGCAATAGACACCAACGCGCGAATCTGCCCCTCACCCTCAGTCAACATCTCCTCAGCCATCACCGTGGCCGGCAACTCTCCCGCAAACTCGGGCAGTCCACTGACACGACTGTGAAATGCAGCAAAGTGCCCTGCCCCAGACTCCCCTGGCTTCACAAAGCCAAAGGCCGGTGACGAGGCCATCATGCCGCCGCGCACATCCAGTGAATGAGTCAGGATATTAATCATATGAATAGCCCACTGACACAGCGTGCCATAGACCTGTACCGACACACCCATGCGACCATAGCAAACAGCGCCTTCTATATTGGCCATATCGCGGGCTAGCTGGCGAATCTGCTCAGCGGCAACACCCGTTCGCTGCTCAGCTAACGCTGGCGTAAACGACTCACAGGCACTGCGTACCTCATCGACTCCAACCAGCAAGTCCGTCAAATGCCCGGTGTGAACCAGATTCTCTGCAAACAGAGTATTGAGCATCGCCATTAATAAATAGGCATCGGTGCCCGGCCGAATAAACAGATGCTTATCAGCAATCTCTGCGGTTTCCGTGCGCCTTGGATCAATCACCACAAAGCGTCCACCGCGCTGCTGAATCGCCTTCAGACGTTTAGGCACATCAGGCACAGTCATAATGCTACCGTTAGAGGCCAGGGGATTGCCGCCAATAATCAGCATGTAATTAGTGTGGTCAATATCGGGCACAGGAATTAGCGACTGATGACCAAACAGACTTAAGGACGTTAAATGATGAGGTAGCTGATCAAGGCTGGTAGCCGAAAAATGCGTTTTGGTTTGAACCGCTTTGCGCAATACACTCGCGTGGGTCATGCTGCCGTAATTATGCACATTGGGATTGCCGGCATAAAAGGCCACCGCATCGGCGCCATACTGCTCCTGTACCGCCGTCAATTTTTCAGCGACTGTACTAAAAGCCTCTTCCCAGCTGATCTGAATCCAGCTATCGCCGTGTTTTTTAACCGGCATGCGCAAGCGATCTGGGTCAGTGTAGATATCTTGCATCGCAGTGCCTTTGGGACAGATATAACCTCGACTTAGCGGGTCATTTTTATCACCTTTGATCGACAGCACCTGCTCACCCTGAGTTTTTATCTCAAGGCCACAGATGGCTTCACATAGGTTGCAGGCGCGGTGATGGATTTTGACGTCAGCGGGCATCTTCTACTCTCCGGTATTTAGTGCCAGTTTATAGTAACCGAAGTGAGGCTCGATTGGCCGAGAAATTTTGTGGCTGGCGGGTATCATTTGAGGCTGGCTAGCTACTGTTGAAGAACAAACGTTTGCCGCTTGCCTGCTGAGTTACTGAGCGCTAACAACCAAGTTGTCGCGGTGTATCAACTCATCATCTTCGCGATAACCAAGAATCTGTGCAATGGATTCTGTGCCCTGACCTTTTATGCGGCCTGCTTCATCGGAATTGTAATTCACCAACCCGCGGGCAATTTCTTTACCATCGCCATCGACACAGCTCACCAGGTCACCGCGAGTAAAGGTACCCACAACCCGGCTAACACCAACTGCGAGCAGACTCCGGCCCTGCTCGGTTAGCACTTTAACTGCACCAGCATCCAGCACTAGCTGCCCTTTCACCTGCAGATGACCGGCCAACCACTGTTTGCGCGCAGCCAGGGGTTTTTGATCGGCAGATAATAAAGTACCCACCTCATCGCCCGCAGCAATCGCGTGCAAAATATTTTGGTTGCGACCACCGGCAATAAGCGTATTGCAGCCAGAGCGGGCCGCAAGTCGCGCCGCCTGCAACTTGGTCACCATGCCGCCGCGACCTAGGGTACCGCTGCTCCCACCGGCTAGTGCGTCGAGAGAGGAATCTGTCGCCATTGCTTCAGTAATCAATGTGGCATTGATATTCATATCTGGATTGGCACTAAAGAGACCATCTTTATCCGTCAGAATAACCAACATATCTGCATCGATTAAATTAGCCACCAGCGCAGCCAGGCTGTCATTATCACCAAAACGAATTTCATCGGTAACGACGGTATCGTTTTCATTGACGATAGGAACAACGTTTAGGCTCAGCAGGGTTTGTAACACACCGCGGGCATTTAGATAGCGCTGGCGACTCGCCATATCATCATGATCGAGAAGTATCTGCGCTGTATGCCGGTCAAAGCGCTGGAAGCTACTCTCATAGGCCTGAATAAGGCCCATTTGACCCACTGCGGCGGCAGCCTGAAGCTCATGAATGCTCTCGGGGCGCTGCTGCCAGTTGAGGCGCACAATGCCCTCGGCAATAGCGCCTGAAGAAACCAGTACGACTTCTTTTCCCTCAGCCATCAACTGGGCAATCTGATCGACCCAGCCGTTGATGGCATCGCGATCGAGACCAGCGCCGTTATTCGTCAACAGCGCGCTACCAATCTTGATAACCCAGCGCTTGGCATCCTTAGCGATTTGTCTATTCATTTATAACTACTCTATTTCCACTACTCTGCGTAAACCACTTCCGTACCCTGGTCATCGTCATCATCTTCATCAATGATCTCTGAAGCAGTCCGCTTGCGAGCATTGCGACGGGTATCCGCCAATTCTTGAATGCGATCGCGAGCCTCAGCCTGAATCTCCAAGCGGCGCGCTTCAGCCTGCTCTGCCAATTCAGGGGCAGCCCTCTCTTCTTCACGGTGGCCGTCAATGTAATCCATTATTGCCGCACAGAGAGCTTTGGTGCCCTGCGATGCCAAACCAGAAATTCTAAATACCGGACCCTGCCAATTGAGATGGTCGACTACTTCCTGACATCGAGCATCCACTTCATCTTCTGGTAGCAGGTCAACTTTATTGAGGATTAACCAGCGGTCACCCTCTGCCAATGTAGGGCTAAACTTCGCGAGCTCCTGTTCAATCACTTGGGCGTTTTCGCCGGCCGTACTGTTGTCATAAGGCATCATGTCAACCAGGTGTAGCAACAGGCGCGTGCGGGTTAAATGCTTCAAAAAGCGAATACCCAGACCAGCACCTTCTGAGGCGCCTTCGATCAAACCAGGGATATCGGCAACCACAAAACTTTTATCACCACTCATACCTACCACGCCCAAATTAGGCACCAGCGTAGTGAAAGGGTAGTCGGCAACCTTCGGCCGTGCCGCCGATACTGAGCGGATAAAGGTAGACTTACCGGCATTGGGCAATCCCAATAGGCCAACATCCGCCAATACTTTTAACTCGAGCTTAATCTCGCGAACCTCTCCCTCCTGACCTGGAGATGTCTGTCGCGGCGCACGATTAGTGCTGGACTTATATCTGGTATTACCCAGGCCGTGAAATCCACCCTGAGCAATTTTTAATTCCTGCCCCAACTCGGTAATATCACCCAGCACATCGCCAGTCTCGTCATCTAACACTGTGGTGCCTATAGGAACCTGCAGTACAAGATGCTCACCGCCGCGGCCCGTGCATTCAGCGCTGCTACCCTGCTGTCCGTTCTCGGCTTTAAAATTGCGCGTATAGCGAAAATCGATAAGAGTATTTAGCCCATCGACGCCCACCAGAAAAACACTGCCGCCATCACCACCATCGCCGCCATCTGGGCCGCCTTTGGGAATGTATTTTTCACGGCGAAAACTCAGACAGCCATTGCCGCCTTTGCCTGCGTGTACCTTAATTGTTGCTTCGTCGACGAATTTCATGAGGGTAGTTTACAGTTGCTAATGGGGGTGTGTCATTGTGGGCTTAAAACTCACAACTTGCTATCGGGATGGCTCTGCAGCTAAAACCATCACACATAAAAAAAGCCCCGCGTAGGGGCTTTTTTTATGTCGAAGAGTAAAAACTTACGCTGTTACCACTTCTGCATATTTGCGATTCAACGGGCCTTTCTGCACAAACTGCACAGTGCCAGTAGATGTAGCAAATAATGTATGATCTTTACCAATACCGACGCCGTTGCCTGGGTGGAACTTGGTTCCACGCTGACGAACAATAATACCGCCTGCATTGATTGACTGGCCGCCGTACACCTTAACACCAAGGCGTTTGCTTTCTGAATCGCGACCGTTTCTAGTACTACCACCAGCTTTTTTGTGAGCCATTGCTATTTCCTCTCAGGACTAACCAGCACTAATGCCGGTAATCTTAACTTCGGTATACCACTGTCTGTGGCCCTGTTGTGTGCGTGAATGCTTACGACGACGGAACTTGATAATGTTCACTTTATCGCCACGACCGTGAGACACGATCTCAGCAGACACTTTGCCACCTTCTACAAGGGGTGCACCAATCTTGACTTCAGCACCTTCGCCGACCATCAAGACTTCTTCAAAATCGATATTATCACCAGTCGCCAGATCAAGCTTCTCAAGACGTAAGGTTTCGCCCTCAACGACTCGGTGCTGCTTTCCGCCACTTTTGATTACTGCGTACATGTTCTGCTCCAATTCATAGTGGCCTTCAGAGGCCAGATTCCGTCGCTTAAAATCGTTGGGTTATTAGCCCCTGCGAGAGGGCGGCAATTCTAATGGAACACCCCAGTCTAATCAAGTGTTTAAACGATCAATAGTTAAGTAATATGGCTATCTCTGCCAGTCATGAAAAAGCCCCGCTATTATTCGTCTTAACCAGGGTTATTAATTGCCGTTCTGCAGCCAGATCAATGATGCATTACGGCCTGTTTTGCTGTCTCTACGATAGGAGTAAAACTGCTCAGGCTGGCTAAAAGTACAGTGCTCTCCGCCGTACACGTCTGTTACGCCGCAGGCAGCTAGCTCCGCACGGGCTAGGTCATAGAGGTCCGCTAGATATTTACCCACCGTCGAGCCAGACCGAAAGGCACCCTCAATTGCGTGAAGATGCTGAGGGCTCTGTGCTGTGCTAATAAATGCCTGTAATACCTCCGCACCCACCTCAAATACCTGGGGCCCAATTGCTGGCCCCAAATACGCCATGATTGGCGCTTTGCTATGGGCAAATGTGTCCACCGTATCGCGCAAGATGCCATTGCATAGACCTCGCCAACCGGCATGGGCTGCAGCGACTTGGCTGCCGTTCTGATTACATAGCAATACGGGCAGGCAGTCGGCGGTTAACACCGCACAGACAGTATCAGCACTGTCTGTGTAACTCGCATCTGCACTGGGAATACCCTTAGCTCCTGGGACATAAACAACATCAGTACCATGCACCTGCGCTAGCCAGAGCGGCTGACAGGGCAGACTGAGCTCATCTATCAAGGATTGTCGATTAGCTGCAACATGCTCACCGCTGTCACCGACATGCGTAGCCAAATTATTACTATTAAATGGCGCTACGCTAACACCGCCTGCACGCAGGCTGATCGCCGACCGTACATTTTTCGGTGCCGGCCAATCGGGAATAAAAAAACGCTCCGTCATTGGGCCTGCTCTGCCGTCAATACCGCCAATAGCGCCTGCATATCCTCAGGAAGCTCAGACTCCCAGGAAATAGTTTCGCCAGTAGCAGGATGAATCAAGCCCAATTCGCGCGCATGCAAGGCCTGGCGGCCAAACAGGCTGAGACTGTCGCGCAAGGCGTGGGATGCACCTTTGTGAATACGGAAACGGCCGGCATACACCTCATCGCCCACTATTGGGTAACGAATATGGGCCATGTGAACTCGAATTTGATGGGTGCGGCCGGTTTCCAGCTTGAGGCGTACATAGGTATGGCCATCGAACCGTTCTAATACCCGATAATGGGTACGCGCTTCTTTGCCATCAGAAATTACTGCCATCTTGGTACGCTGCTTGGGGTGCCGGCCAATTGGCTGATCAACCACACCGCCACCGGTCATGACACCGCTAACCACAGCTTCATACTCGCGCTGTACTGTTCTTGCCTGCAGTTGTGCGACCAAATCAGTGTGCGCCTGCAATGTTTTAGCAACGACCATAAGACCGGTGGTGTCTTTGTCGAGACGGTGCACAATACCAGCGCGTGGCACCGACGCCAGTTGCGGACAATGATAGAGCAATGCATTGAGCACTGTACCGTCGCGATTACCGGCTGCTGGGTGCACGACAAAATTAGCGGTCTTATTGATCACCAGGATATGCTCGTCTTCGTAGACAATATCCAGCGGAATATTCTCTGCGTGCCAATCCCCCTCAGGTTTAAGCTCAGCGCTGATAGTCAGCGCCTCTCCACCCAAAAGCTTCTGCTTGGGCACCTGCTGTTCGCCATTGACCCTAAGCTGACCATTTTTGATCCACTGCTGGAGTCGCGACCTAGAAAAGTCAGCAAACAGCTCTGAGGCTACCTGGTCGAGTCGACGACCACAGTACTCGTCTGGTACATGGGCAGACATCTCAATATTTGAAGGATGGCTTGCGGTTGGGCTGGGTTGATTCACTAAAAATGTTCCAAAATGATAGACAGACAATAGCCGTGAGAATAATTGGTTTAAAAAGTGCGCTGTGGTTAAATACCGACCTTCGGCGATTAACCACTCGATTTCGTCTCTGACTGGGAATATTACATGAAAAGCATACCGTTTATTTTGTTGATTTTGAGTTTGTCACTGACGTCAGGCTGTTCCTGGCTTGGGTGGGGCGATGAAGAGACAACTGAAGACGACACAGCTGGGTATACCGAGCGAGATTTTTACGAAAAAATTCAGTCCAGCCTGAATGCAAAAAACTGGACAGTCGCGATTACCAATCTGGAGCTCTTAGAGTCCCAGTTCCCGTTCGGCAAGTATGCCGAGCAGGCCCAGCTTGAACTGATGTATGCACGCCACAGATCGGGGGACCACGAGTCCGCTATTTCTGCAGCCGACCGCTTTGTGCGCCTCCACCCTCAGCATCCAAACGTCGATTATGCATTTTATGTAAAAGGACTCTCCGAAATCGCTCAGACGTCTAGCTTTTTCGATACCTTTGTGCCGACAGATACTACATTACGCGATATTGGCACCGCCAGAAATGCTTTTACGACACTGACCGAACTGCTTTCTAGATTTCCCAAAAGCCCCTATGCCGCCGATTCGCGCAAACGTCTGGTGCATCTGCGCAATCAGTTAGCGCGTTCTGAAATTCATGCCGCCAACTACTATTTTGCACGCGGAGCCTATTTAGCTGCAGCCAACCGCGGCCGCTTCGTGGTAGAAAACTTTCAGCAGTCCCCAGCGGTACCCGATGGTCTAGCAGTGATGGTTCAAGCGTATTATATGTTAGGCAAGCAGGAGCTAGCGGATAACGCGATAAAGGTCATGGCGGCGAACTATCCAGAACATCCTTCTCTCGATGAGAATGGCAGTTTTGATTTTGAAAAACGCCTGCTAAAAACCAATGATTCATTCCTCGGTAAAATCACCTTTGGTCTGATCAAAAGACCACAGCCGCCCGCTTTTGATAGCCGATTTATCTACAACAAAGCAGTCCGCGAAGAACAGTCATTAGACGTTAATGACGAGTCACAGGATCAGAGCCGCTCAATTTGGCGTTGGCTGACCTTTGGGCTAGTGGACTAATCACTGTCACAAGCTAGCGATAGGTACAGATGAACAAGCAATCTATTATTGATGAAATGCGGGTACTGCCCAACATTGACCCAGACTTTGAAATCCAGCGTCGCGTCGCCTTTATCCAAGGCCAGCTATTGGCCTCAGGCTGTAAATCACTGATCTTAGGTATTAGCGGTGGTGTTGATTCGTCTACCTGTGGTCGCCTTGCCCAGCTCGCCGTCGATGGCCTCAATCAAAAAAACAAGAGCGGTGACTATCAATTTGTTGCCGTGCGCCTGCCTTATGGCGTGCAACACGATGAAGACGACGCGCAGACATCTCTCAACTTTATTCAGCCAAGCAAAAACCTGACCGTCAATATTAAAGCAGCCACTGATGCGATTAATGCTAGCGTCTGTAGCACCCTTAAAGATAACGACATGTTGCCAGATGATGCAGCGATCGACTTCGCCAAAGGCAATGTAAAGGCTAGAGTCCGCATGACTTCTCAATATGAAATAGCTGGCATGCTCGGCGGTCTGGTTTTGGGCACCGACCATTCGGCAGAAAATATTACCGGCTTTTACACCAAGTTTGGCGATGGTGCCTGCGATCTGGCACCCCTGTTTGGTCTGAGCAAACGCCAGGTGCGCCTGCTCGCCAAAACGATGGGAGCACCGGATGCACTCGCGATCAAAACGCCAACTGCTGACCTTGAATGCCTGAGCCCACAAAAAGAAGACGAGCAGGTTCTCGGCATGTCCTACGATGAAATAGATAATTTTCTCGAGGGCAAAGATGTTGATAGCGACGTGGCAGCGCGCTTGATCGCTATCTATACAAGAACCCAGCACAAACGCCTGCCAATTGCGACGATCTACGACTGACAGCAAGGCCCCCTAGCGGCAGTCGCAACGTTTGTAAAAATCAATGCAATCAGGAAAATCGCCATCTTTAGGTCTATCTTTAAGCTAAACGCTCCAATTCGGACGGAGAAGTTGGCACGATGCCCACCCCTGATAGACAACCCAAAATAACCGCCCCCATACCCAACAGCGATAGAAATATTGACCCTCGACTATTGCGCGTTTATGTTAGCTATCGGCTAATACTTGCCCTCCTTTTCCTTATTATTGTGCAGCTACAACTGGCGCCGAACTATCTCGGCAGCAACAACTATCAACTATTTTCATTCACCACCAGTATTTACTGCATTATTAATACAGGTACTGTGGCCCTGTTTCATCTACAGCGCTGGACACCCAGTGAAACCTCAGTATTTGCCATGCTATTTGCCGACATCATCGCACTGACCATTATGATGCATGCCTCGAGTGGGCAGGATGGTTCTCTGGGCTATCTACTGATGGTAACCGTTGCAGCCTCAGGCATATTTCAACGCAGTATGCTGGCACTGGCGTTAGCTGCTACAGCCAGCTGCATACTGATATCTATCGCATTAACCGCCTATCTAACCGGTGACGGCGATGAAACTGCCGTTATTCGCAGCGGTATATTTGGCATTCTGCTATTTACTATTGCAGTCATATTTACCTTTCTGACTAAACGACTTACCACAGTGCAGAAACTGGCCATCTCAGAATCAAGAATTGCCCTGCAGCTACAGCGCTTAAATAATTTAGTGATCAATAAAATGCGCACCGGCATCCTGGTCTTCGACGATGACTACCGCATCGAACAGCTCAATGAGCGCGCCTCTATGCTACTCGGCCCCTTAGGAGGCAATCGGTTATTAGCCCGTGATGACCAGCTGACCCGATTACCAGAACTCGTTGCCTACCATCGTGACTGGCGAGCCAATCCCCGCCGACAGTTGCCGACCTATCATTCACCCCGCTCAAATATCCCTCTGCAAATAAGCTTTAGTGAGATCCGTGGTGAAACCCATCATGACACCATTATGTTTTTGGAAGATGCACGAACCCTT
Source organism: uncultured Porticoccaceae bacterium (assembly GCA_965662065.1). GTDB lineage: Bacteria > Pseudomonadota > Gammaproteobacteria > Pseudomonadales > Porticoccaceae > HTCC2207. The sequence continues at coordinate 7,712 of CBFIGD010000050.1, read as the reverse complement.
TCACAACATGCCCAGCAATTAAAAAACAATAGCCTAGGTAGACTCACTGCCAGCATTGCACATGAAATCCGCAATCCTTTGGGTGCAATTAGTCATGCAGCTCAGTTACTGGACGAGGCAGAACTCACTGAGCAGGAGAAAAAACTATTACAGGTGGTGCTCCGGCATTCATCGCGGGTCGATCAATTAGTTGACGATATAATGCAACTGTCGAGGCAGAAGACACCCAATATTCGTATTGTTAGCATTTACGATATCTGTCAGGCCACAAAAAATCAGATTGAAGAGAGTGACGAGTTTAGTGCCCCCTGCATTGAATTGGACACTCAGGGTATGGCTCTGCATGCCCCCTTTGATGCTAGTCAGCTGCAGCAAGTCATGACCAATTTACTGACCAATGCATTGCGGCATTCTGAGACAGAAACAGGCACCGCTTGGGCGCGAATCGAATTTTCCATTCAGCAAGATATTAATCTCGCCGAAGTGAGAGTTTATGATCGCGGTGCTGGCGTCAGCGAAGAAAACCAGGAAAAGATTTTCGAACCCTTTTTCACCACAGAAAAAACCGGTACGGGCCTCGGCCTATATATTGCTCGCGGACTCTGTGAAATAAACTTCGCAACATTGAGCTATATTTACAAAACACAGGGCTATTTTCAGATAGTGTTTTCTGATCCAGCCAAACAACTGCCAGGGAATACGGCGAATGAGTAAGAATGTTTTGGTCATTGATGACGAACAGGATCTGCGCGAACTACTGACCCTAACGTTATCGCGCATGGGCATTGCTGCCACTGCGGTAGAAACCATTGGTCAGGCAAAATGTGCTTTGGCGGAGTCGCAGTATGATCTGTGCCTGACCGATATGCGTCTTCCCGATGGCAATGGTCTGGATCTCGTTAAGCACATTCAGCAAAGCGCTCCGCAGCTACCGATTGCAGTAATCACCGCCTATGGCAATGTAGAACTGGCGGTAGAAGCCCTTAAACTTGGGGCCTTTGATTTTTTATCCAAACCTATTGCGCTACCCAGACTCCGGCAGTTGATTACCAATGCATTGGCGGTAAGCTCAGATAACCTCAGCGCCACGCATAATCAGTCACACGTATTACTGCTTGGCGATTCAGGCATCATGCAAAATATACGCGCCCAGATAGTCAAAGTCGCACGCAGTCAGGCACCTATGTTTATCAGTGGCGAATCAGGCACAGGCAAAGAGCTTGCCGCGCGGTCCATTCACCAGCAGAGTCCGCGCTCCGACAAGGCCTTTGTACCAGTTAACTGCGGCGCCATACCCAGCGAACTTATGGAATCTGAATTTTTCGGCCACAGAAAAGGCAGTTTTACAGGCGCAATTGACCATAAAGAGGGACTGTTCCAAGCGGCAGATGGCGGCACATTATTTCTTGATGAAGTGGCAGATCTACCACTGGCTATGCAGGTAAAACTCCTGCGCGCGATACAGGAAAAGCGTATTCGACCCGTAGGCTCGGAAACAGAAATGGACATTGATGTGCGGTTGATTAGTGCCACCCATAAAAACCTGCAGCAGGCCGTGGATGAAGGCACATTTCGCAGCGATCTATTCTATCGCCTCAATGTGATCGATATTCATATGCCTAGCCTTCGTGATCGCCCAGATGACATAGAGCTACTGGCGACCCATATTCTTACCAGGCTCAATAGCAGTGCCAATAACGAAACAACAATAATCTTGTCACACCAGGCCTTGGAAAAAATGCGCAACTATAGTTTTCCGGGCAATGTTCGCGAGTTAGAAAATATTATCGAAAGAGCATCTACGCTCTGTGAAAATAGTATGATTGCCATCCATGATTTAAAACTCAATCAAGGCGCCCCGCCTGAGACCTACACCGACTCAGCCATGCTGTCTGTAGACTCACTGGATGACCACCTCCAGGAAATTGAGAAAGATATTCTGATGGATGCCCTGGAAAAAGCTCGATGGAATAAAACAGAGGCGGCAAAAAATCTGGGTATTAGTTTTCGTTCGATTCGTTATAGACTCAAAAAACTGGGTCTAAATGACGAATAGGTAATTGCAAGCCTGCCTGTCAATCCCGGTTGTTATACCACCAAAGCTTGCGCCGAACGCCTAGTGCCTGATTATCCAATGGCTCAATATGCGCACCAAACAGCACGGCGCTTATAATTTTTTTCTCTGAATTACAGTCGCTTTTGTGACAATTTTTACTTTCTATCACCACAGTAAACTTTGTTGGCTGCGGCAGAATACCGCCTTTTTCGACTACCCTGTATGCTTTATCGTTGTCTTCCTCTGCTGAACCCAAAAAGGGATCAATACGATAAATTCTCGACTCACCCAATGAATCACAGTTTGTCGCTATACAGGGTATATAAGTGGCAATCCTAGTGATATTGCTCTCTGTTATTCCACGAGTAACCACTTTTTCGCCGGTTTCCAGTGGCAGATACCAGCCATTTTTGAATTCTGGATCAGTGGTAATGTCACCATCAAACAACAGTGAGCCAGACTCAATAGTGACTTTTTTTAAGTCGTGCAGAGATAGAACATGAGAGTTTTTTGCTGGTCCAGCTGTGGCGTAGTCCCGATAAAACAGAAGATAGTTTTGTACACCGGTGTCAAAAGGCTTTTCCCTGTCGCCGGAGCCTATAATCACCCCATCATAGGAGCCATCAGCGCTGCTGATGATATCTGGTGCATTAAAGAACGTACCGCCACTAGGCAGCACCAATAATCGGGTAGCCTGCCAGTCAGCAGGGTTAGTACTTTGCATATCCAATCGCCACAGCTGGCCACCTGTATCTGCGAAATAAACACGGTCGGCATAGCCGTCGCTATTGCGATCAATTACCGTCAAATTAGCAGGTATAGCAAAGTCTACAGCCGCCTCTGGATGAGCGAACCGCCAGATTATTTCCCCATTAAGAGCATTAACAACAATAATGCCACGACCCTCGGCACTGGCACTCCTGCCCTCGTCAGCTGCAACCTGATCATAGCCGAGCCCCATAAATAGCGCCTGCACCCCCTCACCAATATTTGAGGATCCAATTCGCAATCTAGCCTGCTGAGGTGCAGACCAGGTCTGACCCAGCTCAGCAAAGCCAAGATCGCGGTTACTTTTATGCCAAATAACCTTTGGTGTAACCGGATTAGTAACATCCAGCGCATAAATGAGGCTGCCACCGCCCCTGGCTATTAAATAAATAATCGCCTGACTGGTTTCACCCTGAGGATCATTACCTATCTGATTATTACTATTGTATTGAAGGTAACTGGTTACCGGGCCATCAAAAAAGTAGGGCTTATTGGCAAAAGTGTCTATTGCTCTATCGCCACTGCTGTAGGCAATATGGCGATCATAGAGTGCTTTAAGGCCTTTAAACTGTTCGGGGGCGGTAAAGGTCCAGACCTCCTCACCATCATTTGAACTGAGCAGCGCAGACTTTTCTACAAGCCCCCCTTTCACCCCATGAAACATGCCGTCATTGGCACCATAAAAAACATAGGTGCCAGTGCTACCCCCATAATTAATCACCGCAGGCGTTGAATGAATCACATCACCATGGACAGGGTTACCGGCAACCTCCGTAGCCCAGTTAATAATGCTATGCATCTGCCCTACATCCTGGGCGTCAAAGTCCTCAAACACTAGATTGGTATTAGTCACCGCAAAGGGCTCTAAACTATTGCATAGGCCAGTACAGGTGAAATTAGCTCGGGCTGCAGCGACATAGTCGCGGAGTCCCTGGGCGACACCACCGAGACTGACATCGTCTCCATCAGGATTATTATTGCCATAGGTCCAAAAACTGCGGGCGTCCTTATTGACCAGCCCCGACGTGGCATCGACCACCGGTTTTCCATCTGCATCAATTAGCAAGGGGGCCTCAGAGGCGGCATCAATACCTATTTGATAAAGCTTTAAATTGCCCTGCCAAACCGGAGCATGGCGATCTGGGCGAAACATGCCTATATATACCTGATTGTCATTAGTGCCCTGAACATTAACTGAGAGAGGCAGGCGTGCCGTAGCCAAAATAGCATCCTGATTATAGATATCTATATCAGCTGCCCACAGGTCAGTGTTCATTAAAAACACCAGATAGGGGAAAATTTTTTGCGCTAATTTCATTTGGGCTTCCTTGCATTAATCGGTATCTCTCAGGGGCAGTATCCGGGCAGATAGGTCAGACTAAAACCCTCCACGATGCTGGTCTGCGCACCAGTGGTCTTATTCGATGCGGTGATACTTAGCTGCCATATGCTTTCCTTTGGGCATGGAATTTCACTTCCTCGACTACATCCAGATACATCTCTTTCAAGCAGACAGACAAAACTATCTACCTGTATATCAAATGTTTCAGAACCACGCACAGCCAAAACCTCAGGAATCACAGGGGAAAAATTATCCTCGCTATCCAGATAAGCCTGATAGTTAATGGCATGATCTAAATTGCTGATTAAATAGTTACTGGTATTGGTGGCTACCTGCTGCACATCAGCCAGGGCCTGCTGGCTATGAATAACCTGCATACTAATATTACTGGACGAAATACTCGCCGCCGTCAGCATATTGAGCAGCAATAACATAATCAGAGCCAGAAAAAGAACAGCGCCAGTCTCGAAACGACGGCTTACCCTCATTACTCTACCCTCCGGTCGCTGATATTACGCAGCTGGGTAACACCACTGAACAGCCGCCGCACCTTGCCGTCGTCAAAACTGACATTCACCTTGTCAGCATAAGCGTAGTATTTTTTAGTTTTTACCGCGGGTGCGGACTGAGTACTGCTCAACAATAAGTGATATTTAATCGAGACAACATCTGCCCATTCCTGCGCAGAAACAGGCAGCTCAACATAGGCAGACATGCTCCCCTCCGCATTGGCCATGCCGTTACCCGAGCGATCAATACCGTATTCCACCTGGAAGTCATCTACCCCCTCAACAAGAGGTTCAGCCGGGCTATATTTCCCCTTTAACAGACGGCGACGCTTAAATACATGATGATCATCTACGTAATAAATAGTCTGGGTAAACAGGCGAATAGGTGCCAATGTAAGGCTGTCTTTTTGTCTTTGACTAAATTCAGCATTATTAGCGCCAGTGGCTACAACAGGGTAGTCACCATAGGACTGTATGTAATGCTGACTGGGGATCAGGCCAGTGGCGGTGTTAACAAAGCGAGTACTGGCGCGTCGAATAAGTAAAACATCTGAGGCTGCCAATACTTTATCACCACCACATAAGCGTTCTCCTGCAGGCATATCATCTGCGCCATCCAGCGCAAATGCCAAGGTGCGGGTCAGGTCTGCAGCGCTAATACCAGTGCAGTAGTCGGCCCTTGTTGATGTCGCTTTAAGTGAGACTTTTGACCAATCATAAAAACCCGCCAAGCTCAGCTCTGCATTTAACAGCTGACGAAGATAGCGACCATTTTCAACCATTTCGCTAGTTAGCTGGCTCTGCCGGTTGACCCGGGAGGCGGTGAGGGTGACATCGACAATTGCGGTAGACAGAAATACACTCAGGCCTACGGAAACCATGAGTTCAACAAGAGAAATGCCTTGCATGGTTTTTTGACTGTTCAAAATATCCCCCTTAGCTTTTTAAATCAGGGGCTATGAAAGTGCCACTGACCAGCCTGCGTAAGCTGTTCTGATCACCGCCATAGATGCCGTCGCCACAGCTGGACTGAGTAGCACTAGCCTCTGTAAGCCCCTGCCACACCACAGTTACCTTATAGCGGCTAAGTGCCGCATCAAATGCTATGCAGCCCCGGGCATTTAATAGCCCACCGAGATTATTCCCGGCTGCTTTTGTATCCGTTCCCTTCAGCTGATTGTCCCAGTGATTTATATCTGCCGCGGCTCGCTGCCTGGCCTCTTCACTGTCCTGAGATACGCATTGATAAGTTTGTGTATAGCCTACACCTAGCTCAATATCCCCTAACTGAAAACAGCCGCGGGCATATTCATTGGCGCTGATATGCTCCAGCATAGTCGTCAATAAATTGATGGCATAAACACGCTGATAAGCCTCTTGCTGAGCCTGTTGCGCCCGCCCTTGCAGACCCGCGCAACCCAATAGCCCGATTGAGAAAATCAGTAACGTGACTAGCACCTCAATCAGGGTAAAACCCGACGGCTTGTGCAGATTATTCATACCAATCCGCATTTCTCTGCCCCAGGTGATTAATCGTCAGAGTGCTTGAAATCGCCTGAACAGAGTCTGATTTTGGTACTGCTTGAATGCTGTAGGTCGGTGGCTGTGCACTATTACTAACACCAGTAATACTGATATCGTAATGGCTTTTGACGCGTGCGACAGGCTCCGCACCCAGAGCCTCAAGCTTGTCGGTATAGCCATGGTTATCAAACATCGATTGATTTTGCAGACTGACTAGCTCGAGAAGATACTGTTGAGCAGCAACCTGATTGCTGCGCACAACATACTGCTGATAATTAGGAATGATGAGTGCAGCCAAGATACTTAGAATACCGATACATATCATTAGCTCTATTAGTGAAAACCCACTTAACACCCTGTGCTTATTCATTTCATCTCCTGGTTTAACGTAGGCAAAACAAAGAGATTAAAACTATAAAGATCACGATTAATATCGAATATAAAACTCAGCCAGACTTATTTGGCCACTCAGCTTAACCTGAGTGACAACGTATATTGATGCCTCCACGGTCATCATGACCGTCACCGTCAGTATCCCGCGACAGGCGAATTCGCCCACTGCGAAAAACGATGGTTTGCCGCCCATAGATCATCGCTTCATTCTTGGCGCAGACTAAAAAATTTCCGGAATCCATCGCCTCCCCCGTTCCCTTGAAACGGATATAGGCGCGCCCGGAGGCTGACAGTTTGATAGGGGTGTCCTGTAATTCAACATCTCTATAGAGAACTTCGTCAGTATTAACGCGGTGATCATTGTTAGCATCACGGAAAATTAGCAGACGCTCAGCCTCCTCTTTTAGGCAGACCTGCGAACTGTCAGCTAGACAGACCTTCCATATCTGCTGCTGCGATAACGCCAGTCCGCGAGCTAACTCCAAGTTTTTGCGCAACGCCCAGACCTGAAGATTGATCTTTCTATCTGCAAGAAAAGTGGCCCATGAAGGTGCCGTCAAGGAAGCCAAAATAGCCATAATCCCTAAGGTAACCAGTAGCTCGACAAGTGTGAAACCTGAATCTTTTTTTCCTGAGTTCATCCATTAACTCGCACAATTTTAATGTTCGTTCCCGATAGGTTTCAGTTAAGCACAGGCGAAATCCTTTATAGCGCGAAAATCATTAAAACGAGAATAGAGTCCCACCACAGATAGAAGAGCCATCACACCGAAAACGATTCGGGCGTAATCACAGGAACAGGCCCAAAGACCTGGATCATTAATAATGATCGGAGAAATTTGCCGAGTAAAAAATAAGGGCTAGAAAAATTGGTACGACCGAGTGGACTCGAACCACCGACCCCCACCATGTCAAGGTGGTGCTCTAACCAACTGAGCTACGGTCGTACAGAGGCTGAGTGATCACCCAGCAACGGCGCGTAATATACCCACGCACAGGAGGAAATTCAAGGTAATTCAGACTAGTATTAAGGTATTCATCAGGGGCATTTGCCGGCCCGATTGATATTGCAAGTCAGCAACTGTTTTATAAGGACGCTAGGATGCTCCAACCCGTAATA
>CBFIGD010000049.1:0-41931 GCA_965662065.1 uncultured Porticoccaceae bacterium | reverse complement strand
TTGTCGCAGCTCGCCATCTTCTTTGAGGGCCGGCTTGATGATGTTATTGAGCTATGATGTTATCAAAATCGGCTAAACTGAAAGTGACACAAAATATTGAACACTACCTGACGATATGTAAATCGGCTTCAACCCACTATCCACATCAGCATTCTGCCCACGATTACGCAAATAATGATCCATCAACGTAATCGCCAACATAGCCTCAGCAATCGGCACCGCACGAATCCCCACACAGGGATCATGACGACCCGTAGTAATAACCTCCGCAGATTCCCCAGCAGTATTAATCGACTGCCCAGGAATACGCAGACTTGAAGTTGGCTTAAGCGCCAGATTGGCGACAATATCCTGACCGGATGAAATACCGCCCAGCACGCCGCCTGAGTTATTTGAGGTAAAGCCTTCAGGCGTTAGCTCATCGCGGTGCTCGGTGCCCTTCTGGGCCACTGAATTAAATCCTGCACCGATCTCAACACCTTTAACCGCATTAATACCCATAAGGCCATGGGCGATCTCGGCATCCAGTCGATCAAAAATTGGCTCGCCCAGTCCTACGGGCATATTTTTCGCCACCACAGTTACCTGTGCGCCAATCGAGTTGCCCTCTTTGCCCAGTGCCTGCATATAGGTTTCCAGCTCGGAAATCTTATCGGGATCGGGGAAGAAGAATGGATTCTGTTCGATTTGGTCTTGATCGAAGCGTTCGGCAACAATTGGGCCGAGCTGGGAGACATAGCCAAATATCTCTACACCCAGACGCTCTTTTAAATACTTTTTAGCGATACCACCTGCGGCTACGCGCATAGCTGTTTCACGGGCTGAGCTGCGGCCGCCACCGCGGTAATCGCGCTCACCGTACTTCTGGTGGTAGGTGTAGTCCGCATGGGCCGGTCTAAACAGGTCTTTAATCTTGCTGTAGTCTTTGGATTTCTGATCTTTATTTTCGATCATCATGCCAATCGCTGCGCCGGTGGTTCGGCCTTCAAATACGCCGGAGAGGATCTTTACTTCGTCGTCTTCTTTGCGCTGGGTGGTGTAGCGTGACTGTCCGGGCTTGCGGCGATCGAGATCGGGCTGCAGGTCGGATGCGCTAATTTCCAGGCCGGGAGGACATCCGTCGACAATACAGCCAATGGCCAGGCCGTGGCTTTCGCCAAAACTGGTTACGGTGAAGAGTTTTCCTATGGTGTTTCCGGACATGGTGCGCCTGTGCCTTGATTAGTTCGCGATAATGGCGCGATTATACGTAAGTTATTGGAAAGATTCGCGGTGTTCGATCAGTTGATCGCGAGTTAATACGAATACCCCTGCATCACCCTCGGTGAACTCGAGCCAGATAAATGGCACATTGGGGAATGCCCGCTCCAGAGCCACCCAGGAGTTACCCACTTCAACGACCATTACGCCCTTGGCATTGAGGTGCTGTGCAGCTTCACGCAGCAGACGCCGGGTAAAGTCCAAACCATCGTTGCCTGAGGCCAGGGCCAGTTCGGGCTCATGTTGGTATTCCTGAGGCATGCTGGCGATATCTTCAGCATCGACGTAGGGCGGATTGCTGACGATCAAATCAAATGTCTGCCCTGGCCCCAGCCCAGCAAACAGATCGGACGCCAGGATGGTTACGCGACCGTCGAGGTCATGCCCGGCGATATTCATCGTCGCTACGGCAAGTGCGTCGCTGGAGATATCACTGAGAACCACCTGCGCGTCGGCGAAGGCATAGGCGCAGGCTATGCCGATACAACCGCCGCCGGTGCACAGATCCAGCACCTGGCTGGGCTCTACCTCACACCAGGGCTCAAAGCCATTCGTGATCAGCTCGGCGATGGGTGAGCGCGGAATCAACACGCGCTCATCAACAATAAATGGCAGGCCACAGAACCAGGCCTGGCCGGTGATATAGGGTGCGGGTATGCGTTCGCTAATGCGCCGTTCAAACAGGGCTTTTATGCTCGCCTGCTCTTCATTGGACAGTGCCTGGGTCAGCACTGAACGATCGGCATTGGGCGGTAATTGCAGTGCAAACGACAGTAGATACACGGCTTCGTCCCATGCGTTGGTGGTGCCGTGACCAAAATATAGGCCCTGGCTTTCAAACAGGCTTTGGCCATATTCCAACATTGCAGCAACTGTGGCGGTTTTGGTTTCTGTCATTGTGCCTCCCATGGGCACTATTTTACCCTTGAAACTGGCAATGGTCTGTAGTTTGTTACAAAATGACGAAGTAATAATTACACTTATATGCATAGCGGAAAACAACATTATGAAGGATTCGTTTTTAAAGATTATCCAAAGCACTGGCGAAGACGTTTCGCGCCCTGGCTTACTCGATACACCACAGCGCGCAGCTAAAGCTTTCTCTTATCTGACCAGTGGTTATGAAATGGATCTGGATAGCGTTATTAACAATGCGCTGTTCCCTTCTGATTCAGAAGAGATGGTAATTGTGAAGGATATTGAGCTTTATTCACTCTGTGAACATCACCTGCTGCCTTTTATCGGCAAGTGCCATGTGGCCTATATTCCTAGTGGCAAGGTGTTGGGCCTGTCCAAAGTCGCTCGCGTGGTTGATATGTTTTCACGTCGCCTGCAGATTCAGGAAGCTCTGGCACAGCAGGTTGCCTCGACGATTCAGCAGGTCACTGATGCCCGCGGTGTCGGCGTAATCATTGAAGCCAAGCATATGTGTATGATGATGCGTGGTGTTGAAAAGCAGAACTCAACCATGAAGACTTCGTCTATGCTCGGGCAGTTTAGAACCGATCAGGCTACCCGCACTGAGTTTTTGACCCTGCTAAATCAGTAGTCAACAAGCCTCAACAAAAAGCCCGCGACTGTTGCCAGTGGCGGGCTTTTTTGTGTCTTACCAGCGCAATCCTGTTCCCGCACATACTGAACAGCTGACATGGCCCCTGCTGCAGCGCGTGCAGCGCAATTCGCGCAAGCCACTGCAGATGGCGCAGACTGCGCTGTCACTGTGGCTTGCAGAGGTAAAGCAGGCAATACAGCGAACATTGCCCTCACCGCAGCAGGCATGGCAATGAGTGAGTTTGCTGCCACTGCAGGCTGTGCATGGCTCGGCGCTAAGCGGCGCCTCTTTGGTTGCTGAATAATCCATTGCTGACTAGACTCCTGTCTAATAAATTGAGCATCCTGCTCTGTGTCGGTTGTGTGCGCAAACCAGCAAAAGCGCCAGCCAATAAAGGCCTTAGCCCATGATGCGCAGCGCCAAGTAAGGCACCAGATTAAACACAATAATCAATAGTTTGTAACGTCCTAGATATTCAAAGTACATCTTTGGCAAGGTGGCTGGATCCAGCTGAAACATCTTGCTGTGCAGATTGGCGGCAAAGGTTCTGGTGAGTATCAGCATCAACGTGGAAAAGATCAAAATGCCTAGATTAATGGCGGTACACCAGCCCAGAAAGTTGGTTAACTCATGCAGGTTTGTCATGGTACATACCTCTTAATGTGAAACTGCGGTGGCTATTACGTAACTCTGCTAAATCATTGTTAGCCAACAATGCCCCAGTAAGCCACCCTCTTTATTAAAAAGTAGTCCTTTCGTTGCGCCTAATCAAGCCTGACCTAAACCCGCTAGCTGAAAAAGCCCTGCACTTTCTCGGCCACGGCCTGCGCTGTATCTTCCAAATGCAGGTGATGGGAGCCCGGCAGCTTGTGAATCTGCATCTGCGGTATCCAGGAAAATAGCTCTTTCTGCTGACGGTCTGGCGCAAACTGGCTGCTTTCTGCCTGTATTAACATGACTTGGGCGCTGATTTCTGTAAAGAAACTCTGTAGATGATCGAGGCTGAGTTTGATATGGGACGCGGCCTTCAAGCGCTGATCATTGCGCCAGTAAAAGCCTTGCTCGGTCTCGACTACACCGCGCTCTGCCAATGTTGTCGCTGCCTCGGATTGCAGTGGCACAAAGCCATTGATTCGTGCGCGCACCGCACTCTCAAAGTCGCGGAACAAGGTCGGCGAGCTGCTGCCATAGCGACGATTCTCATGCAGTGCCTTGGCCAGATGTTTGGCTGTACCCGCGGCGTCTGCTGGCATCGGCACATAGCCATCTATTAATGCGGCATGACTGATGCGTTCAGGGTAGGTACCGGCGACCAGGCCGGAAATAATGGCGCCGCGGGAATGGCCCAACAACGCAAAACGTTCCCAGCCCATGGCGTCGGCCACGGTCATGATGTCGCTTATATCGTGCCAAATTTCATAGCCGGAATCTGCCGAGCGAAAGTCGCTGCGGCCATGGCCAGCCAGGTCCATTGCTATCACATGGAGGTTGTCCATATGGGGCAGCATGCGGTCAAAGGTATTGGCGTTGTCCAGCCAACCATGCAGTGCGATAACAGGCAATGAACCTGATCTGCCCCATTCTTTGGCAGCAAAGGTCAGGCCTCGATTTTCGAAGCTACGCTCTCTTACAAACTCAATCGGCATAATGTATCCAGTTCAATAATGCGCTTCCCTGTGCGGGAAATTCCATAGAGAGCGAAGCGAGATTCGCAGTGCCCATGCGGGTACCTGTTTCTCCGGTTAAATAATCGATTAACAGACCGATCAGCGGCAGGTGAGTAACCATCAATACCGTTTGGGCGTCAGTCCGCTGCAAAAATCCTTCTATGGCGCGCAGGTCACCCTGCGGCGTTAGATCATCTAACCAATCAATCCTGTGGTGTAACTGTGCTGTACGAATAAAAATTTCTGTTGTCTGTGCTGCTCTGATGTAGGGGCTACTAGCCACCAGTTCAACTGCCTTGCATTCGGCAGTGTGGGCCAGCGCGGTAGCTGCTACCTGCTCTCGGCCATAGACAGTCAGCTGGCGATACTCGTCTGGGTAGCCAGAGCCCGCATCGCCATGGCGCAATAAATACAGCTGCACCGGCGTCAGTATCGTCTAGCTGTCTTTTTGTTGCTGTTCATCGTCAAGCTGTTCAATATCTTCGCTGGCGGTAAATGAGGGTACGTCGTCTTCTTCAGCATCGACAAACTCGCCATCTTCGATCTCTTCGGGCTCACGCACCGAGTAACCTTCTGAGGGATCAACCGTTGGCCACTCATCGAATGGAAAGGGTTTGCTCTCGGCATTAAAGGTCAAAAACATCACGGTCTGATAGATCCACTTACCCAGGCCCTGCCCCAGATTGCGCAGATTTTCATTGTCGCTACCGCTAACCAGCACCAGTAAGAATTGCACTATTACGACAATACTCAGCACCAGTCGGGCTGCCATTAGCAGCAGGGTAAATAGAATCATATAGGCCAACCGAATCCAGGTATTGGTATTCGATAGCGGTATTTTTTTATCACTCATTGGGATTCACCATAAATTCAACGTCAGTGTTTTGTTCTGCAAGCATCATGCTACTGAGCGACTCTTTGATCGGTCGCTGTTCAAATAAGGTTGCGTATAGAGCCGAGGCCAGTGGCATGTAAATGCCTAATGAATCAGCCTTCTCCTTTACTAGTTTAGTCGTATTTACACCCTCTGCGACTTGACCTACCTCTTTAATCGCCTGATCCAGCCCCCTGCCCTGCCCAATCGCCAAACCAACACGAAAATTGCGGCTCAGAGGCGATGTGCAGGTGACATATAAGTCGCCGACGCCACTGAGACCTAAAAAGGTCATTGGGTTGGCGCCCAGATGCACAGCAAAGCGACTCATCTCGGCCAGGCTGCGGGTCAGTACCACGCTCTTGGTATTCTGGCCAGCCTGCATGGCCTCGGCAATACCGGCGACGATGGCGTAGATGTTTTTTAACGCACCGGCAAGCTCTACCCCGAAGCGGTCGTGATTGGCATAGACACGGAAATAGTTAGACGCCAACAATGTCTGCACGCGCTGACATAGGGCATCGCTATCGCTGGCCACGACGGTGGCAGTAATCTCAAACTGGGCGATTTCTTTGGCCAAATTAGGGCCGCTGATAACCCCTACCGGGCACTGGTTCATCTCTTGTTCAAGTATCTGGCTCGGCAGTAGAAAGCTGTCCGCCTCTATGCCCTTGGCGGTACTCACAACAACAGTGCCAGCGGCTAAAAATGGGCTAACCTGCTTGGCCACAGCGCGAAACGCACTGCTGGGTACGGCAAAGAATACCGTGTCACAACCTGCCACGGCCTGCTCTAGGTCGGTACTGATGGCCAGGCCGGCATGCAACTTGTAGCCGGGCAAATAGGCTGCGTTCTCGCCACTATTGCGAATCTGCTGGGCCGCTGTTTCACTGCGCATCCACAGCGTGACTGCATGATTATTGGCGGCGACCATATTGGCAATGGCAGTACCAAAACTGCCGCCACCTAATACTGCGACTCTGTGGGTTTTATTATTTTCCAAGATTGCCCCTAAGTAGAGAACCTAAATGTGGCTGCATTATAGGTTTTGCCCTGCAGACTGTCAGCCGCCAAAACCAAAAAAGCGCCCCAATGGAGCGCTTTTTTGATGTTACAGACTATTGCTGACATTGCCAGGCAATTTACAGCCGATTAAAACGACCTAACCAAACATCAGGCGGTTGAGTTCCTGTACAAACTCGGCTGGATTCTCCAGTGGTCGACCTGCAGACAGGGCCGCTTGGTCAAATAACACTCTGGCCAGTCGCTTGGCGCCCTCTTCATCGGTTTCAGCTTGAAGCTTGCTAACCAGCGGGTGTTCCATATTGATTTCAAGAATCGGCTTGGCTTCGGGCACAGACTGACCAGCGGCGGCCATAATCTTGCGCATCTGCTCGCCCATATCATTGTCACCAACAACCAAACAGGCAGGTGAACTGGTTAGTCTGGTGGTAGTGCGCACCTCTTCGACTTTTTCGTCAAGCAGCGTTTTAATGCGTGCTAACAGCTCACCGTGCTCTGAACTATCTGACTTATCGTCATCATCTTTGCTCTCAGACTTGGGTTCTTCGCCGGTGATTTTGCTCAGATCCAGCTCACCGCGCGCAACATCCTGGAATGACTTGCCATCAAACTCGGACAGGTAACCCATCATCCATTCGTCGATGCGATCTGACATCAGCAGTACTTCGATCCCATGCTTGCGGAAGACTTCCAGGTAGGGGCTATTGGCGATCACTGAGTGGCTGTCACCCGTCACATAGTAGATTTTATCCTGGCCTTCTTTCATGCGCTCGATGTAATCCGTCAGACTAACGGTTGGCTCTGCACCTTCGCTGGTTGAGCTGGCAAAGCGAAATAGCTTGGCGATTTTCTCGCGATTGCTGTGATCTTCGCTCGGCCCTTCTTTTAATACGGCGCCAAACTGGGTCCAGAATTTGGCGTATTTCTCTGGTTCTTTGCTCGCCATTTTGCCCAGCATATCCAGTACGCGTTTGGTCAATGCGGCGCGGATGCTATCCACCATCGGTGTTTTCTGCAGTATTTCGCGGGACACATTCAGGGGCAGATCGGTGCTGTCGAGCACGCCTTTAACAAAACGCAGGTACATGGGCATAAACTGTTCGGCGTCATCCATGATAAAGGTGCGCTTGATATACAGCTTGATACCGCGCGATGCTTCGCGCTGGTAGAGGTCCATCGGTGCCATGCTCGGGATATACAGCAGGCTGGTGTACTCGTGCTTGCCTTCTACGCGGTTGTGGCTCCAGTCCAGTGGCTCGGAAAAGTCGCTGGAAACGTGGCGGTAAAATTCTTTATATTCATCGTCGCTCACGTCGCTTCTTGATCGTGTCCACAGGGCCTTGGCATCGTTGACTGCTTCCCACTGGGGAACCACTTCAGCCTTTTCTTCTTCCTCTTTACCCTCTTCGGTAGGCGTGGCCGGGGGCTCTTGCTGCAGCATCTGGACGGGAATGGCGATATGGTCGGAGTACTTTTTAACAATGCTGCGCAGACGCCAGTCATTGCCAAATTCTTGTTCTTCGGTCTTCAGATGCAGAGTGATTGAGGTACCACGCTCGGCGCGCTCGATATTTTCGAGCTGATAATCGGCTTCGCCTTCACAGCTCCAGCGCACAGCATCAGCTGGCTTGGCCCCTGCGCGACGGGTCTCGACGACCACTTTGTCAGCTACAATAAACGAGGAGTAAAAACCCACACCAAATTGACCAATAAGCTGTGAATCCTGCTTCTGGTCGCCGGTGAGATTCTTGAGAAATTCAGCAGTGCCTGATTTGGCGATGGTGCCCAGATTGGTGATCACTTCATCGCGGGACATACCAATACCGTTGTCGGAGATGGTGATGGTCTTCGCTTCTTCATCCAGAGCAATGCGAATCGCCAGGTCACCGTCGTCTTCATAGAGGGCGGCATTTTCCAGAGCTTCAACGCGCAGCTTATCGGTGGCGTCTGAGGCATTGGAAATTAACTCGCGCAAAAAGATCTCTTTATTGGAGTAAAGAGAATGAATCATTAGATGCAGTAGTTGCTTGGCTTCTGTCTGGAAACCTAATGTCTCGGCCTTTCCTTTGGCGCTGCTTTTTTCTTTAGAACTCGCTTTGGCTGTCATTTCCGATATTTCTCCTGATGGCTGTTAGTAGTCATGCATTACGTATGCTGACTTCCAAGATGGGGGCAGGGAAATAGATTTCAACCTCTGAGCGCGATCTTTACGCGACGATGCTCAGGCGATCAGAAAATGGCATCTGGCGGTGGCGATTGGTGTATCTGGGCTATCTTGCCAGGCGGTCACAGACACGTTGACTAACTTGCGGCCCTGTCGCAAAACAGTGCAGCTGGCATAGATAGTTTTATAGCGGCCGGGACGGAGATAGTCGAGAGAGAAGTCGACCACCTTGGGCACCGCGTTTACGTCCAGTGTATAGAGAATTTCGATGGCAGCGGAGAGTTCAAGAAAGCCGCCGATCACGCCGCCGTGAATGGCGGGCAATGAGGGATTGCCAATATTGGATGGGCGCCTATCCAGCCAGTACAGCACCTCAGTGCCTTCGACTTTGGCCTCGGCACCAATAAAACTACTGTAGGGAATCAGATCCAGAATCTGCTGTGGGCTGGCTTCCGCGCGGGCCTTGATCAGCCCGTCTTGCAATACGTTAAGCGCGTCGCTCATTTATCGGCCTCCTGCTCTAAAGCCTTATCACCGTGAATCAAGCGATTAAATCGTCGCCGAATAATATTCGTCAGCGAGATACTGGGCGTCTCCACCCGCATAAACGTAGCTACACAATGAGCAATGGGGTTTTCACGGTCGTCCTGCCAGGCAGAGCCGCGACAGAACATAACGTTTGAGGTATTGCGATAGACCTTGGCCGACACATAGATAGGCTTGTAAGGTTCCGCAGGGTGCATATAGTCGAGGCGCAGATCCATAGTCGGTGTCACTACGGGCCTGGTCAGCATGGTAATCGCTGCTGAGCCGCAGCAGGTGTCGAGCAGGCTAACAATCACACCGCCATGCACAACGCCGGTAACCGGATTACCCACGACCTCTTCCTTGTAGGGAAAGGTCATCTCAATTTCGCCGCGCCCTACTTTGGTTAATTCAAAACCCAGCGCTGCGCCATGGCCTGTTCGCTCCATAGCGAGCTTGAGTATAGGTTTGAAAATGGCAAGACGTAAATTCATCAGCCCAGGCTGTCTTCGGCAACAAAATACTTGGGATCTTCAATCACATTGACCTCGACCAGATTTCCCGCTTTGGTCAAAAGCTTGCGGCATTCTTCGCTGAGATGCACCAGATGTAATTTCTTGCCGGCATTTAAATAGCGCTCTGCCAATGTATCAATCGCTTCGAGGCCAGAATGATCAGCCACTCTTGAGCGGGCAAAATCGATAACCACATCATCATTGTCTTGTTGCGGGTCAAAGCGTTCTAAAAATGAGGTCGCCGAACCAAAAAATAGCGGCCCGGTAACGGCATAAACGGTTGAGCCCTTGTGATCTTCACGAGCTTCGATACGAATATATTTGGCGTGCTCCCAGGCAAATACCAGGGCCGAAATAATCACACCGACCACGACTGCAACAGCTAGATCAGTGGCCACAGTGACCGCAGACACAGTTACCAGGATAAGTGCGTCGCTGCGAGGTACCTTGCCAACAATACGAAAGCTCGACCATTCAAAGGTGCCAATCACCACAATAAACATCACGCCGATCAGTGCCGCCAGCGGAATCTGCTCAATCAGCGGCGAGGCCACCAGAATAAACAGCAGCAGGAACAGTGCCGCACTGATGCCAGACAGTCGACCGCGACCGCCAGAGTTTACATTGATCATGCTCTGACCAATCATGGCACAGCCACCCATGCCTCCAAAGAAACCCGTCACGGTATTAGCCACACCCTGGCCAATGCATTCACGGTTGCCACGACCGCGAGTCTCGGTAATTTCATCAATCAGACGCAGTGTCAGCAGCGACTCAATCAAACCAATCGCAGCCAAAATAATGGCATAGGGCAAAATAATAAATAATGTTTCAATATTGAAGGGCACGGCCGGAACATGGAACGAGGGCAAACCACCACTGATCGAAGCTATGTCACCCACAACCTTGGTATTTAAATCCAGACCCAGCACCAGACCCGTGACGACCAAAATGGCAACCAGTGAAGAGGGTAGTGCCTTGGTTAGACGCGGCAAGAAATGAATAATAATCATGGTCAGCAGTACCAGACCAAACAGCATATAGAGCTGCTCGCCCTGCAGCCAGGCCACATCAATAATAGTGCCTTGCATAAAGGTACCGTCTAACCAACCCGGCTGTCCGGCTTCGCCAAATTGCCCCAGTTGCGCCAGGAAGATAACAATGGCCAGGCCATTTACAAAACCCAACATCACTGGATAAGGCACCATGCGGATAAACTTACCCAGCTTTAAGATGCCCGCGGTTATCTGCAGGAAGCCCATCAGCACCACAGTGATAAACAGATACTCGACACCATGATCGGCGACCAGTGACACCATAACCACCGCCAGTGCGCCTGTGGCACCGCTGATCATACCCGGACGACCGCCGATACAGGCAGTAATCAAACCCACCATGAAGGCGGCATACAGACCCACTAGAGGATCAACCCCTGCAACAAACGCAAAGGCCACAGCCTCTGGCACTAGCGCCAAGGCAACGGTGAGGCCCGATAGCAGGTCATTTTTGAAGGTGGCGACTTTACTAAACTGAAACTCAAACATTAATACGAATTCTCTTAATCATTATTACAATAAAATGTTACATCCTGTGCTGGCAGGCGAGGCTATTTGCCAATCTGCTAGCGGGTACGGCTAGCGCTGCGGTTTGAATTACCGCCAGAGGGGCGATTGCGGCCGCTGGCATTTCTGCCGCCACCGCTGCCATAGGGTGAATTACCCGCGGGCTTGCGCGCTGGTGCAACATTGCCATTGGCATCTGAACGGCGTTCGGACGAACCCTGTGCGCCCTCACCCTGCCTGCTGGTCTGGCTGCGACCGCCCGACTTCGCCTTGTTTCCGGGCTTTGGCCCATGACCATAAGCGGAACGCTTTTTGGCATTACTGGCGTTATTGTTATGCCGCGAGTTATCGCGCTCATTGGTGGCATTATTTAGCGCCTTGCGCGGTTTCTTGCTGCGCACTGGTTTATTGAGCGTCGTTTCCTTAACCGTCTGATCTGGCTCAAAGCCCTCAATTTCGCGGCGCTCCAAAAGCTTTTGGGTAAGGCGCTCGATATCGGATAGCAGATCAACTTCATCCGCACTGACCAGCGAAATAGCTTCGCCTGTCGCGCCAGCGCGGCCGGTGCGGCCAATACGGTGAACATAGTCCTCCGACACATTGGGTAGATCAAAGTTAACCACATGGGGCAGCTGTTCAATATCCAATCCGCGCGCGGCGATATCTGTGGCCACCAGAATGCGTATCTCACTGGCCTTAAAATCGGCCAGAGCCTTGGTTCGCGCACCCTGACTCTTATTGCCATGAATAGCAGCCGCAGTGATGCCCTCAGCTTCAAGGAACTTGGTCAGCTTGTTGGCACCATGTTTAGTTTTACTGAACACTAGCGCCTGAGACCAGCCGCCATCTTTGATCAATTTGGCCAGCAGTGCCGGTTTTTTCTTCTTGTCCACAGGGCAGACCCACTGCTCTACCGTGGGCGCCGCGGCGTTGCGTGGGCTTACCGAAATTTCAATCGGGTTGCGCACCAGGCCTTTGGCCAGCTTGCGAATATCATCAGAGAACGTTGCCGAAAACATCAGGTTCTGACGACGTCTGGGCAGCAGATCAATAATACGCTTAATATCATGAATAAAGCCCATATCCAGCATACGGTCAGCTTCGTCCAATACCAGCACTTCGAGGTGGTCGAACTTAACTGCATTTTGGCTATGCAGGTCCATTAGACGGCCCGGTGTTGCCACCAGGATATCCACACCGCGTCGTAACTTCTGCATTTGCGGGTTAATTTTTACCCCACCAAATACCACAGTAGAAGTCAGATTAAGATGTGTGCCATACAGCGCCACACTCGCACCAACCTGAGCTGCAAGCTCACGAGTTGGTGTCAAAATCAATGTACGCGCCTGATTTGCCTGAGCGCGACGGCCCTGCGACAGTCGCTCCAATATGGGCAGCGTAAAGCCAGCGGTTTTGCCTGTGCCGGTCTGCGCAGCAGCCATAACATCATGGCCAGCCAGTACAGCGGGAATGGCTTTTGCCTGAATCGGTGAAGGTTCACTATAGCCCTGTTTGGCAATAGCTTTAAGTATGGGTGCGGATAGGCCCAGTTCATCAAAGGTCATAAGTTCGTCTTTTAAAGTTGGCCCGACACTATTTGAGGTATCGGGTGCTGCCGACTTTGGACCTGAGTGGCAAATATGAATAGGATTGTGGTGATGGTCCAGAATGGCGGGCAGCTTACAGAAAAGCAGCGACTATTGCACCCTAAACCATTGCATTTAGGCCTCAGCAAGCACTTTATAGGCGTTAATTACATTATCTGGCGCCTGTACCAGCTCAACCAAGACTCCCTGTGAGCTGAGAGGAAATTCTTCATTGCCTTTGGGGTGCACAAAACAGACGTCATAACCTGCCGCACCTTTACGAATACCGCCAGGCGTAAAGCGCAGACCCTGCTCGGTTAGCCAGCTCACCGCAGCAGCCAGATCGTCAACCCAAAGACCCACATGGTTGAGCGCGGGAATATCTACGCGGGGCTTTTTATCGCTGTCTAGGGGCTGCATTAAATCGACCTCTACAACAAAGTCTCCAGCACCCATCTCACAGATATCCTCATCGACATTTTCGCTGTCGCTGACAAAGGTGCTGCGATAACTCAGACCCAGCAGGTCAACCCAAAAACCGCGCAATTTTTGCTTGTCGGCACCGCCAACAGCAATCTGCTGAATACCTAAAATTGAAAATGGACGTGACGTGGACACAGCTAGCTACCTCGGTAAGCCTGCGCAAAGGCATCGACAAACTGGTCGAGCATAGCAGCAGGTAAATCATTGATACCAGCAGCGGCCTCGCGGCCACCGCCAGTGGGAAACTGCATACAGAGCGCGGCGGCGCCCTGCTTATTATGTAAAGGGGCACGCACACTGACCAGATAGTTGCCATTGGCCTTGGCAGTTAGCACCGCATGGGCGCGATCCGGATTTTGGTTAGTGAGATCATTGCTGTAGACCCCGCTGACGCGCCGCGCCCAGGGCTGGTCTGGAAGGGAAAATACGGCGATTGAATCATTGGCCTGCAGCGCCTGAGTCGCCTGGGCTGCACTCAGATCCTGATGATAGCCGGTTTCAAGCTGGGCAAATGTGTCCCCGCCAGCGCTGATAAAGTCCAGGGGGTTGGCAAACTCACTCACTAGTTGATACAGCTCGGCCGGGTGAAAATGCAGCTCATCCACATCGGCGCCATAACCATTGTAGTTAATATAGGTACCCAAATTTTCCAGCAAACCCAGCTGCTCGGTACTAACCTCTAAATTCTTGGCCAAGCCGGTAGCGCTCTTTTTAAGGTTATCACCAAAGGTTCCTACCACTGCCCAAGCCGTGTAAGCACCACGTAAATAATGGTTAATTAACAGGCTGGTACAGACGTCAGGCGCTTCATTGATCAGTGACTTTAGACGCGCCGATGGTGGCACCTGCCCGGCAAAATGGTGGTCGACATAAAATACCTCAGCCCCTGCCGCCAACACTCGCTGCAGATCATCACGGTTTTTATCCAGAGAAATATCGAGGACGGTAATACGATCACCGTCCTGCGCATCGACCTGTTTGAGTAGGCTGATATCCCGTTTCACGCCTGTCTTTAGCTGGGCATTTCGAGGATCAGCGAGACGCAACTGCACCAGAGCACAGATGCCATCAGCGTCGCCATTAAATATATCGTAGTCAGCCATATTGTCTCTTTAGGTGAATTGCAGGACGAGTAAGACCCTTCACTCTTTCGGGATGACAGCAGAGGAGCCTTAAGCATTCTCCAGCTGATAATAATCCATCAGTATCTTCGCCACCTCAGGTCGGGCAAATTCAGGCGGCGGCGCAATTCCATCTCCCAGCATCTGTCGCACCTTAGTACCGGACAGCAAAATAAAGTCTTCCTTACTGTGCCCCTCGGCCTCGTTCATCATCACCACACGACCCAGT
Source organism: uncultured Porticoccaceae bacterium (assembly GCA_965662065.1). Classification (GTDB taxonomy): domain Bacteria; phylum Pseudomonadota; class Gammaproteobacteria; order Pseudomonadales; family Porticoccaceae; genus HTCC2207. The sequence goes on along the minus strand of CBFIGD010000049.1, from coordinate 27,370 downwards.
TTAGTCGAATAAGCAGTGTGATCGGCATTGAAAATCTCAATCTCCAGCGCTCCGGCAGGGACTTTCTCGGCAAAAATAGTCTGCGCATCAAAAGCACCGTAATAGTCACCAACACCGGCGTGATCACGACCAACAATTAAATGGGTGCAACCCATATTCTGGCGGAACACCGCGTGCAGCACCGCTTCGCGAGGACCGGCATAGAGCATATCAAAACCATACCCCGTCACCATCACTGAATTCTGCGGGAAGTACAGCTCAACCATTTTACGAATACAGTCATCGCGAACAGAGGCAGGAATATCGCCCTTTTTAAGCTTGCCCAGCAACATATGTACCACAACACCATCGGCATCGAGACGCTCCATGGCCATGCGGCAGAGCTCTTCGTGGGCTCTGTGCATTGGATTGCGGGTTTGGAAGGCAACCACTTTATGCCAGCCGCGCTGGGCAATCTCATCGCGAATTTCAGCGGCGGTGCGGAAGGTATCAGGGAAGTCAGCCTGAAAATAGCTCAGGCTCAACACCTGAATATCACCAGAGACAATATTGCGGCCCAAATTAGTAAAAGTGCTCACACCTGGATGCTCGACATCTACTGTGCCAAAAATTTCCTGCGCCATCATTTCGATTTGCGCATCTGACACCGCTTCAATCGCAGCCACGTCCATAATCGCCATTACCGGATTGCCTTCGGTATTTGGGTCACGCAGGGCAATGCGGCTAGCCCCCTCTATCGCCGTCACGTCCTCAACAAGATTGAGTACAGGCACTGGCCAGAATAGCCCTTCGGCAGTGTGCAGTGTCTCGGCAACGCTCAGAGCGTCGGCCAGATTCATATAACCGGTTAACGGATTAAAGTAGCCAGCACCCAGCATCACAGCATTGGCTGCGGCAGCGGAGTTAACAACTAGCGACGGCAGAGTCTCTGCTTCAGCTAATAGCTGTTGCTGTAACTGCGCATCTTGAACAAAAAGAGGGTTGAGGGTCTGTGAGCCATGTGGCTTGATCAAAGGGGTAGTCTCCGTAGGTAGTCGATAAATAGATGTGGTGGATTTGTCACTAACAGCAGCCTGCCTAGAGACTGCCGATAAAACCCTGCTGTTCAAGGTAGGCAATAATAACATCTACCTCTTCTTGCAGGGTCATTTTGTCGGTATGCAGGTGAATCTCCGCCTGGGTTGGTGCCTCGTAGGGGTCGTCTATACCGGTGAAGTTCTTTATTTCTCCCGCTCGCGCTTTTTTGTATAGGCCCTTGGGGTCTCGCGCTTCGGCCTCAGCCAACGCGCAGTCGACAAAAATTTCAACAAATGCATAGCCTGATTCTGCATGCAGCTCACGCACCTGCTCGCGATCGGCCCGGTACGGACTGATAAAGCTCGACAGAGCAATCACGCCCGAGTCGACAAACAGCTTGGCAATCTCGCCAATACGGCGAATATTCTCAGTGCGATCGGCAGCAGAAAAACCCAGATTTTTGTTGATACCCAGACGTACATTGTCACCATCCAGACGGTAACTCAGCTTATTACGCTGAAACAGTGCCTGCTCAAGTGCCACGGCAATGGTGCTTTTGCCGCTGCCCGACAAACCGGTAAACCAAAGGGTAGCACCCTGCTGGCCAAGTAATTGATTACGGTCATCACGCGTGATTTCGCCATCATGCCAGGTTACGTTAGTTGCCTTTTGTTCTGTCATACTGATTTCCCACTTGGTTAGCTGCGCTCAAGCGCCGAATGTTAAGCATGCCCTGTGGTCAGCCCCTAAAGCGATGGCAACCCGGTCAATGGCGCAGATACTAGGCGCATTTCATATATATGTAAAACAGGATATTATGATTTTGCTAATCGATTAAATCGATATTAAAAACTGATCCGACTATAACCCAGAGTATTGCCAATGAAATACAGCCTCAGGCAGTTAGAGATATTTCTCGCCATCGCCAGTTATCAAAATATTTCAAAGGCGGCGGCTAAATTGCATATGTCCCAGTCGGCGGCCAGCGCCGCGCTACAAAACCTTGAGCAGGCCTACAACATAAGCCTGTTTAATCGCGTGGGTAAAAAGCTCGAACTCAATGAGGTGGGTAAAACATTGCGCAGCAAAGCCGTGCTGCTCGCCGATCATGCCTTGGAATTTGAGCAGGCTCTGCAGGGCCATGGCGATATAGGCCATTTAAAAATCGGCGCCAGCTTTACCATTGGCAACCATTTGGCGGTGTCCTATCTGGCCGGATACCTGGCCGAGCACCCGGAGGCCAAAGTGGATATCAATGTCGCCAATAGCGCCGATATAGTTGCTCAGGTACTTAACTTTGAAGTCGATATCGGCATGATTGAGGGCGAGGTAAAGGATCAGGCACTGGCATTAATTCCCTGGCGCGAAGACCGATTGGTCGTTTTTTGCAGCCCCGAGCATCCGCTGGCCAAAAAGAAAACCCTCAGCGACAGGGATATCAAACAGGCGCGCTGGATACTGCGCGAACCAGAATCTGGGGCTCGCCAAACGTTTGCCCGCGCCATGACCGGCCTGATGCCCGAAATTGATATTTATCTGGAATTCAAACATAACGAGGCGATTAAAAAGGCCGTCGAAGCAGGCCTAGGCATTGGCTGCTTATCTGAGATAGTACTGCAGAATAATTTTAAAGCCGGTGATCTGGTACCGTTAAATTTACCCAGGCGCGACATGAAACGCACCTTTTATTTTGCCCTGCCCAAAAAGCGCCATCAAACCGCAGCGATCGACTGGTGGATGGCCGGCTGTAACTAATCTCTCTGTTGCGTTGCGCCTAGCGATACTGGCTGGCTAGGTCGTCAATAGCAGCTTCGAAGCCTGTCATGGTCTGATCAATAATCTGCTGGGCAGTTAGAATCTCATCGATACGACCAGTAACCTGACCACCCAATGGAATCGCCGCCTCCATATCGCCACCAAAATACAAGGCTTGGAGATTGGCCATATGCTCCATCACATTAAACTTGCCCTGAGGCTCAAGACCAGCAGTTAATTCTGTGCGCAATGCGCGCAGAGCCGGACGCCCCTGCTGATTGAGGAATACGGTATCTGTCTCCTTGGAATCAACAATCGCGTCTTTCCAATTCTGGTGCACAGGAGACTCGGCACAGGCCAGCATACGCGTTCCCATCTGCACGCCTTCAGCGCCCATGGCAAACGCCGCGGCCATAGAAGCACCATCGCTAATGCCGCCAGCGGCAATAATAGGCACATCGCAGCGCGAGCGAATCAGTGGCAGTAAAACCATCGTCGAGACCGGACTGGGGTTTTTAAAACCACCGCCTTCACCGCCCTCAACAATCAAGCCATCAACACCTGCATCCAGCGCTTTGAGGGCCATATCCAGGGTCGGCACCACATGAAAAACAGAGATCCCGGCATCCTGAAAATCTTTAGTGCACAGAGCCGGGCTGCCTGACGACGTAGTCACAAACTCGATACCCTGCTCAATCACAAAGTCAATAATATTGCTGCCGCGCACATAGGACAGGGCCACATTCATGCCAAAGGGCCTGTCGGTTAGATCGCGCATCTTGGCGACCTCGGCCTTGATATTATCCAGCTCTCCAGAGGAGGTTTCGATAATGCCCATGCCACCGGCATTGCTTACTGCTGCGGCTAGTTGCGCACGTGCAATCCAGCCCATTGGCGCTTGAATGATGGGGTATTTGGTGCCCGTCAATGCAGTCACTCTGTTTGTTATTGCCATAAAACTATTGCTCTGTACTACTGTTTTTTTTACTCTTGGCCACTAATCAGCCCAAGCGCTTTAACCGCCAATGGCTGCACCATGCCTGACACGCCAGCGGCCAATTTACTCGATGCATTACCATCGGCGGCTCTCTTGGCCACACCTTGGCAAATAGCAGCTAAACGGAAGAAGCTAAAGGCCATATAAAAAGACCAGTTGGCAATCTTATCCATGCCCATGCGCTGGCAGTATTTGTCCACATATTCAGCTTCAGAGGGAATACCTAAAGCCGCGGGATCTAACCCGGCAAGACCAGACGAAGGGCCATTCGTCTTGCCTGCAGGCAACCGCAATCCCATACATTGGTAAGCCAGGTCTGCATAGGGGTGACCCAGAGTCGAAAGCTCCCAGTCCAGAACAGCAATCACCGCTTGATTGTTCTTATCGAACATCAAATTGTCCAAACGATAATCACCATGGACCAGCGACACCTTGCCATCCTCTTCAGGAATATTATCCGCCAACCAAACCATCACCTTATCCATCTCGGCAATCGGTGTTAATTCTGACGCCTTATACTGGGCAGACCAACGATCCACCTGACGCTGAAAATAGTTGCCGGGGCGGCCATAATCGGTCAAGCCAACTTTTTCTAAATCCACTGAGTGAATAGCCACCAACACGCGATTCATCTCGTCATACATTTTTGCGCGCCCCTGATTGCTGGAAATGTCTTCCAGGGCCGACGACCAGTGCACATTACCATCACAGAATTCCATAATATAAAACATGGAACCTATGACTTCCGGGTCTTCGCAGAGATGATAGACTTTCGCCACTGGCACATCAGTCTGTGCCAGTGCGGCCAGCACGCGATATTCACGATCGACCGCATGGGCCGACTTGAGCAATTTGCCCGGCGGTTGGCGACGCAGCACGTAGCTTCCCGACGCTGCATCGATTTTAAAGGTGGGGTTAGATTGGCCCCCAGCAAATTTGCTGGCTGTTAAAGGCCCCTTGAACTCTGCAATATGGGCCTCTAAATAGCCGGCCAATCTTGCTTCATCGAGTGTATCTACTTTAGACATAATCGCTTCTTATTTTTGGTTTATGGTTAGTTCGGCATGTCCCACAGAGTTACAGACTGGCCAAACGTTGCTTAATCAGGCTGTCCGCTTCAGACATAATGCGCTCTATTAATGCCTGTACCGTCGGCACATCATGAATCAGGCCAGCCACCATGCCGCAGGACCAGGCACCCGCATCCATGTCACCGTCTTGCATAATTTTTGGATAGACACCGGCCACTTCGGGAAGAATATCTTCAATCTTGATATCGGCACCCAGTGCCTGTTCTTTTTCCAGTAGACGCTCGACTGCAGGGTTATTAAGCACACGTTCGGTATTGCGTAATGGGCGCATGACCAGACGGGTGTCCAGTTCCGATGCGGCCAAAATCGCCGCCTTCACATTATCGTGAACCGGCGCTTCCTGAGTGGCAATAAAACGCGTGCCCATATTCATGCCGTCGGCGCCCATGGCCAGAGAGGCAACGAGGCTTCGGGCATCGGCCATACCGCCTGAAGAGACAAAGGGAATGGTCAGTTCATCTGCGGCTCTGGGCAATAGAATAAAGTTGGGAATATCGTCTTCGCCCGGGTGACCACCGCACTCAAAACCGTCCACAGACACAGCATCGCAGCCCACTTTTTGTGCCTTGAGTGCATGGCGAACAGCCGTACATTTATGGATCACTGTAATGCCCGCTTCTTTTAATGCCGGCATATAGGGCGCCGGGTTATTACCCGCAGTTTCAACCACCTTGACGCCGCCATCGATCACCGCCTGAATCAGACCCGGATAGTCCGGCGGGGTCATTGAGGGTAAAAAGGTAATATTGACGCCAAATGGCTTGTCGGTCATGCTTTTACAGCGGGCAATTTCTGCCGCCAGTTTTTCCGGAGTACCCTGGGTCAAGCCAGTGATAATCCCCAAACCCCCAGCATTGGAAACCGCAGCCGCCAACTCGGCCAGGCCCACATGGTGCATACCACCCTGAATAATTGGGTGTTTAATCCCCAACAACTCTGTAATACGTGTCTTCATCTTCTCTCTCCCTCACAGCGGCGTATTAATTATTTAAAGCGCTTACCCTGCTCTGCCAGTGATACCAGCAGTGGGCTTGGCGCCCAAAAGTCGTCGCCCGTAACCTCATGGTAGTGACGAATTTTAGCCAGCACCTTATCCAACCCTATGCTGTTGGCATAGTGCATTGGGCCACCGCGATAGACGGGCCAGCCGTAACCATAGACATAGGTCACATCAATATCACTGGCGCGCACGGCGATGCCTTCTTCAAGAATTTTTGCGCCCTCATTGATCATGGGTAACAGGCAGCGATCGAGAATTTCCTCATCGGAGATATCTCTCTGGCTAATACCCTGGGCCGCGGCAACCTCGGCAAAGAGTTCTGCTGTAACAGCAGCTGGCGTTGGCTGTCGCTTTTCATCGTAATCGTAAAAACCGGCGGCAGTCTTTTGACCGCGACGCCCCAGTTCACAGAGTCGATCCTTAACATCCATTGGGTTGGAGTTATCTTTGTCCCAACCCAGATCCAGACCCGCCAGGTCACCCATCTGGAACGCGCCCATAGGGAAACCAAAATCAAATAACACCTTATCCACCTGCTGAAAAGGCGCACCTTCAAGAGCCAGCTTGCTCGCTTCAATCTGACGCATAAACAGAATTCGATTGCCCACAAAGCCCGGGCACACACCAACCAATACCGCTACTTTGCGAATACGCTTGGCCAGTGCCATACCGGTTTTGATTACCGCATCGGAGGTCTTTTCACCACGTACCACTTCCAACAGCTTCATTACATTAGCCGGGGAGAAAAAGTGCAGACCGATCACAGACTCGGGGCGGCTCGTCACGGAGGCAATTTCATTGAGGTCCAGTGCCGAGGTATTTGAGGCCAAAATAGCGCCCTGCTTGGCAATGCCATCGAGACGGGTAAAGATATCTTTCTTCACCGCCATATTTTCAAACACCGCTTCAATAATAAGATCGCAATCTGCCAGATCAGCCATATCCAATGTGCCCTGAATTAAGCCGCAGCGCTGTTCCACGGCCTCTTCAGTCATCCGACCTTTGCGCGCAGTATTTTCATAGTTTTTGCGAATGGTACCCAGGCCGCGATCCAGTGCTTCCTGGCTGGTTTCAACAATGGTGACTGGAATGCCGACATTAGCGAAGTTCATGGAGATACCGCCGCCCATCAGACCACCACCAATCACACCCACTTTAGCGATAGGCAGTTCTTCAACATCTTTGTCCAATCCAGGTATTTTGCCCGCCTGCCGCTCGGAGAAAAAGAAATACTGCTGAGCCTGAGACTGGGGGCCCATCATTAACTCGGTAAATAGTTTGCCCTCGGTGTTTAAGCCTTCATCAAAGGGCTGATTAACTGCCGCTTCAATACAGCGGATATTGTATTCTGGCGCCAAAAAGCCGCGGGTCTTGCGGGCCAGCATCTTGCGCGTGACAGCAAATATTTCCGGGTTATCTTTAGCACTCTGGAGCATGTCGTCGTTGTCGCGCACTCTGGGGTGAGAACCACCCTCAGCGGCCTTCTCAACAGCAAAGGCAAGCGCGGCAGCACGCAGATCATCACCCACCATCTGGTCGATAAGCCCTAGCGCCATAGCTTCAGCAGCACCTATGGGAACACCAGAGGTCACCATGGCCAGAGCCTTTTCTACGCCAACAACGCGGGGCAGGCGCTGGGTACCGCCCGCGCCGGGCAGCAGCCCCAGATTGACTTCTGGCAGACCAAATTTGGCACTGCTAACCGCCACTCGATAATGACAGCACAGAGCAGTCTCAAGACCACCACCCAGAGCGGTACCGTGAATTGCTGCAACAATCGGCTTGGTAGAAGCGTCCATGGTAGATAGCACTTCGTGGAAATTAGGCGCCATGGGACCCGAGGAAAACTCTGAGATATCAGCACCGGCAATAAAGGTGCGGCCTTCACAGAAAAGCAGTATCGCTTGCGCAGAATCGTCGGCCAACGCCTTCTCAACACCCTCCTTGAGACCCTGTCTAACGCCCTGACTCAGTGCATTAACCGGTGGGTTATTGAGCGTTAAAACGGCAACGCCCTCTTCGACGTTGTAATCAACCATAGATGTTAGCGCGACCATAATTTTTCCTCTTTAATTTTTTCATAAAATATATTAGCACTGCTTATGCCAAATACACTGCTAGAATCAATCTGCAATTACAATCGACCCGATAGACAAGCATAGTAACCTAGGGATCCTTGGTATACCTCAACCAATAATGACTGTGGGGTTACGAAGTAGAGCACAGCACAAGGTGGCTCAGAGCCGGCCAGCGTCGCCCATCTTGAAGGCTTTTCACGTAATGATACTGGCTACTAGATTGCCCGCTAGCCATTGATTAAGCGTCTGCAGCAAAGTAAACATGCCTAACACTAAGCCCTTTCCTACACGCGCAATTACCCCTTATCGGCCAATCGAATCGAGGCAATATAGAGAATAGCGCAGCAAATTATCTCTACTGCAATCATGTCTATCGCAAGGCTAGCACCGTGAAACATCCATGCCATGATGCGCATAATCGCGGTTAAGCCAAGCAGAATAATTGGCGGGTAGTACCAGATTTTGCGACCTGTGTTCAGAGCTAGCAAGATAAAGATGGCCAGGGATAAAAAGAAGGCGCCCAGATCACCGATCTGTGAACTCAGCCCCAGCCCCTCCATCAATGTCATACCGAATTCTGTAGCCACTCCCTCAGGGGCTACCAACCAACGCAGACCGATCGAGGCGAAGACCACAGCGGATAATGCCACCACAATTTGAAGCATTTTATTCATTGGCTAACACCTTGTCAGTCGGCGCTAAAAACAGGCTTTTGAATTCGCTATTTTTACCCTCTTGAACTGTCATTCTTGCGTTGACTCCCAGCGCCATAATGGCCTCCTGTTATTTTTCAAAATGGGTTGCTATGAATTTTAATAGCCAACATTAATTGGCATCCAGCGCCAACTGACATTCAATCTCACGCGCCACCAGCCATAACCTATCCTGCCCCCAAAGTGCCAGGACTGACTCGCCTTTTTGATTAAGCAGACGAAAACTAGGCACCCCCCAGAGGCCGGCCTCATACATAGCCAGACGATTACTCTCCAGAATCTCTTCCCAGCCCGACTGGCCTACCAAAGTTTTAGCCACAGACCAGTCAAGGCCCGCTTTCTCTACAACCTTTCTGAGACCACGAGAGTTATTGGTATTGACTCCCTCAGCGAAGGCGCAGCGTAGGAAGCTGGAAATTAACTGATTGCCCCGCCCCTGCTCACAGGCCCAGGGATACAGCGAATAACAGTTGCGTACCGGGTTGCCTATGGGGTCATAAAAATGACCAAAGGGGACACCCGCACTTCGCGCCTCGCGAGCAGTATCCTTAAAAATATACACACCTTTTTCTCTGGTGGCGGGAACTCCACGCATCACCATGGGTAATACAGGGCGCACCACCAGATTGACGCCAGTGGTCTCAGCCAGCTTCAGGGTCTGATCAAACACCACCGCAGTATAGGGGCTGCGCAGCGAGGGGTAGATTTCTAATGTCAGGCTGCCACTGTCTCGATGCTTGCCGGGCTCTACGGCAAACCGCGGCACTAGCATAGGCTGATCGGGATGCCTATCTGCACCGGCTTCTGCCAACCGAGCCTCTAAATAGTGCAACCGATCAATTCCCCAATACCATTCTTCAGCGCAGTAAAACATGGCACCTGAATAATGCTTTAACGCCGTGCGCCGAGCATTGCCTGCCTCAATACATTGCTGTCGCTGCTCAGCCGAGGCACAGCCATGCTGCTGAGCCAGAATATCCAGTGCCCCATTATCACCAGACCAGAGTGCAGCGCTAACCGCGCTGATCAGATGGGGAATATCCGCAGCTAGAGATGGTTCGAGCAGCATGCCTGCCAGGATCGATTGCGCCTGCTGAATGGCCTCAGAGTCAGGGCCATCGGCTGGTGCTTCCAAGCCATAATGGGGTGCGATAAAAGACGCATCGTATTGGGATAGGCGAATTAATAGCTCAGGCTCAACAGCGTTTTTACCTGAAGGGCCGCTAACCAGATGGCAGCGCAACTCAATATCATAGCGCTGACTTAAAGACTCGAGCACCTGAGCGGCCAGGTGACTGTAGCCATCATCTACCTGATGGAAGTATTCCACCAGATATTTACCTGCGCTGGCCCTGCGCTGCTTTTCCAGTTTTTGTCGCCGCTCCGTCAGCCGCTGAGGGCTGATAATTCTGGTTATAACCTTTGAAGATATCCATCTAAAGACATTGCTGGGATCCATGGTGGCTGCCCCACCCTGCTCTTTAAATTGCTCTGCCATACTCAGCCTCTAGCATTGTTATGTTTGGTTAATGCCGCAGTAATCTATCAGTTTAAACTCATAAAATAAACTGGCATAGCCAATGTTAATTTATTAAGCTTACCTCAAAATAGAGGCGTTAACCCATGAACCTCATTGAAAAACTATTCCCTAGACAGGCCAATAATAATTACCAGGGCAGTGTGATCGCCCAGTATGGGTTTTATGTGCTGATAGCTATCTATACCTTTCGCAGTTTTATGCATTTTCTAGCGGACGATGGCGGAATTAACAGCTTAGCTTCAATTATTATCTTTCCCTTTGCGGAAAGTGCTCCCGATCCCAATAATGTGATCTATCTATTTGCCTCACTCTGGGGGTCGGCGCAAATAATCACACTCTTTATTTTTTATATCTGCATTTGGCGCTACCGTAATCTGCTACCGCTACTTTGGCTGACGGTGGTTGTCGAAGTCCCTATGCGTGTGGCGGCAGGCTCTATGCATCCACTGTCGGCGCCCTATTACGAGCACGTGCCCCCAGGCGCTGTGGGCAATTTACCGCTATTTACCATTGCCTGCATTATGCTGCTACTGTCTTTGTCGCATAGATCGAAATAAAGCGCCAATTAGAAAATAATGTTGTCGCAGCCTGTGCCATCCAGCAGCGCATCTACCCGAGTTTTATCCACTGCTGTTAGGGCCTGATACTCAGCATTAATCCACTGCAGGCACTTGCCCTGGTAGTTAAACGTCTGCTGAGCCCAGAGACTGCCATCAATTTCTGTCTCCCAGGTTTTCTCACCTGCTTGCATGGCTCTGGCATTAGCTAACAGCGCAGGAACATAGACAAGCCCCACTTCAGTTAAGATTGCCTTTAATGTCGCCGGGGCAGTCTCAGCGGTAGTCCACTGCTCTGCTGTCGGTTCTAGCCCGGTTTGATCTTCCATCAGCTGGGTGTAAGCCACAGTGCGCGGAGAAAGCTTGTGAGCAATAGCACGCGACGTTGGGTCAAAGCCCACTAGCTGTGTCAGCTGTCCATAGATCGAAAAATCCGATGCCCCAGGGCGCTTGCCCATCAGGTAGGGCTGCTGGGCAAGATGCGCCTCCATCGCTAATAGGAAACGCCTGTAACTGGCATCAATCACCGGCGCGGTCACATCATTAGAGCCGACCACATGCAGACGCCCTACCTGACGGTCGGTGATAGAGTGCTTTAACTGGCCAAGCGCCTCCGCGGGCAGATCGACTCTCTGGACCAGGGGCAACAGAGTACCGGCATTATCGGCATCTCCCCCAAAGTGCCAGCGGTAGTGGAACATGTACTTAGTGCCCCACTCATCGGCAAAGTCCTCAAGCAGATAATCAATAAAGGCCATGGCAGGATCATCGGGAATCACAGAACGCCCGGCGTGCTCAGCTTCCAGTCGCCGAATAATCGGCGTGGAGTCACAGACTGCCTGCATCTGGCCTGCCTCATCAGGCAGCACAAAGGTTGGCAGCAGCGCCACCTTGGGCTTGGCAATCTCCATCTCGGTGAGCACATCCCCGGGATTACCCCAGACAATGCTGTAACCAATGCGCCGATACCTGAGTATGGCAATCATTTTTCGAGTGTAGGGTGAGGGTGGCGCTCCGATAAGCGTTATTGGTTTGGCGTCAATCATAATAGACTCCTGAGAAGGGGCATGGTTACCTTAAGAAAATATATTGACATAAAGCGTGCCACCATGTCACGCTCAAAATTATCAGTGAATTAAGCGAGAGAAAAGGCTATGAAAAAATCTTATTTTGTCGGGTTGCTAGTGCTTATTTTGGCCGCCAGCCTCTACAGCCAGCGTGGCGATATTTACCTGCGCATTGTTCCCCAGGGAATGGAGGCAAACCTTCAAAACAATAAGATCGAAGAGCTGGGTGATGGCCTACATATCGTACTCTGTGGTGCAGGAGGTCCCATGCCCTCAGCCATTCGCTCTGGCCCCTGTGTCGCTGTTGTCGCCGCCGGTAAACTTTTTTTGGTAGATACTGGTAGCAATGGCATACGCAATCTGGGTCGAATGGGCTATGCGCCCGCTCTGATTAGCGGCGTATTTTTAACCCATTTTCACTCCGACCACATTGATGGTCTTGGCGAGGTAGCCACATTGCGGTGGGCCAATGGCGGTCATGATGCACCGCTCAAGATCTACGGACCTGAGGGTGTCGCCGATATAGTCGCTGGATTTAATCAGGCCTATAGCCAGGATATGGTTTATCGCAATGATCACCATGGCAACATAGCTACGCCATTAGCAGGCGCTGGTATGGTCGCAGTCAGCACCCCAATCCCAGCTGATGGGGAACTTCTGACTGTCTATGAGCAAGATGGCCTAAAAGTAGAAATGCTGGCGGTGGATCATTTCCCAATTTCCCCTGCCGTCGCCTACAGATTTAGCTATGGGGGACGCACTGCACTTATATCCGGAGATACCAGCAAATCAGCCAATATTGAGCAGTTTGCCCAAGGCATTGACCTATTGGTCCATGAAGCGCTTTCCCACAGTTTACTCAAGGCCATGAACCAGGGCGCGACCAATGCGGGCCAGGCCAATATGGCGAAAATATTTGCTGATGTGCTCAGCTATCATGCCTCTCCCATCGAAGCCGCTGAAACGGCGCGAGACGCCAATGTGGGTCACCTGCTCTACTACCATGTGGTGCCACCTCTAGATATGCCTGGCGCCGAGGCCGCCTGGTTAGAGGGCGTCGATAACTACTTTCGAGATTTCACTCTGGGTCGGGATGGCACTGCGGTATCACTGCCTGCCAATTCAACAGATATTGAGATTGACAATAGTGGTCTATAACCCGAGTCAGCCCCCGGCGAAGTGCAAGTCGAGTCGAAATATGCCAAAATTGTCGACCACGTCAACGTGCAGCAAGGAAGCCTATGTCAGATAGCACCAGCAATTCCGCGAAAGTAGATGGCCGACGCCTGCGCAGCGATCGCAGCCGTCAGGTCATTGTTGAGGCTATGCTGCAACTTATCAAAGAGGGCAATCTGGTACCCACGGCTCAGCAAATTGCCAACCACGCCAAGGTAGGTATTCGCTCGGTGTTTCGCCACTTCGAAGATATGGAGGCTATTTTTGCAACAGCCGATCAAATCTGGCGCGAGGGCTTTATCGGCAAGACCTCCAAGGTCGACCCTGAACTGCCATTAACCGAGCGTATCCACTGGGCAGTCAACGAGATACAGAGGCTGTACGAAGATAATACCAACATCATGAAATCCACCGCCACCCGACGCTGGCGTTCTGCGTTTCTCCAACAAAACTATGCCAAATATCAGAGCACAATGCGCACTGATATAGGTCGGGCTCTGCCAGAGATTGGAACGCTTTCGCAGTCGCAGCAAGAAGCTATTATTGGCATTATGTCCTTCGAGTACTGGGATCGATTGCGCGACCATCAATCACTGAGTATCGATGACGCCAAAGCGTTAGTAACTGAGCTACTTCAAACACTGATTCCCAACACTTAAAAGCGCCGATAACCCGAACTGGCGGGTCATTGTTTTCGATTGTCGTCACACAGCCGCACGGCTACGCTGAGGGCTCAAAAAAAGCGCAGGGGTCAACCCCCAAACCAGAGATTAATGCAATGGCTAAAACCATCGACTTTTATTTCGACTTCGGCAGCCCCACCGCCTATCTGGCCTACAAGCGCCTGCAACAGCTACAGGCGCAATACAGCTGCACCATTGACTACAAACCCGTACTGCTCGGCGGCCTGTTTAAAGCCACAGGTAATGCATCACCGGTCAGTATTCCAGCCAAGGGGCACTACATGATGGCCCATGACCTGCCCCGCTTTGCTGCCCTGTATCAGGTGCCCCTCAAGATAAACCCGCACTTCCCTATTAACACTTTAACCCTGATGCGCGCCGCCACTGCAGCCCTTGGCCAAGACTACTTCAATGCCTATACCGATGCCATCTACGATGCCGTCTGGGTCAATGGTGAAAATATGGGTGAGCTGGATGTGATCGGCAAAGTCCTCAGTGACGCCGGATTGGATGCCGAAGCAATACTTACTGGCACACAGGACCCGGATGTTAAAGCTGCCTTGATCAGTAACACCGAAGCCGCCATCACTCGAGGCTGTTTTGGCGCACCAACCCTGTTTATCGGCGACGACATGTTTTTCGGCCAGGACCGTATGCAATTTATCGAAATGAGCCTACAATAAGGCTTTATGAAAATTATTATAAAAATCAAACGCTTATAAAACCAGAAGAATAAGGGAGAACCCTATGGCATCCCGCCTAATCAAACTAGCGACCGCACTATTTTTAACCACCGGCCTTCTGCAAGCTCAGGCCACCGTGGTCAATGAAGAGTCGATTACCAACCCCGACAGCGAGTGGCTGAGCTACGGCCGCAACTATAAAGAGCAGCGCTTTAGCCCGCTCAATAAAATCAATCGCGACAATGTCGACGAACTGGATCTCGCTTGGTCATTTAAGTTTGATACCGCCCGCGGTATGGAAGCAACGCCACTGGTACACGATGGCGTTATCTACGTCAGCACCGGTTGGGCCCATGTCCATGCACTTGATGCTCGCAGCGGTGAAGAGCTATGGCACTTCGATGCCGAAGTCCCCAGAGACCACCTGATCAAAGCGTGCTGTGGTGCCGTAAATCGCGGCGTCGCCATGTGGCAAGGGGATGAAGAAACCGGCCTGCAAATTTTCTTTGGTACATTGGATGGCCGCTTGATCGCTCTGGACGCCAAAACCGGCGAGCAGAACTGGTCAATACAAACCACCCCAGCCAACAGTAACTACAGTGTCACCGGCGCACCTCGTGTGGTGGATGGCAAAATCATTATCGGTAATGGCGGCGCAGAACTCGGCGTACGCGGCTATATCACCGCCTACGACACAGCCAATGGCGACCAGCTGTGGCGCTTCTATACTGTTCCCGGCGACCCCAACAAGCCTCAAGAGCACCCTGCTCTGGACGTTGCAGTAGAGACCTGGGGCGATAAATCCTGGCACAAACTAGGTGGCGGTGGCGGCACCGTTTGGGACTCCATTGTCTATGACCCAGAACTGGATTTACTCTATATAGGCACGGGTAATGGCTCTCCCTGGAACCGCGATCTGCGCAGTCCAGGCGGCGGCGACAACCTATATGTGAGCTCCATTGTGGCCCTCAAACCGGATACAGGCGACTATGTTTGGCACTATCAGGTAACGCCCAAAGACAACTGGGACTACACTGCCACTCAGCAGCTAACATTGGCCGAGATCGAACATAAAGGTGAGATGCGTCAGGTGATTATGCAGGCGCCTAAAAACGGCTTCTTTTATGTGCTGGACCGCGCCACCGGTGAACTGCTCTCTGCAGAACCCTTCGCCAAAGTCACCTGGGCCAGCCATATTGATATGGAAACAGGCCGCCCGGTAGAGACAGAATATGCCGACTATCAAAGCAATGGTGGCAGCTATATCTGGCCCTCACCCTACGGCGCCCACAACTGGCAGCCCATGTCCTTCAGCCCCAAAACTGGGCTGATGTATATTCCTGCCCAGAGCATTCCCCATTACTTTAGCGCCCAGAAAGACACTAAATATCAGCTTAACCGCTGGAATACTGGCGTCGACCTGAATGAATCCAGAGACCCCCTAAGCTGGGTAGCAGGGAAAGCCTCAGCCGACGCCCTAATCTATGGCGAGCTATTGGCCTGGGACCCGGTAAAACAGAAAGCCGCCTGGAAAGTACATCATGACAAGCCAGCCAACGGAGGTATTCTGAGCACCGACGGCGACCTGGTCTTTCAAGGTACAGGCAAAGGCGCCTTTACCGCCTACGATGCTGAGACTGGCGACTCCCTATGGCAGTATCAATCTGACAGCGCAGTATTGGCGGGCCCCATGACCTATGAGTTGGATGGCGAGCAGTATATAGCCGTAGCTCAGGGCAGCGGTGGTACCGTCATGCTTACCATTGGTGATGAGCTCAAGCGCAACAAGGTTAACCAGAATAAACTGTTGGTGTTTAAGCTCGGTGATTTCGGTCAAACTAAGTCCCTGCCCGACGAGAGCTTAGCCACCATTTTGGCACTGGGGCATGAGGCTATTACCGATCCTGCGATTATCAAAAAAGGGGAAGAACTCTATAGCCATAACTGCGGCACCTGCCATGGTATTAGCGCCAAGAGTAATTATGTTGTGCCCGACCTTCGCTATATGAGCGAACAGACCCATATAGACTTTGCCGGTATTGTGTTGGGCGGTTCAAGAGCCCACAAAGGCATGGTAGGTTTCTACGAAACTAACACCGCGGACGACGCCGAGGCCATTCACGCCTATCTGGATCGACAGCAGCAGCGTCTGCCAGAGATGGTTGAAATGAGCTTTATGCAAAAAGTGGAGTACTGGGTCACCTATGGCCTAGCCAAGATAGGAACCCACTTCCCCGGCCTGCTGAACGCAACCAGGGATATGAGTTACTAAACTGTGATTGCAGACAGCGAATAAAAAAGGGGATAACGCTGTTATCCCCTTTTTTTGTCTGGCACACCTTGAGTCTGCAACGCTGGCAGCCTGGAGCGCAGCATGGAAGGCGGCGTTTGACTCACCGCTATTGCGCTCGGCCCTCACTGCGCTTTAGCCTAACTGTGCAATTTTTTGCGAATTCTAATAATCACCCACATAGCGCCACAGAATATCAGCGGCGTTAACAGCGCCAATGCCATGCCCTGAGAGACAGGCAAGTACGTCTCTAGGGGAATAGGCTTAATCAATAGTTCTATCAACTTCATGCTGTAATAGGTCATAGCCACAACCGAAAGCCCCTCAACCGTTTGCTGCAAGCGCAGCTGCAATTCGCTGCGTTTATCCATGGATGACAGCAGCTTCTGGTTTTGCGCTTCCAAAGAAAGCTGCAACCGCAGATGCAATAATTCACTGGTTCGACTAATACGCTTGGAGAGGTTTTCTTTGCGCTTAACCACAGACATGCAGGTATTAAACGCGGGAATAAATCGCCGCGCGTGAAACTGTTTTAAGGTACGTATCGCCGGCATCTTCTTTTCACGCAACATATCCAGGCGGCTTTCAGTCAGATTGAAGTAAGCCTCAGTCGCGGAGAATCGAAAGTTGTGGTCGGCCACTAATTTTTCTAACTGGGTGGCTTCACTAATTAACTCGTCCATTAGGTTCTGCTCATCTTCGAGGGTAACCAGATCATTGAGCTTATTATTGGTTTCCACCAAACGCTGCTCAAGCAAGCGCACCTCTGGCATAAGTTGACGCGCAATAGGCAGCGCCAACAATGTCATGGACCTGTAGGCGGCTATCTCCAACAGGTTGCGAATCACCCTGCCCGCCTGTTCAGAGTCCATTCCCTCATCAATAACCAATGTGCGAATAAAGCCGTCACCCTGTGTCTGCACCGAGGTCCAAATGGTGGCATAGCCCTCATAAATCTTGCCCCCCACCAGCTGCTGATCATCAAATTGTTTGCTCAGTGCCTCTGGCGTTTTTGGCGCCATTGCGGCCGGACGAACATCAATATGGTTGGCCGCAATCAATTGGCCACTCAGGTTTGCGACCCAGTCCTGATCTAACAGCGAAAAAATATTTTCGCCCAGGGCCTGCTGTGCATCGCCATGGCGAATAACCGTGTAGGTAGAAAATTCATTGTGAAATTCCCAGCGCAGATCAAAGCTTTTAAAACTTTGGTAGTAGCAGTCGGTGCTATCTGAGTCGGAAGGGGCAGGAACGTTGTAAAGTCGAGCTAGCTCGGCAAGCTTATCTAACTCAGCCTGGCGATCTCCGTTGTGCAAGAACACTAAACTGGAAATCTGTGCCGGCAGCGCCACTACTGGGAAGGGACGATTGTGTAACTCATTGACTAGGGCATCTTTAAGCGGGTGAATATCCATACGATGTAACCTCTTAATGGGTACTTACAACTATCTCATTGGGACTTAACGCTCTATATTCTGTATTGTTAACTGCGCCTACTGAGTGGGCGCAGTTGCTGTATAGCAATCTATTACTGACGCCGCCACTAACCTACCAACGCCACTGCGCCCCAACCTGCAAACTGCGCGGCGTTCCGGGGAAATAACGTTCCTGGCTAAAGCTTGTGTAGTCTGCTCGCTCGGCATAATGTTCGTCGGTCAGATTACTAATATTGGCATATAGGCGCATAGATTCCGAGACATCCCAACCTGCACGAAGATGTAATAAATCATGACCTTCGTATTGATGCAAATTTTCCGGGTTGAGGTAATAGCTACCCATGGACTGCCATTCAAGTTCTACATTGGTCTCGCCAGTCGGAGCCCATGCCAGTCGTGCGCTGCTAAAACGGCGTGGCGCTGTATCTATATCATTGCCGCGAATATCTATGCCGCCAAGCACAGTGCTATTGAGGTAAGTGTGACGGGCCTCAGTGGCACTGATCCCGAAAGACCATTGGGCGTTGATTGCATAGGCCAGTTCCATCTCGACGCCCTGATGCTCTGTATTGCCGTCGCTGACATTAAAGAAGCTTGAGTCGCGGAAGATCACATGGTCTTTTTCCATATGATAGACCGCTACTTTGTAGCTCAGGGCAGCGGCATTACCTGTAAGACCCAGTTCCACAGAATCGACACTCTCTGACTCGAGGTCGGTAATTTGCTGCGCGCGCTGCAGTCGATAGAGTTCAGTAGCCTGAGGAGCTCTAAAGCCGCGAGCCAACCTCATAAAGGCATTGTGACTATCACTTAGCTTAAGCTGCGCACCTAAATTGGAAGACCAGTTATTAAACTCATCCTTGCCGCTAGCTGGCCGGCTGTAGCGACATCCCCCGCGACCACATAGCGTACCATCTGCCCTACTGCGACCTGGGAGCATATTATTACTGTAGTCATAGCGCATCGACTCAAAACGCAATCCACCTAACAGTGAAAGCCTGTCGTTAACATCCCATTGCATCTGCATAAAAGGCGCGGCCATTGTCGCGTCGACCTGATAGTCATAATGCTGCCCTTCGGGAATGGTCTCCTGCAGAAAATCAGAACCCTGGGTGGGCGCATCCTGAGACTGTTTGAGATAGGCATCGGTTAGCTCGGCATCAAAACCCGCGATAACATTGATATGCTGGCTCAGCGCCCGGTAGTAACCAACCTGCACACCGAGGCTCTTTTGGCCATTTTGTTCCAGTGGGTCACCGGGCAGAAAATGTTGTAAAAAGTCCATTTGACCGTAGCGAATATAGGGCGTCACAATCAAATCATAATTCTTTTCTGACTTGCTAATACGCGACCAGGCACGCGCCGAGCGCACATCACGATAGGCTTCGGGGTTGAGGTTGCGCTCTACCTGAGAATCATCCTGATAGCTATTCAAGCCTTCGATAAAGCCAGCGGTCTCCTGATTGAGGTTGGTAACTGTCAGGCCAGTATCAATCTTCAGATCGCTGCCTTTATGGGCGTGGCGCAGAGACACTTTCTGCTGCCCAACGCTCGAGTCATCGCGGTATCCACCATCACGGGTAAAGTTAGCCGCGATGCCCAGAGTCTCTGTAGCAGACTGAAACTTGAGTCGGCCATAATCATTGGGGCCAACTTCCAGACCCAAATGACTCACTGGAGAAAGCGCTGGTGTCACTATATTAATCACCCCATGCATGGCATTGGAGCCATGCAGTACAGTGCCTGTGCCATGCAATACTTCAATGCGCTGCGCCATTTCTGTATTGGCTTCAAACAGCTCATTGATATTACAAAATCCGGCTGCCCTGAGGGGAATGCCATCTTCTTGCATCAAAAATCCACCGCAACCACCAGCACCAGTCAACACTGGCGAGCGCACGGCGGGCAGATATTCCTGACCATTGCCGCGATGCAGATTAACACCGGCAACACGCGACAGCGCCTGCTGCACATGGGCATGTGACACAAGCAGAAGTGCTTTGTTATCCACCACCGAAATGCTACCAATCACATCGGTTAGATCGGCCTCAGCTCTGGTGGCAACAGTGACAACTTCCTCTATGTCTGCCATCACCGCACCAGTAAAAACAGCCATACTCAGGGCCATGGACATTGTCATTTTCTTCATCATTATGAACGTGCCCTTAGTCTTCAATAGTAAATGTCAGGCCTGCATTGGCCTGTAAACGTTCAATCAGTAGCGAGCCCATGGCAGGCGCTGGTGTCCAGATTCCACCGCTGGCAGCATCCGGGTTCTTAAGCAGACACACGGCACTCTCGGCAATCATTTTAGAGGTAGAGCCATAACCTGGATCCTTGTCACCCTGCACGCTTACTTTGACCAGGTCGCCATTATTAGCCTCACCCACAAACAAAACGTCATACATACCGTTTTCACGCTCGTCCTTATCTGGGCCTTCGCCGGGCTGGCGCGGGTCTTCAGCCATCGAATTGTCATTGGCGATATGATGGGCAACTGCTTCACCCTTCTCGCCTGGACCGGTCAGCATCATTTCATCGTAGACGAAATCTGTGCCATAAGAATGGCCCATCAACATATTTGATCGATGGATGTTTTTGGTATTAATGCTGGCCATAACAAAGGGGGCAATCCAGCTCTGTAGCACGTCATCAAATACAGGCTTATCACCTCTGGGCTGGTCAGCCCCGGTAAAACCAGGTGTCAGAGAGAATGGGTTACGCAGCACCCTAATTAAATCGGGGTCCTTCGCTGCTGCAGCCATGGTAGTGCGGAAACTGGCCAGGGTACCACCAGAAAACGTCCCTTTCATCGCCCGTACCCGGCCTCTAACACGCGGCACTGTTGCACCCAGCTTTTGTTCTGCGGTCTGCTGTAAAAACAGCACACCCAAATCAAAGGGAATGGAGTCAAAACCACAGGAAAATACAATACGGGCGCCACTGGCTTGAGCAGCCTCGGCATGGGTGCCAATCATCTTGTGCATCCAGCCCGGTTCACCACACAGGTCCACATAGTCAGTACCAGCAGCGGCACAGGCCCCAACCAGTTCATCGCCATACAGCTGATAGGGGCCTACTGTGGTACAGACCACAGCTGTGCGTTCGACCATCGCCTTAATCGACGCTAAGTCTGACGAGTCGGCAACGACCAGTGGCACATCAGCAGATATACCCATTTCGTCACGAACCTGCTCTAGCTTGCTCAGGCTGCGACCCGCCATAGCCCAGCTAACGTCGCCATTAACGCCGTACTGGTTATTTAGATACTCTGCCACCAGGCGGCCGGTAAAGCCGGTGGCGCCATAGACAACAATGCCCAGTTCTCGATTATTTTTCATTGGGGTTTCCTTGGGGTTTCCGTCTAGTTAGACGCGTGGTGGTAAGCCATGAACCATGGTTAAAAATTCTAGCTTGGTGCCAGCTCGACGGTGCTCTGAAAGTGACTGATAGTCTGCGTCTGCATACCAGTCTGTGGCCGCTTGCTCAGAGGGGAACGTAAAGATAATCATGCGCCCGTCGCGTGGCGTTACCCCCTCTAGATGAATTGGATTATCATCATAGGTAATAAACTGGCCACCGTACTTTTTTAACAGCGGGAAAAACCCCTTTTCATAGGCTCTATATTTGTCAACATCTGTTACCACCAAATTGACCACAATATATACTGGTACTTCACTCATAGCCTTTACTCTTCTATTAGTTATTAATGCGTTCCAGTCTAGCATCGACAGCCTCACAGGCAACAGAGAAACAAGACCAGCAGTCCATCAAAACCTATTGTACTGTTCAGTAGCTGAAGAGCCTGACTAGTAACCCAGGGCATCCTTTGTCTAATAAAAACCCTTGCTGGATAGCGTATTTATCAATTGCGACTAGCAATTTGAAGCTAACTCAATAGAATGCTGGAACATGCGAATTCTAAAAATAACAGCAGCCTAGGTTATGCATAAAAAACACCAGCACTCGCCTTTTTTACTCAGTCTATGCGGCCTACTTGTCGCTTCTAACAGCTATGGTTCAATGACTATTGATGGCGTGATTGATGAGCCAGAATGGCAAAATGCGCTAGTCTACAGCGACTTTGTTTCGGTGGAGCCTCTGACAGGCGAGCCGGCCAAATACAATACTGAAGTTCGCATGATTACCAATGATGAGGGTATTTTTGTTGCCTTCACCAATTACCAACCACCCTCTGTCAAACGCGTTAAACGACAGTTTGCCCGCGATGCGCAGATAGAGGCGGATCGCAATATCGTCAGCATTGATTTCGATGGCACTGCACTGGCAGGCTACGACTTTACTGTCGGCTCCGCCAATTCAATGCAGGATGGCATTGTAACCCCCGGCAGCTACTCCGGAGACTGGGACGGCACCTGGTATTCGCAAACCTCCAGCGAAGCTGATTACTGGTACAGCGAGATGCATATTCCCTGGACCGTTGCCCCCATGTCCAAGTCCAAAGATGGCCGCAAGAAAATGGCGGTATGGTTTTCACGGGTGGTTTACAACGAGTCCCTCAGGTTCGCCTTTCCCAATGCCTATTATTCGCGCACCACCTTTATGGAGGATTGGCAACCCATAGAAGTCGATCAGGTCGAGGCATCGACGCTAGACTGGTTTCCCTATGTCAGTTACAGCAGAGACCTGCAGGATGATACCCAGGCCAATGAAACTAATGCAGGCCTGGACTTTATTTGGCGGCCCAACAGCAGTACTCAGTTAACAGGTGCTATAAACCCGGATTTTGGCCAGGTGGAAAGTGATGATTTGGTGGTTAACTTCTCAGCCTTTGAAACCTTTGTCACAGAGAAGCGGCCCTTTTTTACTGAAAACCAGGCACTGTTTAGCAGCGCCCTGCCTAATGAAGATGCCGTTCTGTACACAAGACGTATAGGCGCTGGGCCAGCTGGCAGCAGTGGCGGACTGGTTGATATCGATCTGGCCCTTAAAGTCACGCACTTTGGCGATGATACGGATGTAGGGCTGTTTGCGGTCAGTGAGGAAGATTCAGCAGGCAGTTTTGGCGGTGACTTTATATCCAGCCGCGTTCAGCGCAAAGTCGGCGGTCTGTCAGTTGGCCATCGTCTGACCCACGTTGATCGAACGGCATTAAATCGCCAAGCCACTGTTCAGGTCGCGGATATGATCTGGCAGAAAAGCGCCGTTATGCAGCTGCGCGGGCAGATCCTGTATGCCGATATTCAGCAACAGGCCAATGCCGCGAACAATGAAGTAACCATGTATCAACGGGACTTTGCCGGATGGGCCTCCTGGTCCTATGCGCCCAGTGACGAATGGTACCACTATGCCTCGCTGTCCAGTTACGGTGATGATTTTGATATGAATGATCTGGGCTACATGAAACGCAATGGCTTCACTGAGTTTCGTGGCACGTCGCGCCATGATCGATTGCAGTATGTACCACAGTCTAGATTTCTCTCCAGTAGCACAGAACTAGCCTATGGCTACAAGAAAAATATTGAGGGGAATCGCCTTTCACTATGGACCGAGCTGGACCATACCTGGACATTCAGATCGACCCGGGCCCTATCCGTCGAGGCCCTTCTAAAGGCGCCTGGTCATGATGATAGAATTACGCGAGGTAATGGCCTGCTAGCCATACCCGCCCGCTATGCACTTGAAACCAGATACCTGAGCCCGAGAGGAAACACCTTTACCTACGACACCAAACTAGAAGCCAAATATGACAGCCTGCAAAAGCTCAGCATCAATCTCCGCTTTCGCCCCCAGCTATATCTCAGCGACACCATCACTCTCGGCGGTGAACTTAGTTACCGAAACATGCAGGAATGGTTGATCTGGGACTTTGATACCCAACAGTTGGCCGGGTTTGACAGCGAGCGGATCAATGCAGATCTTCGTTTTGACTGGTACCCGTCCTCAAGGCAAGAGGTCCGTTTAAAATTCCAATGGGTGGGAATAGATGCACAGCAAGCCGAGAGCTACCTACTAGACAATGGTGGACGCCTGCAGGCATCCAATAATGCCGCGTCAGATTTCAGTATTAGTGACACCGCATTACAGATTAGATATCGCTATCAGCTGGCTCCCCTATCCAATATTTTTCTTGTCTACAGCCGCGGCGGTTACTTTGCCAGCGACGAGGGAAATGAGGGCGCAAAAACACTGCTGCAACAGGGCTGGGATGGCGTTCAGGTAGAATCCATTATCGCCAAGATTCGCTATCGCTTTTAGTCCAACACAGTAAAGAATTAGCGCTGTTCTGAAAAAAACGTTCGAACATGAAACAACACCTGATCCGGCGCCTCTAGCTGGGGGTAGTGACCAATCAGCGGCAGCTCGGCCAGATAATCCAAACGACAGTTCAGCGCCCTGTAGCGCCTCACCATATGTGCGCCAGATACTGGATCTACAGAGCCATTAATAACGCCTAGCGCAATAGAGGACTGCTGCAGTGCCGACACCCAGCGCTCGCGGTGTTCAATACGGTCTCGCATATAGGTGATCAGGTTATGGAAAATATGCTTACCCTTATTGATATTAATTAGCTGCCAAAAGGTTTGCAGCTCTTGCTCAGTAGGCTTGGTGTCCTCACCAAACACAGCGCTAAAGTTGCGACTGAAGCGCCTGTAGCTACTCAGACGATTAACAAGCCCGCCAATGGGGCTCAGCAGTAAACGCTGGGTCAACAGTGCATGATGGGTTTCCGGAAACAGTCCGCCATTGAGAAAACAACAGGATAGCCATTCGCCAGCACCAGAGCCCTCCAGTTGGCGGGCCAGCAGCTCTTGCGCCACCGTATCACCATAATCATGGGCCAACACATGAAAGCGCCGCAACTGCATAAGGTCAACCAGAGCCTCGACTATATCCGCCTGACCATGAATGCTGTAATTTCGATTATCTGGTTTGTCAGAAAAGCCAAAACCCAACATATCCAGAGCCACTAGCCGATACTGCTTGGCTAGGTCGTCCCAGATAGGCTGCCAGTCCCAGCTTGATGTTGGAAAACCATGCAGCAGAACAATAGTCGGTAGATCCGCTGCGCCCTCGTCCACAACAAAAATAGAATGTCCCAGTACTGATTTGAATTGGCCCCGTGCGCGCCATTGTTCGGCACTTTTCTCTGTCTTGTCGCCCATCTCAGTATCCCTATTCTGTGGTAAGAATTAGTCAACTATAGTGGCTCAGACCTTAACTTGACGTCAACATCTGCATAGGCAACACTCTGCGTATAACACCAGTACTTCTGCATCGTTAAGGGCGGCTTGGCTCTAATAAGAATAACAATGGACAATACTAAAAATGAACGCACCGGCCATAAAAATTGACACTCTGATTAAAAATGCCAAAGTATTTAATAATGGTGAACCGCCTGTTATTGAAGATGTTGCCATTGCTGGCGGTAAAATTATCTCCCGCGGCAAGCCGGTCGATGAGAGCCTCGCGAGCAGCGTTATAGACGCTGAGGGCCAGTGGCTAATGCCAGGCCTTTTCGACATCCATACCCATTATGATTTAGAGCTTGAAGTGGCTCCAGGGCTACCGGAGTCTACCCGTCATGGCACTACTTCAGTGGTTATTGCCAACTGCAGCCTGGGCCTTGCCTTTGGCCATCAGCGCGATGGCAACTTCGACCCCATTGTCGCCTGTTATGCCCGCGTCGAAAACATGCCCAAATCCGTACTCACTCACTGCGCCGACAATGTGACCTGGGACAGCCCCAAAGCCTATCTAAACCACCTCGACAAACTCAACCTAGGTCCCAATGTGGCTGTGCTGCTGCCCCATTCAATGCTGCGCATCGAGTCCATGGGCTTTGAGAACAGTATTACCCGAGACCCCACAGGCGCAGAACTTGACGACATGAAAAATACATTGCGCGATTCGCTTAACGAAGGCTATGTCGGTTTTTCTACCGATGCTCTGCCCTTTCATTACCTGGCACAGCAACCCCATTGTGAGAAAACTATTCCCACCCAGTTTGCCAAATATGACGAGTTGAAAGAGCTGGCCCAAGTGGTTCGCGAACAGGGCGCTACTTGGCAGGCAACCCCGCCAAAAGACAGTGTCATAGGCACCTTGAAAACCTTCCTGCTGACCAGCGGTAGACTACATGGCAAACCATTAAAAACAACCGTGGTAGCGGCCCTTGATGTGGCCAATAACTGGAAGCTTGCCCGCCTTGGCAAAACGCTGGCGCGACTACTGAATTCTAGCCTGGTAAAGGGCGACTTCCATCTGCAAGCTCTGGGTGCTCCCTTTAAAATATGGTCTGATGGCGCAATAACACCTATTGCAGAGGAGATCCCTGAACTGCGCCAGCTCAATGAAACCGATCTGGAAGATCGTAGCGGGCGCCTGAAAATCCTCAATGACAGCGACTATATAAAAGCCTTTAGAGCCATGTGGCTAAAAGGCAAAAAAGGCTGGAGCATCGCCAGGCTAAAACGCAAATTTAACCTTGAAGACTTTGCCTTCAATCGCAACCTTGCCGATATGACCGTCGACCGCTGCCCACAGCAAAACTGGCAGGGTATGAGCTTTGAGGCAGTCTTTAATCGTGTACTCGCGATCAGAAATTTAAGCCTCAGCGACGATGTATCAGATGCCGAGCGCGCCCTGGTGCAAAGCGACTTTTTAATGGTGGCCGACGAAGCAGACTTTATGCTGCAAATGCTTCGCTCATTCGATACCACTCTCAGTTGGAGTACCGTCACTGCCAATCGTGATTTAAACACCGTTCGCGAACTGCTGATGGACCCATTGCTACTACCTGGCTTTAACGACAGCGGTGCCCACCTAACCAATATGGCATTTTACGATGTTAACCTGCGCAGCCTGCAACTGGCCGCAACTGGCGGTGATGCCGATGTCAGCTATATGGTAAAACGCCTGACCAAAGATGCCGCAGATGTATTTGGGGTTGAAGGCGGCAGTATCTACGAAGGCGACATTGCCGACTTAATTTTAATCGACCCTGAAAAGCTTGCCGCCTACGATGGCGAAAAACAGGTGACACGGATCCAGCGCGAAGAATTTCAAACCGAGCAACTGGTCAACCGTTCCGATGGCGTTGTTAGCCTGGTTTTGATCGGCGGACATACCGCCTGGAAAAATAATAACTTTGGCCAGCATTTGGGACAGGCTCCCATGGGCAGGTTACTGCGCTCGGTGCATGCCAGAGCAGCCAGCTAAACACCGCCGCAGAGGTACCTGATATTCGAAGTTGCTGCTGCGGTGACGCTGACAAACACACTAATCATCTGCATTAGATGACGTGATGTGCAGTGCGCAGGCCC
>CBFIGD010000048.1:0-38951 GCA_965662065.1 uncultured Porticoccaceae bacterium | reverse complement strand
CATCTACCAGGCTAGTGCAGTAATAAATGCTTTAGGAGCAAACAATGACATCAGCATGGCCCCCCATGAACTGGGAAGATCCATTTTTACTCGAACAACAGTTGACCGAAGAAGAGCGACTGGTAAGAGACACTGCCCATCAGTATGCACAGGATAACCTCGCTCCACGCATTCAAGGCGCCTTTCGCAACGAAACCACTGACCTGGATATCTTTAGAGAAATGGGCTCATTGGGCCTATTGGGGCCGACTATAGATGGTTACGGCTGCGCTGGCGTGAGCTACGTCAGCTATGGCTTAACCGCTCGCGCTGTGGAGATGGTCGACTCGGGCTACCGATCAATGATGTCTGTGCAGTCCAGCCTGGTTATGTATCCCATCTATGCCTTTGGCTCTGAACAGCAACGAGAAAAATATCTTCCCAAACTGGCGACTGGTGAAGCCATAGGCTGCTTTGGTTTAACCGAACCGGATCATGGTTCAGACCCCAGCGGCATGATGACTAATGCCCGAAAAGTAGAGGGTGGATATGTACTCAATGGCGCCAAGATGTGGATTTCAAACTCACCCTTTGCCGATGTGCTGATTGTCTGGGCGAAAGTCCAGGACGAGAACAATACCATTCGCGGGTTTATTCTCGACAAGGGCCTGGCCGGTTTATCAACGCCAAAAATTAGCGGCAAATTAAGCCTTCGAGCCTCCACCACCGGTCAGATCGTTATGGACGATGTGCTGGTCAGCGATGACGCCATACTGCCCAATGTAAAAGGGTTGAAGGGTCCTATGAGCTGCCTGAGTAATGCCCGTTATGGTATTGCCTGGGGGTCATTAGGCGCGGCAGAAAGCTGCTGGCGCGCAGCCCGCAGTTACACCTTGGAGCGCAGTCAATTTAGACGACCTCTGGCGGCAAATCAATTAGTACAGAAAAAGCTGGCTGATATGCAGACCGAAATTTTTATTGGTTTACAGGCCTGCCTGCAGGCGGGTCGACTCAAGGAAACTGACCAGTTGTCTCCTGAAACTGTGTCTATGATTAAGCGCAACTCCTGCGGTAAGTCATTAGCCATTGCTCGTGAGGCTCGCGATATGCTCGGTGGCAATGGTATTTCTGATGAGTATCCGGTCATGCGGCATATGCTGAATCTGGAAACCGTCAATACCTATGAAGGCACCCATGATATTCATGCGCTAATTTTGGGTCGAGCTATCACTGGTATTGCCGCTTTTTAAAACCAGAGCAGTATTGAAATCATCAATGATTCCACCAGGCAAGATCTGTAAACGAGCGAATATCAAGCTCATGTGTCCAGGTTGACCTGTGCTGTTGCGCAATATGCAAGTAGGTCTCGGCCACCTTCTCCGGCAAAATCAAACCATCATGCGTCATACCGCGGGATTCGCGCAGTGCTTTAAAGCGCTCTTCACCGAGCATTTTTCCCAATGTGTCCGGGGCATCAACTGCACCATCCACCAATACATGGGCAATGTGCAGGCCTTTAGGGCCGAACTCGGCATTGAGTGATTGGCATAGCATGCGACGACCACCCATGGCTGCGGCATGGGCATGCTGACCAGCATTGCCGCGCACCGCAGCGGTGGCTGAGGTCACTATGATTGATCCACTACCGCGCTCTGCCATCAACGGGCAAACCGCAGAGGCTGTGCGAAATAGACTAAAGGTCGCTATATGCCAGCAGCGTTCAAATGCCTTGTAGGAGGTGTCCTGTAAATCGCGATCACCAATCTGGGCACCCAAATTAAAAATCACCACCTCAATCGGGCCAATATCTTTTTCTACAGCCTCGATCAATTTCTCGATGGCGCCTTCGCTGGTTACATTAAGCAGCAAGCCGGTGGCATCATTGCCGTCGGCCTGTATATCGCCGACTAATTTATTTAGGCCCTCCTGGTCGCTGCGACGGCATAACACGGCATGATAACCCGCAGAGGCAAATCGCCTACCGGTTGTACCGCCAATACCGGCACCTGCACCCACAACTAAACACACTGGTTTCATTGTTAACTCCCCTCTCTAGGCCTTACTGATGCGCCTGTGTAATTTTTTGGTTGCTATCTAATAGGTATGGTATTGGCATCATAGTCAGGTAAAAATTCATCCTTTTTACCGGGCAATATTGCCAGTGCCTTGAAGGCCATACGCAGTAACATTTTATTTTTAATGTGGTAGAGCTTGCCCATATTGGTGGACATGTTTTGAATTTTTGTCGTCCGTGCCAACCGATTGCGCTGATAGAGCTGCAGGCCCTGTTCAGTATTGGGCGCCTCATCGAGGGCTCGCTGCAAGATGCGCCCATCTTCAATCGCCATCGCGGCGCCTGAGGCCATAAAGGGCAGGGTAGCGTGAGCGGCATCACCCAACAGGGTGACGCGACTGGAGCTCCAGTGGTCGAATGGTTTGTGGTTATGCAGGGCCCAGCGGTAGCACTGATCTTTATCAACGGCATGGATCACGGCCTGGACTGTCGGGTGCCAACCGGCAAAATCATCTTCGAGTTCTGCCTTTGGCGCTCTAGTGCTCCAGGATGAATCCGTCCAGCGCTCATTTTCAACCACGCCCACAAAATTAACTAACTGCTGATTTCGCAGATAATAAATCACCATATGTTTATTGGGGCCAACAAAGTTACTGACCGTTTTTTGCATAAAATCTGGTGGTAGTCTCTCGGCTGGCACCACGCCGCGCCATGCAACATTGCCTGTAAATAGCGGCGCGCGGTGGCCGAGCAATTGATCACGGATAATCGACTTTACGCCATCTGCGGCCACCAGGCAGTCCCCTGAAAAATGACGGCCATCCGCACAGTGCACAGTGACTTTATCGACCTCTTCGCTGTAGCCAACAACGCTGGTATTCAGTGCCACCGCGGACTGATTATGGGCGAAGGCCCTGACTAATATTTGCTGCAGATCGGCACGGTGGACATGCAGATAGGGTGCGCCGTGGCGCTCTCGATAGCGCTGACCAAAAGGCAGGCTGTAGAGTACTTCACCGGTTTTATGATCGCGAAAATCGGCGCGCAGCGGGTCTACGGCAACCGCTTCTATCTGCGATAGCAGGCCGAGATAGTCCAGCACACGAAGTGCATTGGCGCCGCATTGAATACCAGCGCCGACTTCAGTGAACTCGGACGCCTGCTCAAGAAGCTGAACATTATGTCCCGCTTTTTTCAGGCACAGGGCTGCGGTAAGACCACCGATTCCTGCGCCTGCAATTAAGACTTTCATTAAGAAAGTGCGCCCTCGGCATCCAATGTATTGATGTCCTGCTCTGAGAAACCCCATTTTGCCAGCACCTCACGGGTATCGGCACCCTCTGCAGACGGCGATGCCGGGGTTGGGCAGTCGGACCGGGTAAACCTTGGTGCCGGTGCTGGCTGGGTTAGCCCGTCGATATCAATATAGGTTTTGCGCGCCACATTGTGTGGGTGAGCTGGCGCTTCTCGGTAATTAAGCACCGGGGAAAAACAGACATCAGTGCCGTCCATCAGCTGACACCATTGGTCCTGGGTTTTGGTTTTAAATATCTCGATCATGCGTATCTTCAGATGGGGCCACTGGCTCCTGTCATGTGGATTGGCAAACTCTTCGGGATCCAGACCCGCCTTCTCAATCAGCAGTGCATAAAACTGCGGCTCGATAGCGCCAATAGACACAAACCGGCCATCGCTGGTTTCGTAGACATCGTAGTAAGGCGCTGCACCATCGAGCATATTGTCACCGCGCTCGGGCGTCCAGGCACCCAATTTATCCATACTGTGAAACATCGACATCAGGCTGGCAGAACCATCGGTAATGGCAGCATCGATAACATCGCCCTTGCCCGAACGTTGGGCCTCATAGAGTGCAGCCAACATGCCCATCACCAGGTACATGCTGCCGCCCGCATAGTCGCCAACTAGATTGAGCGGGATCATGGGTTTATCAGCACTGCCAATAGCAGCCAGGGATCCGGTCAGAGAAATATAGTTAATATCATGGCCTGCGGTTTTGGCCAGTGGCCCGGTTTGGCCCCAACCTGTAATGCGACCAAAGACCAGGCGCGGATTGCGCTGGTGGCACTGCTCTGGTCCAAAGCCCAGACGCTCAGCCACACCGGGACGAAAGCCCTCAAAGAGCATATCGGCGGTCTCGACCAGGCGTAGTAATGCCTCAATACCAGCTGGCGTTTTGAGGTTTAGGGCAATAGATTTTTTACCTCGTGAGTTACAGTCCATTGCAGATGGCAGGGCAACCGCACCACCCCCTTTGGACGAGCGTTCAACCACAATAACCTCGGCGCCCATATCCGCCAGTAACATGCCGGCAAAAGGTCCTGGACCTATGCCTTTGATTTCGATTATTTTTACACCTGCTAATGGGCCCATCGGCTCTATCCTTTTTTATTTTTATGTAAATCTTCGGGTCTATCGATATCCACTGCAGCATCGGGCAGATGTATGTCAGTCATTGGAACATCTGCTGTCGCCGACTCATTTAACAGCGCCTTGGCACCGCTATCTGCGGTTAAGTCCTGCAACCGGCGAAAGTAACATCGCGGAAAAATTGCCGGTACGCCCCTTGCGCCACAATAATGAGCCGCGACAATATTATCACCCACAAAGGCCTCAGCCATTACCCCAATATGGGCTGAGGTTATATGAATTTGATCCGCTAATAGAATCAGTACACCCTCAGCTTCCGGATCAATATGACGGGTTCCATAAGCGATGGAACTGCCTAGACCCTGCTGCCAACGGGGATTAAAAATAATCGCTGCACCTGAAATTTCGGGCTTGATCTTCTCTGCGTTAGCACCCAGTACCACAGAGACTCTGCCTGGAAATATGGCATTGGCACTTTCTATACAGCGCTGTAACAATATTTGCCCCTGGAATCGGGCAAGCTGTTTGGGTGAGCCAAAACGGGTGGCAGCCCCTGCGGCCATGATGAGTACCGCAAGATTACTGCTCACAGAAATCGACGATTGTCGGTGTAGGAATCCAGTGCACCGCTCAGGGATGTTCCACTGGCTTGCTGCAATACCCCGTGGCATTCTGCCAATATTGATAGGGCAATGCCCTCGGGCAGCTCAGCGCCCAGATCTAGTCCGGCGGGACCGGCAATTGGAATACGTAATGTTTCTGCACTGAGCTGGGCGAGTTCTAACACCTGCTGTTGCCGCGCTAACGGCCCGAGCAGAGCTAAGTACCGTACTGAGGAAGTCTGTAAAACCGCAATCGCGCTGGCATCCATTTCGAGGTTATGGCACATCACTACGGCGGCATCACAGTGCGTCAATACAGGTGCATTTTTTAGGTTATCTATAGAGCAATCTAATAGTGTATCCGCAGCTTGGAAATATTGACGTCGCCCATTGGCTGGTCGTGAATCCCAGATTGTCACGGTCCATCCTAAGCCTTTGGCCAGACTGACCAGGGGCTGCGCATCCACACCGCCACCCAGCACCAGAATATGCGGCTGCGGTTTAATATTGGTGACTAACCAGCTTTGATTATTCAGCTGCACAAGACCGGACTGTTCAGTATAGCCAGCGTCCAGCCAACGGCTTTGAGCATCCATATTGTCGGCGATCAGCTGCCAATACTGACCCTGTGCATGATCGGCTAGATGGTCGCGAATATCACCAAGGTTAAGATAGTCGTTTGCCGCCTGAACAGGCTGCAACAAAATGTAGACCGTGCCACCGCAGCCAATACCCAGCTGAAAAGAAATATCATCCTCATCGCTGCCGTCGTAGCAGAGGGTTAGGGACTGCTGAGTGCGCATCACGCGCGCTGCCTGTAGCTGAATATCAGCCTCTAAACAGCCACCACTGAGCAACCCGTACTGCTGACCCAAGTCATTAAACAGCATCATTGCGCCAGCTTTACGGTAGGAGGGACCTTCGGTCCTGTAGACGGTAGCCAGTACCCACAGCTGAGCATCTCGCTGTGGGTACCAGATATCTAAAAGATGCTTGAGATGATTAACCATTTCAGCATTTTACTGATTTACCACATTTTAGCTATTGACTGAGGACTCGCGCGAACCACTCAGCGCGTACCAGCCAATATAGATGTAGCACAACATAGGCACGATAAAGCTCAACTGGATGCCAATGCTATCAGCGGCAACACCCTGAACCAGCGGGATAAGAGCACCACCCACAATCGCCTGACAGACCAGACCTGAACCTTTACTGGTCATTGAGCCCAGACCTTTAACCGCCAGGGTAAAGATAGTTGGGAACATAATAGAGTTGAAAAAACCAACGGCAAGAATAGACCACATGGCGACATCGCCTGTCGTGTTCATGCTGACGATGATCATAATGATAGCAATTAGAGCGTTAACAGCCAGGTACTTAGTCGCCGCAATAAAGTTCATTAAGGCTGCACCAATCAGGCGGCCAACCATAGCTGCACCCCAGTAATAGGCAACCATCTTACCGGCTTCGGCTGAACTCATACCGGCGATAGACTCTTCCTTAAAGTAGTCAACCAGGAAGCTACCAATAGCCACTTCGCCTCCCACATAGAGAAAAATTGCCAGAGCACCTAATACCAGCGAGCGACGACCCCAGATGCTTTCACCAGTATCTTCGACTGCTTCAACATGGGCGAGTACAGGTAATTTAATATTTCTAAATACCAGTGCTGCAGCGACCAAAAGAGCGCCCAGAAGCACATAGGGCATTTGCACGGCAGAGGCATCGGCAGCCACCGCTCCAAAAATCAGCGCAGCACCAACAATTGGACCTACTGTCGTACCCAATGAGTTAGCGGCCTGTGCCAGATTTAGACGGCTGGCTGCAGTTTTTTCAGGCCCGAGTGCTGCCACATAGGGATTAGCGGCAACCTGTAAAATAGTGATACCGCTGGCCAACACAAAGAAAGAAAACAGGAACAACCCATAGATATGTACTTCCGCAGAGGGATAAAACAACAGACAACCCGCCGCTGTGGTTAAAAGCCCGAGAACAATACCCTGCTGGTAGCCAACCTTGTCAATTAGCTTGCCAGCAAAGGGCGAAACAATAAAGTACGCACCAAAGAAGCAGAACTGCACCAGCATCGCCTGAGTGTAGCTAAGATCAAAAGACTCTCTTAAGAATGGAATTAGAATATCGTTGAGAACGGTAATAAAGCCCCAAAAGAAAAACAGACAGGTCATTGCGATAAACGCAAATTTCTGTGTGCCCTGTGGCTGGCCTTCGGCCGCCGTTGCTGTTGAGTTTCCTGCAGTTGAACCCGCCATGAGTACCCCCAATTAAAGTGTGGATTTATAATGCTTTTATTAATGGTCAAGAGTATGTTGGCTGGGATTGCCATGCAAGACGCGATTGCTGCAGATTAGCTTTTTGGTCGCAATATAGCGCTGTTTTATCGTCTTTTAAGGGCCTGGGGCCTAATTTGGCTGGGCAGACAGCATGGCCCGCATTACTTGCTTGAGGCCATTGTGGTTGGCGCGCATCTCATCAAGATTATCTGGATCACTCATCCAGTGATAAACAATGCCACTTACCGAGGCGGTAAAGTGGTCGGCAATAACTGCCTTTTCAATCGTCGGTGATAATAGGCCGTGCTCAACACCTTGCTCTATCCAGCTTATAACATCGGCGCGGCGGCGTTTGTGGATGCCCAAAATCACGCCTTTGAGCTGAGATTCGGGCGCCAGGGCTTCAAACCATAGACGGTAGAATGCCTCGACATGTTTCGGCGCATCTTCACAGAACTTAATATGGGCATCCAGAGCAGCAGCAATAGCCTCATAGCCAAATTTGTTCTCGGTGACTGATGTAAGTTCACCCAGCCATTCTTCACCAACGGCCCTCAGGACAAAATCAAACAACCCCTCTTTATTACCAAAGCGATACCCGGCAAGACCACGAGAATAACCAGCTTTTTCACCCACATCTTTTAAGGTTGCCTGCCCGGCACCGCGCTCGACAATTAAGTCGACCGCAGCTTCCAGCATTTTGGCATC
The DNA here is from genome assembly GCA_965662065.1 of uncultured Porticoccaceae bacterium. Classification (GTDB taxonomy): domain Bacteria; phylum Pseudomonadota; class Gammaproteobacteria; order Pseudomonadales; family Porticoccaceae; genus HTCC2207. Next base: position 30,966 of record CBFIGD010000048.1, on the reverse strand, counting down.
AGATATTTCTTTGCGCTCAACCTGAGTGAGACGTAAGGCTTTGGCCATAATTTAACTCTTGAATTAGTGCGCTTATTACATATTTCTACGGTACTGACCGCCAACATCAAACAGCGCATTAGTAATTTGACCCAATGAACAGCAGCGCACTGCATCCATTAGCACCTCAAAACCATTATCGCCCTGACTCACGGCAGTCTGAAGGCGCTTTAACATCAGCTCAGCATCATTGGTATTGGCGCCCTGGAACTCATTCAGGCGTTTAATCTGGCTCTGCTTCTCTTCATCAGTTGAGCGGGCCAGTTCAATTTCACCATGCTCTTCTTCAGTGTCACTGAGGAATGTATTCACCCCCACAATCGGGAATGAGCCATCATGTTTCTTATGTTCGTAGTACAGAGACTCTTCTTGAATCTTACCACGTTGATAGCCCGTTTCCATGGCGCCGAGAACACCACCACGGTCAGAGATTTTTTCAAACTCCTGTAGCACCGCCTCTTCAACCAGGTCAGTTAGCTCATCAATGATAAAGGCGCCCTGGCTAGGGTTTTCATTTTTTGCCAGGCCCCATTCCTGATTAATAATTAGCTGAATAGCCAATGCTCTTCGCACAGACTCTTCTGTGGGAGTCGTAATAGCTTCGTCATAGGCATTGGTATGCAGGCTATTACAGTTATCATAGATTGCGATAAGTGCCTGCAGCGTAGTGCGAATATCATTGAAGTTCATTTCCTGCGCATGCAGAGATCGACCAGAAGTCTGTATATGATATTTCAGCTTTTGGCTGCGTGGATTAGCGCCATAGCGGTCGCGCATAGACACTGCCCAGATGCGTCGAGCCACTCTGCCCATCACTGTGTACTCTGGGTCCATGCCATTGGAGAAGAAAAATGACAGGTTGGGGGCAAAGTCATCAATATCCATACCCCGTGCCAAATAGGCCTCAACAAAGGTAAAGCCGTTAGACAGGGTAAAGGCCAGCTGAGAAATAGGGTTAGCCCCGGCCTCGGCAATATGGTAACCAGAGATCGACACCGAGTAAAAATTGCGAATTTCCTGATCGATGAAGTACTGCTGCATATCACCCATCATGCGCAGGCTAAATTCAGTGGAAAAGATGCAGGTATTCTGTCCCTGGTCTTCTTTGAGAATATCGGCCTGCACAGTTCCACGCACATGTTTTAAGGTGTTACTACGCAGAGTTTGGTATTCGCCTTCATCTGGCTGGCGGCCTTGCTCTTGCACAAATTTATCCCGCTGCTGATCTATAGCCGTGTTCAGAAACATCGCTAAAATAGTAGGTGCCGGACCATTGATCGTCATGGATACAGAGGTAGTTGGGTTACACAGATCAAAGCCATCATAGAGCGCTTTCATATCATCCAAAGTACAGATAGATACACCAGCATTACCTACCTTGCCGTAAATATCTGGCCGTTCGTCCGGGTCCCAGCCATACAGCGTTACTGAATCAAAGGCGGTGGAAAGTCGCTTGGCTGCACTGTGTTCAGACAGCGCCTTGAAGCGGCGATTGGTTTTAAATGCGTCACCTTCACCGGCAAACATACGCGCTGGGTCCTCGCCTTCACGCTTAAAAGGGAACACACCCGCAGTGTAAGGAAACTCACCCGGCAAGTTTTCACGCATCAGCCATTTAATTAGCTCGCCATTATCTTCATAGCGCGGCAGTGACACCCGCGAGATTTTATTGCCCGAGAGAGAAAGAGTATTGAGTTTAGTCACCAGTTCTTTGCCATTGGGTAGAACATCGACTTTTTCATCCCCCGAATAGGCTCTCACCTGCTCTGGCCAATTTTCCAATAACTTGCTCGCAGTAGCATCCATCGCCTGTTTGCGTTCGGCAATCAGGGTATCGATAGTGTCTGGAGTCTCGCTACCGCTTTCAATCAGCATTCTTTGGGTGGCAGCCAACTGCTGCTGTTCCCGTGCCAAATTGGCCTGAACCACCACCTGCTGGTGATAGCTGCGCACACCGGCCGCAATCTCGGCCAGGTAGCGCTGGCGCTCACCTGGCACCACAACAGTTTTTTCAGAGGGGGTTCTGCAGGTCACATTGTCCAGATGCTGATCGAAGCTACGCAGGCCACGAGCCTGCAGCAGGCTCAGTAATTCCTGGTAAGCAGCCGTCACACCATCGTCATTAAAGCGCGATGCAATGGTGCCAAAAACGGGCATTTCTTCCGGCACCTGGGTCCAGGCTTCACGATTGCGCTGCATCTGTTTGCACACATCACGATAGGCATCATCACTGCCTTTGCGATCAAACTTATTAATAATCGCCAACTCGGCGTAATCCAGCATATCGATTTTTTCTAGCTGGCTCTGGGCTCCAAACTCGGGGGTCATGACATAGATCGGAATGTCTACATAGGGCACGATGCCTGCATCACCCTGACCAATACCCGGCGTTTCAACCACCACCATATCGAAGCCACCCAGTCGCAGAGCACTGATAATTTCCACCAGTGAATCCGGCACTTCGCCAGCGGCGCCTCGCGTTGCAATTGAGCGCATAAAAATATTTGGATTATAAATAGCGTTCATGCGGATGCGGTCACCCAACAGAGCACCGCCCGTTTTTCTGCGGGTTGGGTCGATCGCCAACACCGCAATTTTTAGCGCATCTGCACTGTCTTGTCGAAAGCGGCGAATCAGTTCATCGGTCAGTGAAGACTTACCGGCGCCACCGGTCCCAGTGATGCCCAACACTGGCACTTTATTAACCAGAAACTGTGCCTGTTCATGCAAAGAGCCTTTCTGCTGTTCGCTCAGTTCGCCACGCTCAATCGCTGTGAGTAGCTGCGACAGCTTGCGCTCGCCAGCCGGGCCAGTCAGCGCTTGGGAATCAACAGTGACATCATCATATGACCCAAGCGAGCAACGCGCGATCATATCGTCGATCATGCCTACCAAACCCAAATCCTGGCCGTCATAAGGTGAGTAGATACGTTCAACACCATAGGCTTCGAGCTCTTTGATTTCGGCGGGCACAATCACGCCGCCGCCGCCGCCAAAGATCTTAATATGTTCTGCACCCGCCTCTTTAAGCAGATCAACCGCATACTTGAAGTACTCAACATGGCCACCCTGATAAGAACTGATGGCAATGCCCTGGGCATCCTCTTGCAATGCAGTTTCTACCACCTCAGCGACCGAACGGTTGTGAGCCAGATGAATCACCTCAACACCTGCGCCCTGCAGAATGCGGCGCATAATATTGATCGCAGCATCATGGCCATCAAACAGACTGGCTGCGGTAACAAATCGGAGGGGAATACCTTTATTTTCGGCTTGCTTAACACCGACTGCATTAGTTTTTTGAACGGCGGACGTACTCATTTTCGCTCCATTGATCGGCAATTTTGCTTTAATTGAATGGCCGCAAGTGCAGCCTGAGCGGCCAGTTTAATTATCTTGCTTGTTGCATGCAAGTATCTTTGTGGCAGACAATCGAGCTAGCTCTATTTCTATCAATCTACCCGCGCGTCGCCATAACCATAATAATCTGCAATCGCCAGACCTGCTGCGACGCTCGTAAAGGGGTCATGCTCAACAACTTTACCGGCAAACTGATTATCCAGGATATCTTTTACCGCCGGAATCAGCGAAGAGCCACCTGTGCGCAACACCAAATCTATGTCATGGGCCTGAAGGCCGACTTTGCCGAGTATCAGTGAAATAGCTTGCTCTAACTGGAACAGTAAGTCGGAAATCATAACCTCGAATTCCCAGCGTTCGAGGGTTACCTCTATATCGATCTCCGGGATGTCCAGGACCGCTGAATCCTGCACTGACAGCTCAGCCTTAAAGGCCTTAATCGCCTCAAATACCTGATAACTGTAATTCTGCTTGATCAGATCATAGAGCCGTTTGAACTTGGTCGCTGCCTCATCGGGTTCAACCATGCGCTGCATCACCGGCGCAGTGTATTTATTCTGGTTGAGCATGTAGCTGACAGGCCAGTTGATCAGCAGGTCTTCAAATTCACCGAAGGGAAATAATGTATTCACTTCAGAACCATCGACAACCCGGCTCCAGCGCTCACCCTTACCTAGCAGAGGGAATACCAGTTCACGAAAAATCGTCTGGTCAATCTTATCGCCACCCAACGCAATTCCATGGGTCGCCTCAACGTTAAATGAGTCACCGCTGCGACTGAGAATACTAAAGTCCAATGTGCCACCACCAAAGTCGACGGTGAGTACTCGTTGATCTTCATTTTCGGGATGGTTATAAAAATAGCTGATCGCCGCCGCGGTCGGCTCTGGGCAAAATGACTGCTGGGTAATACCCGCATGGCCATAAGATTCGCTCAGACGCTCAAGAGCAATGTTGTTGCGCTCCTGTTCAAGGCCCTCAAAATTGACTGGGTGGCCAATACAGGCATGGGTTGTATCTTGTACCCTGTGCTGTAGCGCCTTGCGAATACCGACCAGTATTGGCGTCACCAGGGCGACCAGCCGAAAGGCGCGATCAAAAATCAAAGTCCGCCCACTGTCCGGATTACCCAGCAGGCGCTTGGTGCCGCGAAAAAGACGTCCCGGCAAACCGGAGTCATTAAACGCCTGCCCATAAACCTTACTTGTCTCACCCTCACCAGCTGGGCCATCTGCACTGCCGGCACTGGTTCTGGCTTCGCCCAAAACCTCAACACTCAACTCGACCTTTCTACCCTGATTTCCCTTGATATAGTCATTGATTGCCGGTTGCCCAATTGAGGTTACAAAGTCACGATCCACATAGTTGGCCGACGGCATAATGGCACTGTGCTCGGCGAGTTTTACCAACATTACCTGCTCGCCATCAAACACAGCAGCAGCACTATTGCTGGTACCAAAATCAATACCAATGCCAAAAGCCGACGATGACTCACTCGAAAAAGATTGCTTGGGGGATTGCATAAAAATTGTCGCTATGGGTAAAAAAAATGGCTAGAAGATAGAGGAATGCGAGTATTTTAGACTAAAATGCAATTCGCTGCTGTAGATAGATCACGCCAAAAGCCACTAAAGAGACTGCAAATATGAATACCAACGCCCACTGTATCGTTATAGGCGCAAGCCACGCCGCCGTGCAATTAATTATTAGTCTCCGACAAAATGGCTGGGAAGGTAGCATCAGCGTCATAAGTGATGAGGCTCACCTGCCCTACCAGCGACCACCTCTCTCTAAGGCCTATTTGGCCAATACGATTAAAGATGAGCAACTGGCACTGCGTGCTCCAGCAGTTTATGAAAAGCTCAATGTGACATTTAAACTTGGCACCAGGGTTACCGCGATCAATACCGACAGCAAACAGGTTCACCTGAGCAGCGGCGAAGTACTTAGCTTTGATAAACTTGCGCTATGCACCGGTGCAAGAGCGCGACCGCTTCCCATTCCGGGCGCTGACTTAAACGCCGTACATTATCTGCGCACTATGGATGATGTTAAAGCTATCCAAACCTCAGCAGCCTCAGCTAAAAACGCGGTGATTATCGGAGGTGGTTATATTGGCTTGGAAACTGCCGCCTCCCTCAACAAACTGGGCGTCAAGGTTACCGTACTGGAAACCGAATCACGCTTGCTAAAAAGAGTGGCATCACCTCAGGTATCTGCATTCTATCTGCGGCTGCACACAGAGGAAGGCATTGATATCCGCCTGAACACTCAGGCCGCAGAACTGGTCGGCGACACAACATTGGCCCAGGTAATCTGTGCAGACGGCACCGCCATAGATGCTGACATGGCCATTATTGGTATCGGTGTTATCGCCAATACCGAACTGGCCTCCGACGCCGGACTCACCGTTGATAATGGTATCGTGGTCAATGAACTGGCACAGACCAGCCACCAAGATATAGTCGCCGCAGGCGACTGCACCAACCATCCCAATCCACTGTTAAAACGCAATCTGCGCCTGGAATCTGTCCCCAATGCTGCGGAACAGGCAAAGGCGGCGGCCGCCAGTATCTGCGGTCTCGAAAAACCCTATGCGGAACTACCCTGGTTCTGGTCAGATCAGTTTGATGTCAAACTGCAGATCGCAGGCATGAATCAAGGCTACACTGACGCCATCGTGCGCGGTGATCTTGATACGGGTCGCAGTTTTAGCGTTTTTTATTTGGCCGACAATAAAATCCTCGCCGCAGACTGTATCAATCGACCGAAAGATTTTATGTTGGCAAAAAAGCTTATCCTTCAAGGCGCTGATTGCGACTCGGCCGCACTGGCTAACGAAAATACTGACCTGACCGCATTGCTACTTTAAATAAGCAGCTCCTATGTATCCACTCGACTATGTTCAGCCAGTCTTTCGCCCACCGAGTGAGGCGCGCTCGTTAATTCTGCAAGTGACCAATGGTTGCTCGTACAACAGATGTACCTTCTGTGAAATGTATACCGATGAGCAAAAACGCTTTAAGCCGAAACCTTTAGAAACCATTGAGCAAGAGCTGCGCAGTCTGGCGCAAGACGGCTATCCAGTGAAACGTGTATTTCTCGCCGATGGCGATGCGATGACATTAAGTACACGTCGACTGGTTGATATTCTGCAAATGATAAATAAATACTATCCCGAAGTGCAGCGTATTTCTTCCTACTGCCTGCCTCGAAACGTAAAAAATAAAACTCTTGAAGAGCTCCAGGATCTTTTTGATCTCGGCCTCAAACTGATGTATGTCGGCTGCGAGAGTGGCGATAATGAGGTACTTAAATTAGTCAATAAAGGTGAGGACTATGAGTCATCTTTAACCGCGCTGACAAAAATAAAACAGGCGGGAATGAAAAGTTCAGTGATGATTTTAAATGGCCTCGGCGGACCAGAACTCAGCCAGCAGCATGCACTTAATTCGGCGAGGTTAATGAACGCAGCTCAGCCTGATTATCTGAGCACATTGGTTGTCGAATTTCCGACCGGTAGCGAGCGCTTCGAAGAGGCCTTTGAGGGCCGCTGGCGGAAATTAGGAAAACTGGAATTATTCCAAGAGATACACACATTGCTGAGTAATCTGCAACTGGATAAAACCATTTTTAGAAGTGACCATGCTTCAAATTATCTGGTGCTTAAAGGCGTACTGGGTAAAGATAAAGAGAAACTCTTAGCAATTGTTAATACCGCGATTAATCAGCCCGGTATGATTCCTCTGCGCGAAGAATGGCAGCGAGGGCTGTGATGCGATATTAATCAGGTGCAATTTCAAAACGATGCTCAGCACGATTCTTAACCACCTGGTACGCGGGAAAAATCTGCCCATTCATCGCGATATAAACACCGACACCCAAACTCTGAATCGCACCAATTGCACAACCAATATTAAATAGCGCATCAGTATTGGTAAACGCAGCGGGTTGCAGTGCACCAGTCAACACTATGGTTTTATTTTCTATCTTGCTAAGCCAACCCGCGGTTTCAACCATACCGTCAGTGCCATGCGTAATTAGGATATGCTGCGCCTCAGAGCGAGCAACAGACCGCTGGATATGACCGCGATTATCGTCCGTCATATCAAGGCTATCCAGACGCATTAATGCCTCTACCTGATAATTAAAACCAACATTCATCTGCTTTAATATGGAATCAATAACAGGCTCACCTATCTGAAATTCACTGAGGGCATCAAAGTAAACTTTGTCTATAGTGCCACCGGTAGTGAATATTTGTAGCTGCAACATTATTGTATTTCTGCGAAGGCATCGCGAGTTAGATTTTCTAAAGAACCATCAGCATGCAACACAATATTATCTTCAATACGAATGCCACCATAGGGGACAAATTCATCAACGCGTGACCAGTTAATCAAATTAGCATGTTCACCGGCCTTAAGTTTCTCAAGATAGGCTGGAATAAAATATAGACCTGGCTCCACAGTATAGATTTGATTGGCAACCATAGGAGCGCCAGAGCGCAGCTTTGGGTATTTCTCTGGGGGAGGCAAAAGGTCGCCCTGGGCATTAGCTAGCTGGGCACCTTTATCATGCACATTACAGCCCAGATGATGACCCAACCCATGGGGATAAAAAGAGGCTGCAATATCATTTTCCACTGCCGCTTCTGCCGACATTTTGAGTATATCGAATTCAATCAGGATATCGGCAATTCTATGCTGAGAGAGTATATGGATATCAACCGGGCTTTTGCCAATACTACCTTGCGCACATAGCGCAAGCTGAGTTTTGTCCATCAAGGCGATCATAGCGGCAAAATCGCTGCCCGGGTCATAGGCGTAGGTACGCGTAATATCTGAGGCATAACCATTAACCTCCACCCCGGCATCAATCAAAAAACTGCGCGGTGTCTTTGGCTGTTTAAACAAATTATGATGATGTAATACAGCCGCATGCTCATTGACCCCAGCGATAATCCCATAGGGCATTTCACTCTCTCGACAATCGCAGGCGGATAAATAGGCGGCGGCAATCTGCACTTCAGAGGCTCCGGCCATAAAAGCTTGATGAGCTGCCCGATGGGCTGGTACAGCGCGACGATTAGCGTCGCGCACGCAAGCCTGCTCGTAGCTGGTTTTGCCTCGGCGTTGGTAGTCAATATGGTGCAGCAAAGCCTGTGGATTCCAATGTTCAGCCGCTATTTCTAACGTATTGACTTCATTGATCAATGCTGTCTTTGTATCAGCGAGGGTTTTTTTAATCTCACCAGTATCGGAATACTCAATAATTTCAAAAGCCTGATCGAAGCCGTCTGGCAGGTATTCAGGTGCCGTATGCCAAATATCTTCCCGAGTCAGTAAAAATAATGTCGGCTTGCTGGCAGCTGCAGTGATATGTAAATAACAGCCAGCCCTAGTCGCTAATGGTGCCCACTCACGAAAGTAAGGATTGGCTTTAAATGGGTAGGCCATATCATCTTGAAATTGCATCTTGGTCTCACCGGACCCAATCAATATTCCCTGATAACCAGTAGCTTCGAGAATGCCTTGAAAGCGCGCTTTTTTTTCATTGATATGCTGCCGGTAAAGTTCAATCATTATTTTAACGTTCCTAAGAAATGGTTTCTTGCTCAACGTCGTAGCCCAGCCACTTGGTTGAGTTTACAAATATGCCAAGCAAATTGAGTTATGCAATAACGCTGGGGTTTTCCAATTGCCCGCTCTAAACCGACATCGGTGGGCCAAAAACTGCATAAACCCCACCTCTGGGATAGGGCCTGCACTAGCAATCGTTAAACGTCCCGAATAACTCCCGCCTCAGGGTCATTAAATACAGCGCGATCAAGGAAGTCTTCGCTGTTGGCGACAACGGTGGTCACCATGGCATCGCCAGTAACATTGGTCGCCGTGCGCGTCATATCCAACAGTCGGTCAACACCAATAATAAGGCCAATACCCTCTACAGGAAGGCCTACCTGATTGAGCACCATCACCAGCATTACTAGACCCACTCCAGGCACTGCGGCAGTGCCTATAGAAGCTAGGGTGGCGGTAAGCACAACCGTTAAATAGCCGTCGAGACCCAGACCAATATTGTAGGCCTGAGCAATAAATACCGTCGCCACGCCCTGCATAATCGCAGTGCCATCCATATTAATGGTCGCACCTAAGGGCACAGTAAAAGAGGCAACACTATTATTGACACCCAGACGCTGTTCCACGGTACGCAATGTCACCGGCATGGTTGCGCCACTGGAGGCCGTACTAAATGCGAGTGCCAGGGCCGAGCGCATTTTACTTAAAAAGGTCCTTACACTGAGGCCGGTGAAAAACTTAAAGAGTAATGTATAGACACCGAGGCTGTGCAACAGAAGCACAAACAGCACGGTGAAGAAATACTTAGCCAGATTTAGAATCATACCAATGCCAACATCGGAAAATAGCTTGGCCAGCAGGCAGAATATGCCATAGGGTGCCAGCTTCATCAGGATCATCACCATCTTCATAATGACTTCATTAACATCATTAAAAAAGTCACTGATGCGCTGACCCTTTTCGCCACTTTTGGAAATGGCCAAACCCATCAACAGTGAAAACACAATAACCTGCAGTATGCTGCCATTGGCCATTGACTCCACCGGATTGCTGGGGAAAATATTGATAATGGTGGTCTTCAGAGGCGGCGCTTCTTTAGCAACAAATTCGCTCGCCATGGCCAAATCAATACCTACGCCAGGCTGAACTAACACGGCCACAAAGATAGCCAGTGCAATAGCAATGGCTGTGGTAGTCATATACAGAGCAACTGTTTTAGTCGCTACAGCACCCATACGCGAGTTATTGCCCAGCGAGGACACACCGCAAATCAGCGACACAAAGACCAGAGGTACGACAAGAAGTTTTAATGAGCGGATAAATATCTGCCCGACACTATCAAACAGTCCGTCGACCAGATACATATCCAGCCAAGCCTGCACGGCTACCGGCAGCATATCGGTGCTTGAGATGACATTTAGAAGTGCCCCAGCAAGGAGGCCTATTAGCATCGCTACAACTATTCGCTGTGTCAGACTCATAAATTAACCCTGTTACCCTAATAATGACTCGCTAGATTGAAGATTGGTATAAACCACCCAGCTATATCTGTTGCTATTTATCGATGCACCAATGTCATCGACATACCTGTCGACATTATTGGCGCCACCAGCGGTGAACCGCAGATTTCTGCTGACATGATAACCCAGTTCTATACCTAGGTAGACAATCCGATCCATCTGGCTGCTGGATTACAGGTTTTATACATAGAGCCCAGCGCTTGGAGGGTCATTTGCAGCCACAAAGATATGATCCAAAACATTAAAATCCTCGTAAAAGTGTTAAAGTGGCAGACAGCAGTGTAGGCATGTTAAACAAAAAAGAAGAAATCGTGGACAAACACACAGAGAAAAACAGTCGTGTTGCCGTTTTAAACCTTGCAGGAAAGCGCTCAGACCAATGGAGTCTGTTGCTGGTTTCCGTGGGTGAGAAGCGCGATCGTCAAGCGTTTGCGCAACTTTTTAAACATTTCGCTCCCCTGGTGAAAAGCTTTGCCCAAGCCAGCCGACATGAAGGTTGGTTTCCCGGTCTGGGCGAAGATCTGGTGCAGGAAGTGATGATTAAGGTATGGCAGAAAGCCGCTGGGTACAACCCCGAAAAGGCCTCTGCAACCACCTGGATCTACACGGTGGCTCGCAACTGTCGAATCGACATGTTGCGGCGCAAAAGCAACACCCAGCACCTTCCTCTGGAGAATGAAGATTTCTGGCACGAGCCGGACGAGGACACACCGGTCTCTCTGCTGCGCCAAAAACGCAGTGAAGACAAGGTGCAGGCGTGCCTCGCTCGGTTGCCGAAAGAGCAGGACGAAATTCTGCGCAAAGTCTATCTCGAAGGAAAATCACATGCCGAGGCCTCCAGTGAATTGGGGCTGCCTCTGGGTACCGTTAAATCAAGAGTGCGCTTGGCACTCCAAAAGATGCAAATTTTGGTTGCACCAGAATTACAAGATGAGCTGATTCATGACCACTAAACTTCAATATCATCCAGATAACGCCATGCTGGTAGAGTTTTCAGCAGGCACATTGGCAACTGCACCATCGATTTGCGTTTCTGCGCATCTACATTTTTGTGAGCAGTGCCGCACTGAGCTACTCAGCCTCAACGAAGTCGGCGCACAACTCATGGTAGAAGCTGCCCCCACGCCAGTGGATGACAGTGTTCTTGACTCCGTGATGGCTGCTATTGACGATCCGCAGCCTGTCAAGGTGGTCGCTAAAGAACAAGCCACAAACAGCAACTTCCCATTTTCGGTCAGTAAGCTTGTTGCGGGAGCAGAAACCACTCTTACCTGGAGGCGTCTCTCTGCTTCGGTCGATATTGCGCAGTTCAAGACCGGTCAGAAAGCGTTTGAGGTCGCCCTGCATAAGATAGGGGCAGGCGGCAAAACGCCCAAGCATGATCACAATGGTCTGGAATACACTGTGGTATTGAAAGGCAGCTTTTCGGATGAGCGCGCGGTTTATCGTGAAGGTGACTTCTTACTCCGCCAACCCGGTGATGTGCACCAGCCGATGGGCGCACAAAATGGAGAATGTATCTGTTTGTCAGCGCTGGCTGCGCCAATTAAATTATCTAATCCGCTGGGATTCCTAATGAAGCCCTGGTTAAGAATCAATCCCATGTAAACATGGTTGAATAGCCCTGAATTACCCTTAAGCAACAATGTAGTATCTTTTAAACCGCGCACATGCGCGGTTTTTTTTTGGCTTTTATTACTTAGAAACGTTAATCATCAAAGCCGAACATTAACCCCACGCTCAGCCATATACTGCTTGGCCTCAGGCACAGTATGCTCACCAAAGTGAAAAATACTGGCGGCCAATACCGCATCGGCCTTGCCATCGACAATGCCATCCACCAAGTGTTGTAGATTGCCTACACCACCGGACGCAATAACCGGCACATGAACCGCATCACTGATACGCGACGTCAAATCCAGATCAAACCCATTCTTGGTACCATCGCGATCCATACTGGTCAGTAAAATTTCACCTGCACCATAGGCTGTCATTTTCTCGGCCCATTCAATGGCATTAATACCGGTGGGCTTGCGACCACCATGGGTGAATATTTCCCAGGCTGGATTATTACCCTGCTGCACCTGCTTGGCATCGATAGCCACCACAATACATTGCGAGCCAAAGCGCTGGGCCGCTTCACGGACAAATTCCGGGTTATGAATGGCCGCAGAATTAATAGCGACTTTATCAGCCCCGGCATTTAACAGATTGCGAATATCCTGCAACTCACGCACACCACCGCCAACGGTCAGAGGGATAAAGACTTCCCCTGCCATACGCTCAACTGTATGTAAGGTGGTGTCACGGGCCTCATGGCTAGCGGTAATATCAAGAAAAGTAATTTCATCGGCGCCCTGCTCATTGTAGCGGCGGGCAACTTCTACAGGGTCACCAGCATCGCGGATATCGACAAACTGGACGCCTTTGACTACGCGGCCTTTATCGACATCGAGACAGGGGATAATTCGCTTGGCCAGGCTCATTTTTCTTCCTTAAACATATGGCCTAACTTGCCAGCTTTGGTGGAGAGGTATTGCACATTATGGGGATTGCTATCTGCCTGAATAGGCTCGCGATCGACGACATTAATACCCAAGTCTTTAAGGGCATTAATTTTGCGTGGGTTATTAGTCATCAGCCTGACTTGACTAGCGCCCAGATGCTCCAACATTGGTGCACAGATAGAATAATCACGCATATCAGCGCCAAAGCCCAATCGCTCGTTGGCTTCGACTGTGTCCGCACCCTGATCCTGAAGGTTGTAAGCGCGAATTTTATTCACTAACCCAATGCCTCGACCTTCCTGGCGCAGATATAAAATCGCACCACGACCCAGCTCCGAAATACGCTTCATCGCTTCCTGCAATTGCTCACCGCAATCGCAACGCATACTGCCCAGGGCATCGCCAGTAAGACATTCCGAATGAATTCTGATTAACAGTGGCTCGCCGGCAGCGCAGTCGCCCATGGTGATAGCAATATGCTCTTTACCCTTAAATGGGTCTTCAAAACCATGGATATCAAAAGTGCCCCAACGGGTGGGCAACTTTGAAGATTCGATAAAGCGAAGCACCAATCTAACTCCGGTGGGTGATTTATTTTAAGTCGCTATTGTAGCCGCAACCTGTTCTCAGTGCAGGTTTTTACGCGGGATTTTATTCCTTAGCTCAATGCCTCTTGGACAGCAGCCCCAGAAAACCTTTTCGGGTCACGCAGATCATAAATCACCCGATACAGACAGGGTACCAGCACCAGAGTAATCGCTGTGGCGAATACAATACCAAAGCTTAGGGACAGAGCCATTGGAATCACAAACTGGGCCTGCACACTGGTTTCAAACAACATAGGCAGCAGGCCCACAAAGGTGGTCATGGTAGTTAATAAAATCGCCCTGAAGCGCTTTTTGCCCGCCCCCAGAAGGGCCTGATCAATTGAGGCATTCTTTCCGCGTCCCCTATTCACAAACTCAACCAGTATCAAGCTATCGTTGACCACAACGCCAGCCAGAGCGATCAGGCCAAAGATCGACAACATGCTGATAGCAACATCAAACAGCACATGACCAATCACGGCGCCAATAAAGCCGAAGGGAATAACAGACATAATCACCAATGGCTGAACATAGGACTTTAAGGGCACAGCCAACAACCCATAAATCAAAAACATTGAGGCAACAAAACCGATAATCATGCGCTCCATCAGCTTGCGCTCCTCTTCACTGGCACCACCCAGACCAAATTTAATGCCTGGGTATTTGGCCAATAATTGAGGAATATAATTTTCACTTAAATCACTGATCACCATGCCACTCTGCACCTTGCTGGCATCCGCATCTGCACTGATAGTGAGCGTGCGCGCACGATCAATCCGGTCAATTGCTGTCAGCCCCAGACCCAGCTTGATATCCGCTACCTCATTAATCGCCACAGACTGACCATTAGCCGTGCGGATATACATTTCCTCCAAGGTCGCCAGGGATCGACGATCTGCCAAGGGATACCGTACCATCACCTTGACTGTATCTGCACCACGCTGCAGCCGCTGTACCTCCTCGCCATAGAATGCCTGGCGCACCTGTCGAGCTACATCACCAAGAGTAATACCCAGCTGACTGGCATGGGGTTTAAGGCTGATCAGGACTTCCCGACCACCGGCACCCTGACTGTTATAGATATCAAATACGCCAGTGTAATCACCGAGTTTGGCTTGCAACTCTTTACCAGCTTGGTTCAGCAACTGTGGATCAGAACCCGACAGAGTCAGATTAATTTTGGCACCACCACCGGCATTAGTGCCTGCAAAGTATCGCTGCTTACGTACATTGGGCAGAGCTCCAACCGCCTCACGCCACAATTTTTCAACGTCGAACCCGCTTATTCGACGTTCCTCAGCATGGGTCAGGGACATCATAAACATCGCCTGAGTGTCGGATTCAGTATAAAAAATAAGATGCTCAAACAGACCTTTATCCTCGGGATATTCAGCGCGGTAATCCGCATCCATCTGATAAGCCGCTGCCTCTACTTTGGTCAGTGTCTCGCGCATAATTTCTGCTGAGGTGCCATCCTGCATAATAATCTGCGCCTGCACCCCATCTCCTGGCACATTAGGGAAGAACTCAAAGCGGGCAATCCCGGCATTGACAGCATTAATCGAGATAATAAGAATGGCCAGAAAACTCGCCAGAGTGGCATAGCGATGCTTTAGACACAGCCGCAAAAATGGCTGGTAACGATTATCGATAAAATGAGTGAGACCCCCAGCGATATTGCGTTGCCAGTGCTCTAAAAACGCAAGGCGAGATGTCATGGGGCGCCCGAGGCGCAGGCCCACCAAATGGGAGGGCAGAATCAGCTTGGATTCAATCAGTGAAAACAGCAGGCAGAGAATCACCACCACCGCGATGGCCTCAAAGAAAGGTGCCGCAGCGCCGCCGACAAATAGAATCGGAGCAAAGGCAGCCATGGTGGTCAATACGCCAATAGTAGATGGCGTAGCCACCCTTTTAGTCCCGGCAATCACGGTGGCCACTGATGCACTGTAGCCAATATCCTTTTCCAGTTGCGGGCCGGTGGCGCTAAGTTTTTGCTTATAGTCCGCTTTGGCCTCGGCAAAAATACTCTCGCCAATAACAATCGCGTCATCCACCACAATACCCAACACCATAATAAAGGCGAACAGGCTCAATACATTAATGGTCACCGGATAGGGGTTAACAGGCATCAGCCAGAAGGCCCCCAGAAAGCTGACAGGAATACCCACCATCACCCAGCCGGCCACATGCAGATTGAGAAACAGCCCCAATACAATAGCCACCAACACGGCACCCAGCGCAAGATTTTCGACCATCATATTGAGACGGCCGCGGAGGTGAAATGAGGTATCAAAGAACTCATCGATCACCAGCCCCTGAGGTAATGTCTCACGCTTCTCGGCGATATACTGCTTAATGCGATCACTGATGGTCAAAATATCCTGGCCATCAGTAGCGAAAATACCCAGATTAAAAGCCGTCTGACCATCAAAGCGCACCATGCTATTGGTCTCGGCAAAGCCATCTCTGATATCGGCAATTTCACCCAGCAATAACTCGGTGCCATCTGCCTGGCTGCGCACCACCAGACTGGCAAAGGCCTCACCGGTATAGGCTTTGCCCTGAGTACGTACCAGAATATTACCCTGGGCAGCGCGAATCATTCCTGCCGGTAGGTCAATGGATGAGTTGCGCAACACATTGGCCACCTCGGCCAGAGTGAGATTAAATTCCCGCAGGCGGTCCTCTGTTAGCTCAATTGATATCTCGTAGTCACCTGCTCCCCACAATGTGATATTTTTGATCTCGTCCAAAAGTAGCAACTCATCGCGCATTTCTTGCCCCAGTTGCTTGCGGGTGCGCTCATCCATCTCCCCAGCTACGGCAATACCCATCACCCAACGAGCTTCGTCTATCGTCATTCTCTGGACTGTGGGCTTTTCCAAATCATCGGGGAAGTTCACAATGCTATCAATGCGATTCTCCACCAGCGAGATCATCTCTTGCATGTCTTCATTGGACTCAATTTCAAGATTGAGGATCGCTAGATCGCGACTGGCGGTAGACGTAATTTTTTTAATCCCTTTAAGCCCCTGCACTGCAGACTCCATAGGCAGGATAACAGCCTTTTCTACTTCAACCGGCGCGGCGCCAGGGTAGATAGCAGTGACTTTAATCTGATCAAGTTCGCCTACAGGAAACATCTCTTTGCTGATATTGCTGACGGAAATAAATCCGGCGGCAATAATCAACAGCATAAGCAGATTGGCCGCAACGGGATTTTTGCTAAACCAGCCGATCAATCCATAGCTCTCAGTCGCCATCGGAGATTGCTCCCTCGGCTATCGATTTGTCAGGGACAACAGCGGCCAATTCCACTCTTTCCGGGGCCACTTTCATCCCCTCAATAGGCACACCTATGGTACTGACAATAATCTCAGCACCGTTCTCAATCCCTTCATCAATATCATGACTCAGATAATAAAACTGCTTGTCAGCATAAATAGGCTCGACGGATTTCAGCCGCAACCGCTGATCATTATCTACCAAAGCAATCTTGCTGCCCTCAAGCAGGGCGTGGCGGGGTACCGCAAAGACACCGGCAATAGACTTCCCACCAATAATGGCTGTCACAAAGGTACCCATCAATAGCGGGTTTGCATCAGCTCTGTCGCCACTGCTGCGGCCGTAGGGGTCATCCACCTGAGCAACCACATAAAGTGATCGATTGACCTTATCAATAACCCCTTCGGAGCGAACCAACCTGGCATCCCAGCGCTTATCGTTGCCGTCGGTTGAGCCGAGCAATGTCACCTGTAGATGATGCTCTCGATCCACTTGAGAGAAACTATTCATCATGGACAGATCACGTTTGGTCAGAGGCAGACGCACCTCGGCAAAATCAATAGCAAAGGTTTCTCCCAGATTAGTGCCCACTGAAACATACTGACCAATATCCACTGTTTTGGCCGACACCATGCCAGCATAGGGAACCCGAATTGCGGTTCGCTCAAGTTTGAGCTGAGCCTGGGTGACCTCGGCCTCAGCCTGGAGAACATTGGCACGGGCCTCCTCTAAATAGGGTTTGCGCAGGGCCAGCAAGGGGGCTTCTTCAGCTGGGCGGCCCGTCATGGCCCATTCTTTTTCCGCCTGGGTGGCGCGGGCGCGCTCAAAGGTCAGCTGGGCATTCATGCTAATGAGATTGGCTTTGGCTCGTTGCAAAGCGACTTTGTAATCTGTGGGATCAATCTGCAGTAGCAGATCCCCAGCTTTAAAGGTGCCGCCGACCACAAACTGTGGTGATACCTGCAACACGGTACCTGAGACTTCAGACGTCAATAATGTCCGAGTGCGGGGCAATACTGTGCCCTGGGACTCCACCGTAAGGGTCGCATCTGCCGCTTGTAATAATTGGGTTTTTACCACCGCTGCTGTATCTGGTGATTCTGCTTTGAGAGGTGGGGCTTTAAGCAGGTTCATGGCGATTGAAATAATAACTGCGGCGCCAATAATCGCGACTGGCATTAACGCCCTAAACTGCCTTTTCAAGAGAGGTTCCTGTCCTTAGGTGATCATCCGTCCGAATCCTGGACAGACTGTGGTTTATTTGGCGTTAACCGCATTTGCAGGTCAAAACCCTGCAGTAACTATAGCACCTGCAGGGCCTTCGATAGGGTTTAGTTAACGCCTTCGGTTAGACACTGACCTGAGGCTCAGGTAAGTAACCCAGCAGCTTGGCCACAAATAGCGCTATACCAATAATAACCAGTAACAGACTAATAGCCAAAAACAGTGCCATGGACATAATGCCAATAAAGACAGTGAAATAACTCGCAGCCATCAACAGAGGCAGCAGTAATAAACTACTGACAAAACGGTGATTTCGCTCCACCACCAAATAGAGGCAGGGAATCAACAGCAGGGTGATAGTGGAGGCAAACAGAATACCAAAGCTCAGTGACAGAGCCATTGGAATAACAAACTGCGCCTGCACGCTGGTTTCAAACAACAGTGGCAGTAGACCCACAAAGGTGGTTAGTGTGGTTAGCAAAATGGCTCGGAATCTCTTGCTGCCGGCATTGATAATCGCCTGCTCGGGGGTCAACCCGTCAGCCTTGCCCCGGTTGGCAAATTCCACCAGGATCAGACTGTCATTCACCACCACACCCGCCAGAGCAATAATGCCAAAAATTGACAGAATGTTTACCGACATATCAAACAGGATATGGCCAATTACCGCACCAATAAAACCAAACGGAATCACTGACATAATTACTATGGGCTGGATATACGAACGCAGAGGCACTGCCAGCAGGCCGTAAATCATAAATAGAGCAGCGAGAAAACCAACACCCATTTTGGCATAGTACTCACTCTGTTCCTGAGAGCTGCCACTTAATCTGAACTCAACACCAGGGTATTTTTCCAGCAACTGGGGTACAAATTTATTGCGCACATCAGCCACAACATCACCACTTTGAACCCTGTCTTCTTCCACATCTGCAGTGACTGTCAGAGTGCGCTTGCGATCGAGTCGATCAATAGATGTAAGACCCAGTCCCAGACGAATATCTGCGACCTGAGCAATTTCGACAGCCTCGCCAGTAGCGGTTCTTATCAGCATATTTTCTAGAGTTGCAATAGAGCGACGATCCTCGATCGGGTACCTGACCATGACCTTAATGGTGTCTGAATTGCGCTGAACTCTCTGCACTTCCTCACCGTAAAACGCCTGCCTAACCTGAATCGCCACATCCCTTAGCCGCACGCCAACCTGACTGGCATAGGGCTTTAGCTTAATCAGAACCTCTTTGCTGCCAGAGCCCTGGGAATTATAAATATCATAGACGCCAGGGAACTGAGTCAAATACTGCTGCAGCTCCATACCTGCTCTGGTGAGTTGGTCCGGATTGGAACCTGACAGGGACAGGCTTATCTTAGCCCCGGAAGTGCCCTCACTGGCAGAGTAACGCTGCTCGCGAACATTGGGCAACAGACCCACCTCCTCACGCCATAAGCGGGCAATCTCAACTGCACTCACCGAGCGATACTCCGCTTTGGTCAACACCAATCGAAAGCCTACTGTGACATCATTCCTGACAAAGAAGGCCACATGTTGGACTAGACCATCACTATCTGGATTCTCATCCCGATACTGTTGGTCAATCTTGTAAATAGCGCTCTCGATAATATCAATGGTTTCATCGAGACTCTCCTGAGAGGCGCCGTCCTGCATGACGATGTTAGCCCGCACATCATCCCCAGGCACATTGGGAAAGAATTCAAACTTAGCAAGGCCACTACTGGTAGCACCTAAGATAATAATCAGCACACCCAAAAAGCTGGCCAGAGTCAGGTAGCGATTGACCAGCGCTTTTTTCAGCACAGGCTGGTAGATATTGTCGACAAAGTATTCAAGCCCGCTGGAAACGGCGCGCTGATATCTGGTGACAAAAGCCAGTGGGCCCGAGGGTTTGTCACCGAACCTTAGACCCACAAGATGAGACGGCAGAATAAGTTTAGATTCAATTAGCGAGAAGGTCAGACAGAGAACAACGACAATACCAATCGCTTTGGTAATGCCGGCAAAGCTGCCGCCAATAAATATGATCGGCGCAAACGCAGCCATGGTTGTCAGTACACCAATGGTCGACGGTGTTGCCACGCGCTGAACGCCGCACACCACTGTGTCTACAGAAGCAGAGTAGACTCCCTCCACCTGCCCCGCCAGAGACTTCTGCTTATAGTCCGCCTTGACCTCGCTATAGACACTTTCGCCAATAACAATGGCGTCGTCCACCACAATCCCCAGAACCATAATAAATGCAAACAAGCTGAGTACATTGACGGTAACCCCACCCATAGGCATCAACCAAAATGCGCCTGCAAAGCTCACTGGGATACCCAGTATTACCCAGAATGCCACTTTTAGATTCAGGAAAAGGCCCAGCACCACAGCAACCAGAAACCCACCCATCAAAAGGTTTTCCGACATCATGGTCAGGCGGCCATTTAAGTAATAGGCCTCATCATTAAACACAGTGATGCTTACCCCATCGGGCAGGGATTTCTGCTTCTCTGCGGCATAGGCATGGACAGCCTCACTGATATCCAGCAGATTCTGTCCCTCCAGAGAGAAAACCCCTAGGGTAAATGAGGTCTTGCGATCAAACCTATTGGTAAACGCGCTCTCGGTAAACTCATCTCTTACAGTGGCAACATCTGAAACCAGTAGTTGGGTACCGTCTCTATTACTGCGGAAAACAATATTTTCAAAGTCACTGCCGTAGTAGGACTTGCCTTCGGTCCTGACCAGGACATTGCCGTTTTCAGTGCGGATCATTCCTGCCGGAAGATCCAGAGATGAAGCTCGAACCGCCTCCGCAACTTCATTAAGCGTCAGATTAAGCTCTTTAAGCCGATCCTCTCTGACCTCAATAGAAATCTCGTACTGACCGGCACCCCACAGCTGCACCTCTTTTACCGGGGGCAGGGCCAGCAGTTCATCGTACACCTCGTCGCCCACCAGCTTCTTCTGCCGCTCGGTCATTTCGCCATAGACCGACACACCCAGAGCCCAGAGATTCATTTGCACACGCTGGACCGTAGGCTTTTCCAAATCATCGGGCAGGTTAGTGATGCCATCGATACGATTTTCGATCTGGGTCATCACTTCGTTGATATCTTCGTTGGGTTCAATTTCTAGGCGGATAGAGGCCATGTCCCGCTTGGCTTCAGAGGTGATTTTTTTAATTCCCTGCAAACCCTCAAGGGCAGATTCCATTGGCAGAATAACGCCCTTTTCAACCTCTACTGGCGCGGCACCAGGATAGGGAGCAAGGACACTGACCATGCGAATTTCGGTGCGGGGGAACATCTCTTTACTGATATTGCTCAGGGACAGAGCCCCGGCAAAAAATACCAGAATCATGATTAGATTGGTGGCTACCGGATTTTTGGTAAACCAGGCAATAAGTCCCTTGGAGTTGGCTTCAATCACTGCTCTGCACTCGCGCTGACATTATTTTTTACCCGCAGCTTCAATCCCTCTATGGGCGTTCCCAGCGCACTGGTGACAACCTGGTCGCCATTGTTGAGTCCAGCAGAAATATAATAGTGGCGGTCATCCCCGGAGGCGACAGTTACAGGGACAATCTGCAGCAAATTATCGGCAGCCACCAGCCCCACTCTCGAACCCTCCAGCAGGGAGCTTCGCGGAATTTTAATAATATTATTCAGTACCTTGCCCTCGATCGAGGCTTTAACAAAGGTGCCAACTCGCAAAGGTACCATGGGTTCACCAGCCGCAGTCAGACCATAGGGATCTGCCACCCGGGCCACTATATATTGCGAGCGATTCAGCTCATCAACCACACCTTCAGATCGCTCAACCGCAGCAGTCCAGGAACTGTTAACACCATCCACGGTGCCACTGAGCAGTACAGTCTTGTTGGATAATTGCGCCGGTGACGACAGCCCTTCCATCATGCGCAGATCAGTTTCAGTAAGGGGCAATCTGACCTCGATATAATCGATTGCAAAGGTCTCGCCAATACGGGATCCAATGGTAACAAACTGACCTACATCGGCAGATTTCTGTGACAGCATGCCCTCATAAGGCGCCTTGATCACAGTCTTATCCAGCTTGATCTGAGCCTGTTTGACTTCGGCCTGAGCTCTCAGCAGATTGGCTTTCGCTTCCAGCAGATAGGGGCGGCGCAATGCCAGTTGCGGCGCTTCTGATTTGGGTCGCCCTGTCATTGCCCATTCTTTTTCAGCCTGGACTGATCGCGCTTTTTCAAGCTCCAGCATCGCTTCGGCACTAATAAGTGCTGCCTGTGCCCGCTGTAAAGTCACCTCATAGTCCGTTGAATCCAGCTTTAACAGCATGTCCCCAGCCTTAAATATGCCACCTACAACAAAGGCATCCGCAACTTCCAAAACAGTGCCAGAGACCTCTGACACCAATGTGGTTCTGGTTCTTGGTTGCACTGTGCCCTGAGACTCCACGCGCATGGCCAACTGTGCGACACTGACAAATTCTGCCTTCACAGCAATCGCTGCTTGCGGCTCTGCGGCCTTGTCAGTATCTGGCTTCAATACATTCATCATAATGGCTATAAACAGTGCCGCCAGCACCACCACTACGGCTTTGATTTTATCGTTCACTGAATATTTCCCTTTTTTATTATAAGTTGCCACAAACCGGTATCTTGGTTTACAACTAGCTTAACAACCACCAATACAACAGCCAGCCACATCCCCCTGCGGCCAGTCCTGCAACAACATCGTCGAGCATTATACCCAACCCCCCAGAGACCTTTTTGTCCAGCCAACTAATCGGCCATGGCTTTAAAATATCAAAAATTCGAAATAGGATAAAACCTATAAGCATGGATACATAGCTAAGGGGCAGAAAGGTCATCGTTATCCAGTAGCCGACAAACTCATCCCAGACAATACCGCCATGGTCATGAACCCCGAGTTTCTCTGCCGCTGCGCCACAGATAGCAATACCGGCGATAGCTGAGATAAGAATAATGAGCAGAGACATTGGCTCAGACAGATGGGCTAGCAGCAGCCACAGTGGTACCGCTGCGATAGTGCCCACAGTACCGGGGGCTTTTGGCGCCAGTCCACTGCCGAAGCCAAACGCCAGCAGCAGAACGGGTGAACGTACAAGCTCTTTAAAACCGGGATTAGTTGCTGAAATGGTCAAATCCTCCAATGCTGTCTGCTATCTGACGTTGATCAACAGTAACCCGTTTATCCGAATTAAGGGGCTGGGTTATCTGGCCTACCATTGTGGCCATTAATGTCCCCTCAGCAATCCATTGATCCACTATTTTTTTATTGTTTGCACAGAGAGTAAAGCACAGCTGATATTCATCCCCTCCTGTCAGTGCCCAGTTCAAACAATCGGTCGCTGAAGTCTCTATCAATTGCCTGTGTATTGGCAGCCATTGCGTAACCAAATTAGCTGTTACACCACTAGCCTGACAAATATGGCCAAGATCAGCAATCAAGCCATCTGATATATCAATGCAGGCGCTGGCGATATTGCGCAGTGCAATGCCCACCTCAACCTGCGGCTGGGGCCGATAGAATCTAGCCAGTAAACGCTCAGCATCATCGCGATCATAATTCTCATTGGAGCTGAGCATTGCCAGAGCCGCAGCCCCATCAGCCAGCGTGCCTGTCACATAGACTGCATCCCCAACAACTGCTCCACTGCGCTGCAGGGCCTGGCCAACAGGCACCTCGCCCAGCATGGTAATGCTCACTGTCAATGGGCCCAATGTGGTGTCACCCCCAACCAAGGCAATATCAAATTCCTTGGCCACATCGGCGAGGCCAGAACTAAAGCCTTTTAACCAGTGGTCATTGGCGAGATGGTTGGGAATTGTCAGGGACAGAGTAAACCATTTTGGCGTTGCGCCCATGGCCGCCATGTCGCTGAGATTTACGCACAGGGCTCGCGTCGCAATCTGCTCACCACTGGCTTCTGCAGGGAAGTGCACTGACTCAACCAGGGTATCGCTGGCCATCACGAGCTGGGTCGCCGGGCTGGGGTTAATCAGCGCAGCGTCATCTCCAATACCCAATACCACACCCTGCTGACTCGTAAGGTCTTTAAAGTAGGTCGCGATAAGCTCAAATTCGCTGGGTTTAGATGATGTGGTGTCCGACAGAGTTACATCCTCTTGGCAAATCATAATCAACTAGGCGCGTCTGTTAGCAGCTACCTCGACAGCACGCTTATCAATCGCAACCTTATCCAAAACACCATTGATAAATTTGTAGGCGTCGGTGGGGCCGTAGGTTTTAGCCAGATTTACGCCTTCATTGATAACCACTTTATAGGGCACATCAATACTGAAAAGCATTTCGTAGGAAGATAGACGCAGTACTGCACGCGAGACAGGGTCGAGTTGTTTGTTCTCTCGATCAAGATGCGGCTCATAGGCAGCATCCAGCGCAGCAAGATTTTTAGGCACACCAAATAAAATAGTATGGAATAGCTCAGTATCAACCTTGCTCATATCATTATCAGTGTGGAACTCGGCCTCAATAGTGACCAGGTCAGTACCGCCCACATCCCATGAATACAGGGCCTGTACCAACATTCTGCGTGCTTTTTGTTTTTCTTTCGGTTTAGACATCTAGTTAGCGCTCTGCATCTGCTTAAATACGGCGAGCATTTCCAAAATAGTCAGGGCCGCTTCTTCACCTTTATTTTCTTCATTATCCCCAGAGCGATCCAGGGACTGCTGCACGTTATCTGTGGTGAGCAAACCAAAGGCCACTGGTAGATTTTCATTGAGGCCGACTTCGCCAATACCACGGGTAGTCTCAGAACAGACATAATCAAAATGCGGGGTGTCACCACGAATAACGCAACCTAGCGTAATAACCGCATCGAAGCGACCTGTACGAGCGGCGCGCTGTGCTGCTATTGGCAACTCAAAAGCACCTGGTACGCGATATTCTTCCACTGCGTCACCGCTGATATTATGACGAGCCAGGGCACGCACAGCGCCAGCTAATAATCCATCGGTAATCTCGGCATTCCAGCGCGCAGCAATAATCGCTATGCGCACATCGCCCAGATCATAACTACCTTCTTCAGGCCTAAATTCACTCATGGTTAATTCCTGTTTGGCGCTATTCGCAATCGACGTATTCGACAACTTCAAGATCGAAGCCAGAGATGCCGGTAAATTTGAAAGGTGCACTCATCAGGCGCATCTTGTGCACGCCCAGATCCATCAGAATCTGCGAGCCTGTACCAACCTGCTGATAAACCACATCGCCGGCAGACTGGGTTTTGCCGCTATTAGGATTGAGAATATGCTCAATACTGTCATCAATATCTTGCGCGCTCTCAGGGTAGTAGAGCAACACCAGAGCGCCGCGGCCCTCTTTGGCGATGGCTTCCATGGCTTTATGGAATGACCAGGTGTTGTAGCCTTTATCAGATTCGAGCGCCAACAAGTCGCGGGCAGAGCGATTGATATGTACACGCGCCAACACCGGCTCTTCCCCAGCGACGTCGCCCATTACCAGAGCAAAATGCTTTTCATTGCGCGCATTATCTAAATAAGTCTTCAGTGTGAATTCACCAAACTGGGTCTGTACCTGACGCTCGCTGATACATTGCGTGGTTTTCTCCGTGACCAGACGGTAGTGAATCAAATCCGCAATGGTGCCAATTTTAAGCTGATGCTTTTCAGCAAAGACCTCCAAGTCGTCACGACGCGCCATGGTACCGTCTTCATTCATAATTTCGACGATAACGGCGGCGGGTTCAAAACCAGCGATACGCGCCAGATCACAACCTGCTTCAGTGTGGCCTGCACGACTAAGTACACCACCTGGCTGTGCCTTGAGTGGGAAAATATGCCCCGGCTGAACAATATCTTCAGGGCGGGCATTGCCAGCAACCGCGGCCTGCACTGTGCGTGCACGATCAGCGGCGGAGATACCAGTGGTAACCCCCTCAGCAGCTTCAATAGACAGAGTAAACGGTGTACTGTGGCTCGATTTATTGCTGTCGCCCTCGACCATCATGCCCAGCGCCAACTGCTTGCAGCGCTGTTCATTAAGCGTCAGACAGATAAGTCCTCTGGCATAGGTTGCCATAAAGTTAATATCCTGAGGACGCACCATAGGCGCAGCCATCACTAGATCACCTTCATTCTCGCGATCTTCATCGTCCATCAAGATAACCATTTTGCCCTGACGGATATCTTCGAGTAATTCTTCTACAGTGTTAAGTACCATTTTGCCTTCTTTTCCCGTGTAATTCCTGTGCCAACGCTATTGATCGGCGGCTTTATCGCCCAGCAGTAATCGCTCTAAGTAGCGGGCCACCAGATCAACTTCGAGATTGACTCTGGTGCCAACCTTATAATCACCCATCACTGTATGCTGCATAGTGTGGGGGACAATATTCAATTCAAATTCGGCACCGTCAACAATATTCACCGTCAAACTAGTACCATCCACCGTAATTGAGCCTTTGTGAGCAATGTATTTAGCGATGTCGCGAGGTGCACGAATACGGAAGCGCCAAGACCTCGCATCTTCCTCCAGCGCAACCACTTCACCAATACCATCAACATGACCAGAGACAATATGACCACCAAAACGGTCAGTAGCCTGCATCGCTTTCTCCATATTGATACGACTACCAGTCTGCCAATTACCAATGGTAGTGAGATTCAATGTCTCTACTGACACATCGGCAACAAAGCCTTCACCTGTGAGTTCTACGGCGGTTAAGCAGGCACCATTGCAGGCAATACTATCGCCAAGCTGAACGTCGCCCAGATTTAGATTACCGCTGCGGATTGTTAGCCGCACGTCGCCACCGCGTTGTTCTAGGTCTGCGATATCGCCGATAGCACTGATAATTCCTGTGAACATAACTTTTCACCTTTTACTTAAATCTAATGAGTGACAAGGGTTGCGGCAACCCTAACCTACCATCGGCGTTTTTCATGCCGTTTAAAAAAACCTACAGCGCTTAACCATGCGCCCACCCTTCACTTCCCTCAGGATGACAAATTACGCCAGTCTGAACTGCTAAAAATCAATAATCCTTGTCCGGATACAATGTCACTCGAATATCCTCACCAATCATGCGCATATCCTTAACCGACAGCGCCAAATGCGCATCGATCGTTCTAATCGGCAGATTAAACATCGGTCGAGCATCGTTGCCAAATAACTTCGGTGCCCAATAGCACACCAGTTCATCAAGCAAGCCCTCGGCAATAAAAGCCCCAGCCAAACCAGCACCAGCTTCAACCATAACCTGATTGCAACCGCGGGCCGCCAGAGCAGACAGCAGCGCCCGCAAATCAATATGCTCACCCATCGCTGGTAAAAAAACCACCTCAGCGCCAGCATCAATTAGCACCTGGGATTTTTCGCGCTGACTCTCAGCATCAAGGGTCGCAATAAGTGTCGCACCCGGCTGCTCAAACATTCGCGCACTGGCAGCCATCTGTAATTTACTATCTACAACCACTCGCAGTGGCTGTCGGAGACAATCCTCTATCCCCAGTTCTTCGCCGGTTATACGCACAGTAAGGGACGGATCGTCCATTAATTGTGTACCTATACCAGTAATTATTGCGCAGCTCGCCGCGCGCAATCGCTGCACATCCTGACGTGCGGGTGGCGTAGTAATCCACTGGCTCTGACCACTGGCCATCGCAGTGCGACCGTCAAGGCTAGCCGCCATCTTCACCAGTACCCAGGGCAGGCCCTGCTCATGGCGCTTGATAAAACCTCTGTTGATGTCCCGGGCCTGATCTTCCAATAGCCCACTTTCAACCTGAATACCCGCAGCCTGTAATTTCTTGATACCAGATCCAGCGACCTCAGGATTGGGATCCTCACAGGCAATGACCACACGGGCAATACCAGCGGCGATTAGAGCATCGGCGCAGGGTCCGGTTTTACCCCTGTGACTACAGGGCTCAAGACTGACATAGGCCGTTGCGCCACTGACATCATCAGCACGCTTTAACGCCTCAATCTCGGCATGATTGCCCCCCACAGGACGGGTAAACCCCTGACCAACAATTTTTCCGTCACGCGTAATAACACAGCCAACCGTCGGGTTTGGCGAAGTCGTAAAGCGGCCTTTGGCAGCCAACTTAAGAGCCTTCGACATCATCTCCCGATCAATGATTGAAAAACCCATTAGTCGTCAGCCGGCGCAGGTTTAAGTCCGGTCAACCGATTCAGTTCATCCTGGAATTCACTGAGGTCCTGGAAACTGCGATAGACAGAGGCAAAGCGCACATAGGCAACTTCATCGAGTTCACGCAGTTGGCGCATGACTTCCTCACCGACAATTCGCGAAGATACTTCGCGCTCACCAGTAACCTGAAGAAAATGCTTAATGTGTGACAGCGCAACTTCGATTTTTTCAATGGGTACAGGACGCTTTTCCAGCGCTCGCTGCAACCCTGCACGCAGCTTGCTCTCATCAAATGGCTGGCGGCTACCATCGGTTTTGATTACCCGCGGCATCACTAATTCGGCAAGCTCATAGGTTGTAAAGCGCTCACTGCAATCGACACATTCACGGCGTCGACGAACCTGTCCACCGTCTGCTACCAGACGTGAATCTATGACCTTAGTGTCATCCGCATTACAAAAGGGGCAATACATATCAGTGCATCGAAATTTTGGCCGCTAATTCTATCATAAGATGACCGATTTGAAGCGCCTTTCAAGCCGGCAGATTTTTTTGGTTAGGGTCGATCCATAGGCGGCACTCTTACATCGTCGCCGGAATGAATGTATTTGGTGCCTGCAGCAGAAAACGCGGTACGGTGCACGGGCCCATCCAGCGCCGGATTCAGGGTCTCATAGCCACTATCGCCAGGGTATAGACAGACCAACTGGCCCCTGTGCTTACAGATTCTTGGGGTGACTTCGAAGGGCCGGCGCACCGCCAGCTTTGCACAGGCCTCAGCCGCTGTCTGATAATGCCTGATCAGGCGCATTGAAAGCACAGTTGGAGGCATCATAGAAAGTTCGCCCTGGCTGTGAAGATCCAGAGCCTCCTGAAGACCAATCCACTGAAACTCGTGGATCTCGCCATCATCAATCACAATATCCGCTGATCTATGCTGGGCCTGAGCAACAAAAAACCAGGTAGCAAAACGGCGGCTCTCTTCCTCTGGCGTGGTCCAGTTGCAAAAGTGCACCAGATGATCCGCATTTATAGTCAGGCCACATTCCTCTTCGATCTCTCGGGCTGCAGCAGTTTTTGCCGCCTGCATCTCATTGTCGGCATTGAGTAGCTCTGAGCGATCTATAGCGCCACCGGGAAAGACCCAGGCGCCTCCGGCAAAGGCCAACTTGGCATTACGTCGCAATAATAATGCCTGCAGACCCTGCTCGGTATCGCGCAAAAGTACCGCAGTGGCGGCCAGACGCAGATCATTTTCAGCCATTGACTCCCCCCCAAAAAATGCCGGAATAAAAAAAGCCCCAGCATAGTGGGGCTTTTTAGACTACTTGGCAAAGGCTTATGCGTATACAGGGAAGCGCTTGCAGATTTCCAATACCTTGGTTTTGACGTCAGCAATAACCTGCTGGGAAGTACCATTCTCCAAACTATCGAGGATATCGCACATCCAATGGGTCAACTGCACAGTCTCGTCCAGACCAAAGCCCCTGGTGGTAATCGCTGGCGTACCAACGCGCAAACCAGAGGTTACGAACGGTGAGCGAGGATCATTAGGCACTGCGTTTTTATTCACCGTGATAAAGGCTTCGCCCATTGCACGGTCAGCGTCCGTACCTGTGTAGTCCTTGCCTATCAGACTAACCAGCATCAAGTGGTTTTCAGTGCCATTAGAGACAATGCTAATCCCGCGCTCCATGAAGGTCGCTGCCATAGCCTTAGCGTTGGCAACCACCTGCTTTTGATAGACTACAAAATCTTCGCTGGCCGCTTCTTTAAAGGCAACTGCCTTGGCCGCGATCACGTGGCAAAGAGGACCGCCCTGGCTGCCGGGGAACAGCGCGGAATTAACCTTCTTGGCAATGGCCTCGTCGTTGGTCAGCACAATACCGCCTCGGGGGCCGCGCAATGTTTTGTGCGTCGTTGATGTCACCACGTGGGCGTGCGGGATCGGGCTGGGGTAGACGCCAGCAGCAATTAGACCAGAGACATGGGCCATATCAACCAATAGATAAGCGCCAACGGAATCGGCAATCTCACGGAATCTGGCCCAGTCCATAATGCCTGAGTAAGCCGAAAAGCCCGCGATAATCATGGCTGGCTTATGTTCTTTAGCCAGAGACTCAACCTGATCATAATCGATCAGCCCTGTTTCAGAATTCAGACCGTACTGCACAGCGTTGTAGAGCTTGCCAGAAAAGTTGGGTTTGGCACCGTGAGTTAGGTGGCCACCATCCGCCAAACTCATACCCAAAACTGTGTCACCACCTTTGATCAGAGCCAGAAATACCGCGCTGTTTGCCTGAGAACCAGAATGGGGCTGAACATTGGCAAAGCTGGCGCCATAGAGGCTCTTGAGCCTATCGATAGCCAGATTCTCGGCAATATCAACATATTCGCAGCCACCGTAGTAACGTTTACCGGGATAACCCTCGGCATATTTGTTAGTCATCTTGCCACCCTGAGCTTCCATCACCGCAGGGCTGGTGTAATTCTCCGAAGCAATCAACTCAATATGCTGTTCCTGACGTTGATCTTCCTGCTGAATGGCCTGCCATAACTCGGCATCAAACTTTGCAATTGTCTGGTCTTTATCGAACATGATTTAGGGGTTTCCTGAGCAGTAAAACGAAATGTTTTGTCAAACAGCAATTCTACCTCAAACAGGTCGCATCTTACACCCCAAACAGCATAGTTTTATCGCTATTAGAGCCG
>CBFIGD010000047.1:0-45377 GCA_965662065.1 uncultured Porticoccaceae bacterium | reverse complement strand
TGCCGCTCTCTATCGAGGCTTTTCATGGATATTTTTGACTTCTCCGACGGCCGTGAGGGCTACTACGGAGAATATGGTGGCGTTTTTCTGCCTGAGATTCTGCATGCAACGATCGAAGAGTTGCTGGTGTGCTTCCGTGAATGTAAAGCTGATCCCAAATTTTGGCAGGAATATGTAGCCCTATTGCAGAACTATTCAGGTCGTCCCACCCCTGTGACTTATCTGGAGAATCTCAGTCGTGAACTGGGGGGTGCACAGATCTATGTGAAGCGCGATGACCTCAATCACACAGGTTCGCACAAGGTAAACAATGTGATGGGTCA
Organism: uncultured Porticoccaceae bacterium; assembly: GCA_965662065.1. Lineage (GTDB taxonomy): Bacteria > Pseudomonadota > Gammaproteobacteria > Pseudomonadales > Porticoccaceae > HTCC2207. Next base: position 45,054 of record CBFIGD010000047.1, on the reverse strand, counting down.
GGGGCTATTGACCAAGCGTCTGGGCAAGAAGCGTGTGATCGCTGAAACCGGTGCCGGACAGCACGGGTTTGCGACTGCCACTATGGCGGCCAAGTTTGGTTTTGACTGTAAGATTTATATGGGTGCGGTAGATGTTGCCCGTCAGCGGCCCAATGTGTTCTGGATGGAGAATCTTGGCGCTGAGGTGATTGCTGTCGAAGATGGTCAGAAGACGCTTAAAGATGCGGTGAATGAATGTATGCGTGACTGGGTCACCAATATGGCCGACACCCATTATATTTTGGGTACAGCCTGTGGCCCTCACCCTTTCCCGGAAATGGTGAGCTGGTTCCAGTCGATTATCGGCCTAGAAGCCCGCGAACAGATTTTGGCTCAGGCTGGACGCTTGCCTAATCGGGTCTATGCCTGTGTTGGTGGCGGCTCTAATGCTATGGGTCTTTTCCAGGGCTTTTTTGATGAGCCCAATGTTGAGTTGATTGGCTGTGAGGCCGGTGGTGAAGGTGTTGGCTCCTATATGCACTCTGCGCGTCTGGCCTATGATGATGCCAGTGTGGGTGTGGCTCAGGGTTACAAGACGTACTTCTTGCAAAATGATCAGGGCAATATGAATGAAACCCATTCTGTTGCGGCGGGGCTGGATTATATTGGGGTCAACCCAATCTTTTCTCATCTGCATGATCAGGGCAAGGTGCGCTTTGAAGCGGCCACTGATGCCGAGGTTAAAGAGACTTTAAAACTAACCATGCGCACTGAGGGCCTGATTCCTGCTCTGGAGAGTACCCATGGTTTTGTTGTTGCATTAAAAGAAGCCGCGACTATGGCCAAGGATGAAATTGTGCTGGTCAATATGTCGGGTCGTGGTGACAAAGATATCTTTACCATTGCTGATGCGCTGGATGATGCCAAGTGGAAATCCTTTATTGGTGGCAAGGCTGATCAGTACCGCGCGGAGAAAAATTAATGGGTCTTGAGTCTTTTATTGCTGAGCGCAAACAGGGTAAAGATTTGCTGGTGATGGCCCACGTGGTCTGTGGCTACCCTTCGTTTGAAGCCAATATGCAAGAGCTGGAAATTATGGATGAGGCCGGCGTTGATCTGGTTGAATTACAGTTTCCATTCTCTGAACCCAGTGCCGATGGCCCGCTATTTGTACACGCCAACGAGCAGTCACTAAAAGCGGGCACCACGGTTGATCAGTGCTTTGAGTTTATGCAGCGGGTCAGTGAGCGCTTTTCTTTTAAAGTGTTGATGATGGGCTATTACAATACGGTCTTTAAAATGGGCGAGGACGTGTTTGTTGAGCGCCTAAAAGCGGCGGGTGGCGTGGGATATATTCTGCCGGATCTGCCGATTGAAGAATCGGATAATTTGCACAAGCTGTCTGCTGAGGTTGGGGTTGAGCCGGTTATTCTAATGACGCCTACCAGCAGCGATAAGCGTTTGGCTCAGTTGGGTGCTGCGAGTCGCGGTATGGTTTATGCGGTTGCGCGAAAGGGCGTGACTGGCTCAAAAACCAGTATGGACGATGATGTTATTTCTCTGATTGGTCGCTGTCGCGAGCACACTAATGTGCCGATTGGTGTCGGGTTTGGTATTAGCAGTAAAGCGGATATGGACTTTTTACGTGGCTCTGCGGATTTGGCGATTGTGGGTACTGCGGCGTTGAAGACTTGGGAAGAGTCTGGGGCCGACGGTTTGAGGAAGTTCTTTGCTGAGCTTTTGGGGTAGTGGCATAGCGCTGCTACCTTTTGGTCATCCTAAGGAACGAAGAATCCCATGCTACGGAGCGTGCAATACCTCGAAGACACTGGCGATCGATTCCATGGTTTTATGATTTTCAGCGCTCATACAACTCGCTTCGCTCAAACAGGTATTCGCTTCATCTGAAAATCATAAAACCATAAGCGGAGCCCGATTGATCGCCAGTGTCTTCGAGGCATTGCTTTAAAATTTTTGCGCTATTTTGGTTTTTATATTTGGGTTGTTGCCCTGCGGAGCGAGGGATCTGTTGGTGGCGTTACTCCCCTGTCGAAACGCTAAAACGCCAATCATTTATTACTTGTGAACGCACTTCATCTAGGCCTGGAATAGTGCCTAGGCTGGCATTTTGGATGCAGATCAGATGAACGCCTTGGCTCGAGGCTATGGGGCCGGTCCAGCAGGGTAGGTCGCCGTCTTTAACCAAGTTAAAAAGCTTCTGGGCAAAGTTGTTGCCGAACTCGCGATCAACTCTCACTGAGGTGGCTGAAAAATAGCGTTCGGCCAATGGAGTTTTATCACCTTTTGGTTCGATCCCGGTTTGACGGGTTTGATGCAGTGCCTGCTTGGCCATCTGTCTGGCCAGGCCTCCATGTTTGGCATTAGTGAAGATGACTTGCGTAAAACTATAGCGGGAGGATTCGCGGTACTGGGCTTTGTGCTGGGCGTAAAAGGTGTTTAGTTCTGCCTCTGTCGGCTGCCTTCTGGTGGTGACATTTTTGGTTAGGCCTTCTAATTTGGCTTCCATGGCCGAGCGATCTATCACCTCGTCTATATCTGCGCCTATAGTTTCGGTGGCCGCTGTTTGTTCGCCAAATAAATCTGCTTCGATACGCTTTTGCAGTGCACTGATCTCGGGGAGGTTTCGGCGATCGGCATCCCAATCCATTTCGCTTGGCGTATCGGTCTCTGCCAGCAGCCAATAGAGGGCTGTGCCCAGCAGTGCGATCAGTATTGTAATTCTGAACAGGCGGGTGGAGAGGATGGGCATGTTGATTGGCTCGCTACTGTTTAAATATCTTTATCCAGTCTCCGGCTTTGGGTTCGCCGCTGGGATAGTAGCCATTGATTATACGCAGATCTTCGCGATCGACTGCATTGAGGTTAAGGGCTTTGCTCAGTTTGTCGAAGGTCGTTGCGCTGGTGGCTTTTACATAGCGGATAGTCTTGGGTTTTTGCCCGGCTATTTCGCGACTGGAGATAGGGCGGAAAGTATTGATAGCGGCAACAAATTGTTTGTCGACTTCGGCAAAGGTCTTGGCTTTGGCAGGGGTCTTTTGTTCAGTTGCCGTCTGTTGATCGCTCAGCTCGCCAATAAACAGATAGGCGTTAAGTTTGTAGTAGACCACGGCAATGCGGCTGTCGGGTCCTTTGTCTCCACCGGGCAAAATGCCGCTAAACCCTTTAAGTCGGGCTGGGGCAATGGCTTTGCCATCTTTTAACTGGGATACCTTTAAGAAGTTATACAGGTATTCCTCTGGGCTCTGAGAGGTGCGTGCGATGGGGCGCATTTTTAAAGTAGCGGTTTTATCTTCGGGTGCACCACTGGCCATAAAAGGGCTGGGGTTAGAGTCTTGTACCCAGTCTTTGGGGAAGTCAAAGCGCACTCTGAGGCGCATATTTGAGAAGCGTTCTGGCTTTTTTTCTTTGGCGAGAAAGTTTTCGCCCCAGATTAATCCATCGGTTAACAGGCGATAGCGACTAGCGCCATTGTCGCGAGTGTTGGTGGACTTTACGGCATTGGCTTTGCTGACTACGGTGCGCAGACGGCTGTCGTTGCGCGGATGACTGGAAAAAATGCCATGGTAGGTCTGCTTGGATGCGCCCTTGGCTTTGGCGCGGTCTTTTTGCAATGTCTCATAGTCTTTCATAATCGACAGCATGCTTAGCATTTCGGTGGGCGCATAACCCAGTTTGGCCATATATTCGGCGCCGGCTTCGTCGGCTTCTAACTCGTTGCGACGGCCATGGCCGCGGATGATGGAGTTGGCATAGGCCATACCGGCCTCGTAGACCTCGTTGCTGCCCGAGAGTACGGCGGCAATAGTTGAGAGTATCTGTGCGCCAGTGGCTTTGCCCTCTTGGCCGGTAACATGCTCTCGAGTTATATGGCCCACTTCGTGTGCCAGTACTGAAACTAGCTGGGCTTCATTGCTGACGTAATTAAGCAGGCCGCGATTGACATAGATATAGTTATCGCGGGTGGCAAAGGCATTGAGGTCGGGTGAGTCGAGCAATGTGAAGGTAAATTCCTCTCCCGCCATTTCTGAGACTGACACTATTTCTGCGCCGAGCTTTTTGATATAGGCATCCAGTTCCGGGTCATCGTAGATGGCAGTGCCTTCAAGTACCTCTTTATAAATATCGGCACCACTGACGGCACTCCAGGCTATGGGGTTCATCAGCACAAGAGTACTGGCGAGGAGGGTCATGGCTATCTGGCGATAAAGTAGAGGCATGGTATTAGGAGGGTAATTTGACGGAGAAAAAGTTTTTTAGCTGGTTGCCGAGACTCGAACAGGCATCACTTTTTACCGGGGTCAAAAATGGAATAGGCGCAACGGCGCCAATCAAATAAGAGGTGCCCTCAGAGTCGACTCGCAGGCGACCTTTTTCGGTGAGTTCATGGAGGTCCCAAACAATCGCTTCATACACTGACACCTTGTCCCACTGCGCAAAGCCAAAACAACCACCGCCGCCAGGACCAATGGCACAGCTTATCGAGCCACCGGAATCCAGGGTCTCTGTTGAGCCATCTAGCCACACCAGATAACGTACTGAGCGTTTATCTACCTCAGCCTTGATGCTGGCGTCTTGCATTAGACGCTTGAGGCGAGGCAGACCTTTGGGGGCTGTGCGTGGCTCAAACCAGGGATATATGGCGTCGATAAATTCTTGTTCAGGCAGCACTTCAATAGCAGCACCGCGCATCTTATTGCCGACACAGCCAATGAATTCTCGATCAGTTTCATAATGGCCCGCATCTCTGCGACCCAGGATCACGACGCGTTCATCGACATTAAGGGCAATAGCCTCACCTGTGGGCCTATATTCGTCTATGGTGGTGGTTGCCGAGCAGCCAGCCAACACCGCACTGAGCAGTGCCAGTAGCAATTGGGTTGATTTTTTCACTGAGATACCTCCTCATTGCTAGCGTGCATGGCCCGTTTGCGCTCTTCGACCGCCCAGTTATTTACGGCTGGGATACGGTAAAAATCTAATATCAATTTAGCGCCTGCATCGCGCAGCGCGATGATTGCGGCCTCTTCGATGGCTGCAGTTTTTGAGGCCATAAAGGCATCTGGCGTTTTGCCATAGGCGGGCATAAACCAGCTATCTATTGCGTCTCCCTCGGTGGTTTCCAAATCCAGATTGTATTTAATCCAAACTTCAAACACATTCAGGTAGTTGTCCGATGGTGTTGACACCTGCACTTCTCGTACTGACGGAATAATAACCATGGCGTTGTCTGTGGTGATCTCTTCTCGGCTGGTGACAAATTCAAGCTGGGTAAATAAACCGGCAAAGGCATTGCGCAAAAGCTTGACTTGGGCGGCGCCAATATCCAGCACTGTTTTGGCATTGGGCTCGGCTATATAGTTGGCAAAACTGGGTTCAAAAACCACGGCGGCACTCAGCGGTTTTGGTTTTGCCAATATTTGTGGAAAGTCATTGGTCAGCTGAACTGAGGCTGAGGAACTGCAGCCGCCAATAACAGCCAAGCTTAAGAGTAGGACGAATAGTTTCATTTTTATCGTTAGCATAATTTATTTCCCTTTAATTGAGGCTATTTAAGCCGATAAAGGTTCCCCCATTGTTGTAGCTTAGTTCGCGCATCAGCGCTGCAAATTTTATGGCCGATGCGCTGGGCGTGCCGCCAGGTGGAAAATGCACCGGGAAGCCAATAGCGTGGATGCGCACCAGACGGTTGGCACCGCGGTTGGCTTGGTTAAGCCTATCGACTGCTTTGACGACATTGCGTATTGAGCGTCCCTGGTAGTCATCGCCCAGGGTGTAGATACTGATTTTGCGTCCCGGTTTGTAAAAAGTCTGGATCGCAGCATTAATGCCTTCGACCGGGCTAGAGTTACTGAAAGGTGCCCAGGTCGCCAGTTTGTCGATAATATTTTTACGCATCTGCGGGCTGTCAGCGATCCATTTTTTACTGTCGTTGACAAACATGTACTGGCCCATGTCATTGAGCACCTGAATCCCTTTTACCTCTGGATAGATATCTAGAATATTGAGCATTTCTTTTTTTACTTTTTCCCAGGCTGCTACCTGCATACTGCCGGAGGTATCTATTACGAAAATAATATAGTCACTGTCTGCGGGGATACCCCCAACCAGCTGATTGCGCTGCTGGAAGTCCGGACCCAGCAGGCGTTCCATTTCTTCTGACAGTACCTGAAGTACCAGCTGCAGCTGTTCTTTTTCACGGGACTGTGACAGGGATAATTGATTGGATTGCTTGGAGACACTGGCGAGTTTTTCTTTCAGACGGGCAATCCGATCAGTCAATTCTGAGAGTTGCTGTTTGCGTGATTTAAGACGTTCGTCTAGCACGACAGACTCGCCACGAATTTCAAATAGGCGCTCCTGGTAATCTTTTACTGAGCCCATTAATTGATTTTCGGCCTCTTCTAGTGCCGATGGGTCGCCGACTCGGGCAATCACTAGCAATAATACAATTGCGCCAAAGCCACAGCTGATGACGTCGAGAAACGAGATGCTCGCTTCCTGCAGTTCTCGGCGCTGTTTTCTCATGGCCAGTCTCTGGATGGCGCAATAAAGGCACCATCTGTATTCAGTGCAGTTTGCCAGAATAATCCGGCGGCTTCTGGGTCACCCTCCATGGGGAATAAAATAGTATTTAGCGGTATGCCACGCGGAAATTCGTTCATAGCAGCGACGAAATGCTTGCGCCGCTGCTCGCCGCTGACCATGTATTTTCGCGGCGGATTTTTACCCTGGGTGGGCAGGCCGTCGGTGAGTAAAAAGACGTTGTCTGGACGGTCTTCAAAATCTGCAATGGCACCAAAACCATTGGTCAAGCTGCTTCCGGAACTGGGCGAATACTGTTTAAGGCCGGCAATGGCCTCTTCCATGGCCAGGGAATCTGCGGCATCTAGCCATTCACCTTCTGTGTCGGCCAGCGCGGGTTGGGCCTCGGTGTTAAATAGATAGATTTGAAAACGGCTACTGGCGGGAAGCTGGGCTACCAGCCATTCCACGGTACGCAATGTCCACTGCCATTTGGGTGACTGCTTTTTCTGTTCGTCATCCATATTGCGGCGACGCACGGCATTGACTACAGTGTCGGCGAGCATGCTGGCGGAACCATCGACTAATATCAACACACGCTCACCGCCTAATTTGAGGCCGGTGAGGTACTGGCGGTTGCCATCGCCGAGAAATTCACGCACCTTGTCGCCGAACTCAACTTCTTCCATCTGTGCGGTTTGATCTTCGAGTTGCTCAACCTGTCGACGCAGTTTGTCCAGATCATTGGGGTCGGCTTGAATACTTTTTTCGGCCTCCTGTAGATCGGTTAGCACGCGATTTGATAGCCCCTGCGCCTCAACCAACTTCAGGGTTATGTCTTCAAGACTATTGAGCAGTTGGGTTTTTTCTGTCTCGGCCTGACGGATATCCATCTGTAGTAAATCGACTTCGGCAGAGAGCCGCACATCCGGTGTTTGGATTTCGGTGGCATTGTGGCGAAGAATTAGAAACAGCAGAGTAACGGCACCAAAGCCACAGGCCATAATATCCAAAAAGGATAAACTGAAGGCTATATTGCGACGCTTCTTAGGCATTGCTGACCTCTATCAGTGTGAGCATATGGCCAGCAATAATAAGTTGCTGGCCCGGCTCGCACTGGCTGGGTATCTGTATATCAATAGACTTAGACTGATGCATTACGCGCAGCTGTCGATCGTCAATAACGGCGACAAATGCAGCTTTGTTATCTATGTTATTGGCTAGCTGAAGTTGACCATCCTGAACGGTAATGCTGAGCGGTTTATCGAGCGGCCAGGCATGATCCTGGAATAGCACGTGGGTTGCGCAGCGCTGTTTTATATCGGCTTTGGTGTTTTTATTATGGGTGGTTTTTAACTTGGTGATTCTATGCAATGTACGGCTACTGGCAACTATCTGTTGCTGTGCGGTCAGGCAGTTTTCGACGCCTGAGGTTTGTTGCATGACCGCCGCTTTGGCGAATCTTGGCAGTAGGGCCGGAATTAAACTGGCACTATGCGCAAACATGATTTTGGTTTTTGGATATTTTTTAATAATGGCATTGAGGCTGGAAAGTCGTTGCTCAACGATCGCACTGATCTGCTCTTTGCGCAATATCAGGGGCAGCTCTCCGCGCGGCGAGGGCAGGCTGACTGATATTTCACTGTCCCATCCCAGTTGCATTAACCAGCTGGGGAGCTGGTCATAAATGGCCTGTTCGCCCTCTGAGGTATGCAGCGGGTCATGGCGATAGTCGTCAATTAAACGATCACTGATATGGCGGGCAACGCCGTTGTAGAGATACATGATGCCGAGGTCTGGAATAACCTCCTGATTGTTGATGGTGACTGCGCTACCACTGACACTAATAAAGCTGACCACAGACTGCTGGAGCTGCAGATCGATCAATAAGGTTTCCTGCTGTACCTGCAGGCCTATTGCCAGGGCGCTGTCGATAATGCCGTCAACCTGCACCGGAATTGCCTGTGCCAAACCCAGTAGCAGAGCTAATTGGTCGTCGGTAAAACAGCCGGGAACCGCCAATATAACATTGCTCGGCGAGCCGACACTTTCGACGATATGCTTGATTTGAGCATAGGCGATATCAGCATGGTGTCGCGCCCAGTTTTGTTTTCCAGGCAGGGGCAGCTGATTGAGTTGCCGCCAGTATTGATTGAAACTATTTTGTGGATTACTCCAGGCTGTGGCGCGTGCGCTATCGCCGCTTTCAATACCGGTGGCGGTAAGCCGCGCGAAACCAGGTTCGCTATGCGCCTGACCATCTTCTGACTGTATCAGCAGGGCCTGGTCATTTAATTCCAAGATAGCCACTGTCATGATTTATTTCGCTTTTAAAAAACGCAGTAATTTATTTTCGCAGTAGGATTGTGAGTCCAGCACTAGACGCTCCTGAGAGAGCTGTAACTGGTGCATAAAAAACATCACTACCATACTAATTAGCAGGGCAATAAAGGTTGAGTTAAAAGCGACGCCGAGGCTGCTGGTAACCCCGGCGATATTGCCGGCAATTGCCTCATGGGCCTGACCGAGAGCGGCGCCAATGCCGCGTACTGTGCCGATAAATCCAATCGATGGAATGGCCCAGGTAATATAGCGGACCATTGAGAGCTCTGAATCTAGCCGATCATTTTCTGTGTCACAGACGCTGCCTACCGCTTCGGTGGCAAATTGCACACTCTCGGTGACCTGAAACCTGGTGAGTGCCGTCTGCAGTGCCCTGGGCAATAGATAGCTGCGCTGTTCGTCGGGCAGCGATTGCAGGGGTCTGGCCAGTTGGGAGGCATCATCGGGCAGTACTCTGGAGCCTTCGGCTATGGATATCAGCGGTTGATTTAGCATGCGCTGTTCACGGATGGTGGTGCGCGTTTTGTAGCCCATAATGGCCAGAGACCAAAACATAAGAATAAAACAGGCTTCCTGCTCGAGATCTTTAATCACAATAAAGAATGAGCGCGGTACCTGATATTCTTCGCCAGCGGCGACCATTTCGGCATGGTGGCGAATGGTACTCTCGGCATTGGGACGAACCACGGTAACAAAGATGGTGTGAACAATGATGATGGCCAGTAGCAGGGCAATCAGTTGGAAGAACATCTCGTTGCTGGCGCGGTTGGTTGAAGTATTCATAGTCTGGTCCTGTTACTCAATGGCTTTAAATATCTGAGGGCAGAGGCACTGGAAAATCCTCAGATATTTCTTCGCTGGGCTTAAAGTCAATATCCGCTTCGCTACTGGTTTCTGCGGCAGGCTCGTCATCTGCTATCGGCTCTGGATCAACAGGTTGTGATTCATTGGACTCTTGCGCAACAAGCAGTGCGGGTAATAACAGCAGGGCGATTAAGAATGCTCTCATGGCTTAGCGCCTGCGCTGTCGACATAACGAGCAATTCTAAAGCCTACATCCAGGCGACCGTCGACGCCAGCGTCGCGATAACTCAGGCGCAGTTCTGTGCGTGATCCCAGGGCCCAGCTGGCGCCGCGGATAACATGCCTGGTACCTGTCTGTGGCCCTGTCGGGTCCATCACTGCATCGCCGCGGCTTGGGCGCACGTCGTAATAATCATTCACCCATTCGGCAACATTGCCGCTCATATTGTAGAGGCCTTTGCTGTTGGCTTTAAAGCTTCCAATCTCTGCGGAAACCGGGTGTTTGTCATTGTAATTGGCAATGGTGAATGTCAGTAGTCTGGATGCAGCCTGGTCAGCATAGTTGTCAGTCACTGTCATTGGAGGATAGAGGTCATTGTCCCAGGGAAATATTCGGCTATTGCCATTGATATCGATTCTTGCAGCCCAGGCCCATTCCGCTTCTGTGGGCAGACGGTAGCCATGTGCGTCCCAGTTAAAACCAACAATCATGCCTGCTTCGAGCTGGTAGAACTGTGGTAATCCCTCGCGTTTACTTAACCAGTTACAGTACAGGGCGGCATCTTCCCAGCTCACTTTGACGGCGGGCTGTCGATCCATATCCAATGATTGACCCTTGAGCGCTGAGGAACTATGGCTGGCTTTCCAGCGGCGTAATTCGGCGTTACTGATCTCTTTAGTACCCAGATAAAACGGTCTTTGCAGGCTTACTTTGCGCTCGGCTTCGTTAGCTCTGCGCCCCGGTTGGCGGCGGGGCGCTCCCATAGTGAAACTGTCCTCCGGCCGGAATAGCTTTAAGGGCGAGCCGACTGAGCTTGTAACTGTTGGTGGGCGAGATGCCCAGTAGGCCTGCTGCAATGTCAGCAGCGTTATTTCGAGCGCCTGCTCATGACCAGGCCTTGGGGTGACGGTTAATGACTTAGTCTCATAGCCTTCTTTTTGAATGGTGACGCTATGGGGTTTTGCGGTTAGCGAGACTGTCCGACTACCGGTACCTTGATCGCGGTTGTCGACTAAAATCTGCGCGTCGGCCGGGCTGAGGGTAAAGGCAATGCTACCTATATTAGGTATCAGATTAACGGCTAGCGCCGAGGTTTTTTCTGGTTCCACATTGGTTAGCTTTGTGGCCTTTAAATAGCCTTCCAAAAATAGCTCAACGCGATGTTGGGTAAATGGCGCCAGAGCGACCTCCACTGGGGTGGTGCCAAGAAATTTATTATTAATAGTAACGCTGGCCCCGGATGGCGAGCTGTCGATCTGCAATGTACCGTCGGCGACAATTAATTTGATGGGCGGTTGCCGGGCGCTCGTACCCGCTTTAACTGTGACCTCCTGACGGTAGGTTTTGTACCCTGCAAGCATCACCTTAAGCTGACTGCCGGTTTCTAATACCTCAGCAGTGACTGGGGTCTGGCCGATTAGGCGCTCATCAATATACAGCTCGGCTCCCGCGGGGATGGTGGTAAATTGCATCTGTCCCCAGGCGGGGAGAAGGGCGATATTGAGTGACTGGGTTTTGCCCAGGCCGTCGATATCAATCTCTTGCAGCAATGGAAAGTAGCGGTATTTGTTAAATTCAAATTGGTGGAGGCCTCGGCTAACCCCCTCTATGGTGCCAGGTACTGTGCCAGTAGGTTGGCCATCGACACTGACTTTAATATTTTGTAACTCTGAGGTTACCGAGAGATTGCCCGGCAGCGGCTGTAGCTCAAGTTTGAGCTCTTGAGTGTCAGCGTCCCCAACACTGATTGTCTTAAGTAATGGATAGTAGCCCGTAGCACTAGCGGTGATAGCGTAGTCACCTCGCAGCAGTAAATAGTTGTCACCTATATTAAATGATAGGCCACTTATCTCAATTTCAGCGTTATTGGGCGCTGTCTGAAAGATTACTGCGCGAGCCATAAATAGGTAAGCCATGACAATAATGCCGACACCAGCAAGAATAGCCAGCGTCAGCATGCCGGGAGATACAGGCAGGCCGCGCTTGGTGCCATTGCCATCCATGGGGGTGAAATCAGTTGCTGAAAGCGGATTATCGTCGGACATAGTATTTCAGAGTTTGTTTTATTATTGTTTATCAGACTAGTGTTGTTTTAATTTTAGCCTAAGCATCACTATTCTGTTCCCTAAACTTTTGGACTCCATTTATAGCTGTTTGTTAGACATTTGTATGAGCAGACACATAATTTCTAAATGGCTTCACTGCAGCTTACCAGTATTGGTTCTGGCATTGGTTCTCCGGTGATGGTGAATTCAACTCTTACATCTCTGTAGCCCAGTCGCTTGCCTGCGGCAATATAGCGCCCTGGCTTTAGTCGTACTGAGGTCTGTTTAAAGGCGCCTAACTTCTTAACGCGGAATAGGGTTACCTCGGTAAGACTGTCGGACTGCAGCACCACGTCTATCGAGGTGCGCGACTGGCGCAATGTTTTATCCAGTGCGGCAATCTGTTGTTTCAACACCGGGCCTGGCTTGGCGATGCCTGTGGCATCTTTGAGCAGGCGTTGGGCGCGCTTATAAACCGACGGAGCGCTTAGTTTTAGTGGGTCCGCAAGTATTTTATTAATCTGGCTGTCGAGGCTAGCGCGCACCTTGACGGTGATTATACGTACCTTGGCTGCGGTTAGGGACGGGTCGGTGGTGAGTAAGGATTGATAAATAGCCAGTGCTTGCTGCCACTGCTCGGCGCTTTCATGATCATTGGCTCGCTGCATTTGTCGGCTCACAATAATCTGTGACTGCCTTGTCTTAACCTGGGACAGGGCCTGGGCAACGGACGGGTGGTTGGTGTAAACGTTGCCAGCCTCGATAAAGGCCTGATTGGCAGCGGCAAAGTTATCTTGATCTAAAGCGTTAAAGCCGTCGCTCATGGCACTGCGGAACCGCTCTTCAGTAATGGCCTGGTTAGTCTCGTTGAGTGCTGCGGTCGCTCGGCGATGCTGCTTATCCAGCTTGAGCGCTTTCTGATAGGCATTCCTCGCCTCGGGTAGCTGTTTACTTGCCCGCAGTTTGTCGCCAGCCTGTAGCTGCTGAATAACCTCAGGCAGCGCAGTGGCACGACGTTCAAGCTGCTGTGACTGTGGGTTTTGCGGCGCAATTGCCATGGCAATGCTGGCCGCTGCTGCGGCAATTGCACTGTCGGATGGTGCGGCATTTTCAATCGCTTCTTGACCCTCTGCCAGTGCCTTGGCTAATGTTGCCTGACCGAGCTGTTCGAGGCTTTTTAACTGCGCCAGTGATTGCTGATAACTGGCGAGTGATTCGCGATACTCGCCGTAGCCATACTGGTCGTCCCCCTGAGCTATTAATGCCAGAGCCTGACGAAATTCAAAGTCGGCCCAGCGTTCAATAGTCTGTTTGGTAAGGCGGTCGCGGACGTCAATAATGTGTGCCAGCGTTGTTTGTGAGTCCTGCCGGTATTTGGTTTTTTCTGCAGCAGTAGAAGGGCTTACCGCAGATTTGGCCACAGGTAGTGTCGACGCTGTGGGATCGGCAATCCATGGCTCTGTGACCATATTGGGTAGCAGCAAAATAACGCCAGCAACCACAGCCAGCAGCAAGCCGATAATAAGCTTTTGCTTACCCTGATGTTTTGAATGAGATGTTGGCGACTGATTATCCATACTTTTTTATCTATAGCCTTTTATGCTTAAAGGCTGCCGCGTTCCTGTTTGTATATTTTGTGCAACAGTTCCTGCCACTGCTCGTACTGGACCGCCACTGTGCCTGTCAGGGTGATAGTGCGATCTTCAAGCTCAATAACCTGGGGTGCAATCTCCGCTTCTAGCGAGGACCCCATTTCGGCTACAGATTCATTGTAGGCTGCGGATTGCTGTTTTTTCTCAAGACCTGATTTAAGGATAAAGCCACCCACTGCAGCAGTGGCAGTGCTGGCATCATTTACCATGCGGGTTTCAGCCTGACTTCGGCCATAGATACCCGCTAGAATCGAGCCGATACCGGCAATAATACGGCGGTTACCTTGCTTGTTGAGTTGACGCGCTTTGACGACCGAGTCGTATGAGGCGCGCCTAAAATCCTGATAGGCGATATGCATCTGTTGAGAGAAGCCGTCGTAGTAATCCTGCATGGTATCGATGTAGAGGTAGTCGCGATCACGAATTTTGCGCACGCGCTGCAAGATGCTGTCGTTTTCTGCGGGAAGGCGCGCAATGGACAACGTGCCATCGCGTTTTTCGCGGATATATTCGCCAAAAGCCTCTGGCGAAAAGGTTTTTGCAAAGCGCAGTTCAGAAATGGTGCGCAACTCAATCGCTCGTTCGTCACTGAGTTTTTCTCTGTAAGTCAGTACATCGTTGGCGATGCGTACAAATAAGTTTTGAAACGGGTCGCCGAGGCTTTTTAGACGTCGGTCATAGGCATATTTGCCGGTGGTCTGTTTATATTTTTTACTAAACCAGATTTTACCGCTGGTATCCTTTACCGTGATTTTAAGATCCATGGTTTCGCCATCAGACTGCAAGATAGTGCCAGTGATATAGACATCCATAATCACATCGGTGCTGGGCGTTACCCTTATAGCGCCCCAGGCTCCGCTCTTTTCCATTACTTTGGCTAACTGGTTAGAGAAGTAAATGGCCTCGGCGAAACGGACTTCGGGGAATACTGTGTCGTTCTCATCAGTCAGGTAGAGACCATCATTCAGGGTTGGAATGCCCACGTCTAAAAGTGCTGCTTCGGGAGTTGGTACAGTGGGTGTTTTTAACACCAGGGCCGTTGAAGAGGTAATCTTATCCGTTGCTGCCAAGGCTGGCAGTACCATAAGTAAGCCCATCGCAATTAGCAGAGCATTGAAACCTGCTTTGCCTATTACCCGATTAGTTTGCGTATTTTCCATAATAGTTGTTATCCAGCACTGTCTATTGATTCTTGATTCGTCGGTATTCATCCCATAGCCTTTCTCGTAGCACTGGGTCTTTTTCTCTCATCGCGGCGTCGCGTATCTGGCGCAGAACAATATCATCACCCTGACCATCATCTATATCGTCGGGGATAGGTATTACGTCAGTATCTGGCTGCTCGCCGCCACTGGATGCACTGCCCTGTGTTGCTGGCTGTCCCGCTTCACCTGGAGCGCTGCTCTGTCCCTCTGGGCCATCCTGAGCGGCTTGCTCGATCTCCGCATTACTTTCGCCTGGGATGCCGGTGTCAGCTTCTTCAAATAGGGGTTCGTCGCTATCGGCGGCAACGCCAGTTGAACCACTGGGGCTGAGAATATCGATTTCATCAGAGCCCTGAGATGAACTACCTCCCATATTGTCATCAAAACCCTCTAAAGATGCGTCCAGTTCCGCATCTAGCCCTTCTATGCTCTCGCCTTCCTGGCCATCGGCACTGCCTTCTTGACTGCCGCTCTGGCTACTGTCGCCGCCTGCTTGGCCGGCGCTCTGGTCGCCGCCAGGTGGTGTGCTACCAGAAGGCCCCGAGCTACCGCTCGGTGAAGGTGAGCCGCCGCTTGGTGGAGCCGGCGTGCCGCCACCGGACTGCCCTGATGATCCCGAGGAGCCTGAAGACCCGGACTGCCCTGAAGAGTTGGTTGGTGAGGGCATTTGACAGGCGCTGAGTAACAGCACCATCGATAGTGCTGCAACTGCTGTAAACATAGAATGTTTGGTGGTGGCGTTTGCTTGTGATTCCATAACAGTGACTTAGCCTTGTGGTGTTGGTTGGTCATACAGCATGCTGTGTGGCGCTTCTGCCGCTAGCCCATCGACCAGCTTTGGTCGAAAACGTTTATTGCGCACGGCTTTACGCAAGTCGCCCAATTCGTCCTCGGTGAGGCTTTGCGGTGAACTGGTCACTTCAATCTTATTGGGTACACCATAGGACGATATCATCATTGATAGTTCAAGTTGAGTTTCTGAGGATTCAGAACTCTGGGCAACGTCAGGGTCTTTATCCATACTAAACCTTATTATTCTCGGCTTGCTAAAGAGTTCAGCCCGAGCCTGTTCCGGGTCTTCAGAGGTTTCTAGTACATCTGAGGCGAGTTGATAGGCCTCGTTCGCTGAGAACTTTTGCCCGAATACCAGATACCAGTCACCCAATTCAGCAATGGCTTTCGCCTGATCTATTTCGGTGCTGTCTGGTTGCTCGACCAGAGATTCAATGACTTTTTCCAATGCTAATTTGCCGCGACGAAAATGCATATGGGACGTGGTCGCATCGCTGGGTCGTCCGGAGGAGCCAGCCATAGAAATGCTGATGCCAGAATCGGATGGCTCTCCGTGCTGTTTGATATGGTTGGCGATAAAATATTGCAAATAGCCCAGGCGGCGATAGCGGTCTGGCGCCTGGGGGTCGTCCAGCGCCATATCTGTTGTCAGAATATTGTAGATACGCGCCGCTATGCGTTCTGATATCACTAGGTTGGAGTAACCACCCTTGGGGCTGCGATCTTTGTAGCTGTCCATATACCAATCCAGCAATTGATCCAGGACCGGCAGCATGCGGACATCGTTGACGCCATAGGCTTTGGTATTAATGGTGTAGAGATTTTCCAGGGCTTTCTGTGATTCGTCCCAGTTGCCTAGATAGCTTTCGGTATCAGCAATGGACATTAGGTATGGGCCCTGAGACAAACTGTCGAGGCCATAGTTAACGCGCTCAATCTGCATACCCCGCTGAAAGGCTCGGCGCGCGTTTTCATACTCCTCGCGGGAGTACAGTGATTTTCCAAGGCCTAGATACAGGTCCGAGAGCTCTGTTGAGTAAGCGCTGTACTCTGCTTCGACATTGTCGATGGCATTCATATAGTCGGCAACAGGATCTGAAATCGGTGCCTGTTCGGCGATGGATTGTGCATGAGTAAATTGATTTACAATGATTGCCAATAGCAATACAGAAATTCTAAATATGCTGTCCCTACAGACTGAGGGTGATTTTGATAAGTTTTGCTTGGTAGGCATAACCAGCTCCTAGATTAACTCTTCAAATTAGAGTAGTCAGTTTGTAGCCGGTTCCGTGGCGAGTCATTTGAAACGCAAATTCTTAATTTTTATTCTCGAAAGCTAACTGTTTGACTACAAAATACCTTGTTTTACTCGTGATTTCTTGAGATTCCTTGTTTATTTGCGCTAGTTTACAGGTTCAGGTGCTAGAATCTCGGGGCTTTTACAGGATTAATTGAGAAAATAATGAGTAAGCCATTACAGGGTTTGAGAGTCATCGAACTCGGTCAACTATTAGCCGGCCCCTTTGCCGGATGCATGCTTGGATATTTTGGTGCCGAGGTTATTAAAGTAGAGCCTCCAGGTGGCGACCCGATTCGCAACTGGCGTGAGGTTAAAGATGGAACATCACATTGGTGGCGCAGTCTTGGGCGCAATAAAAAATGTATCTCATTGAACCTGAAAACGCCGGAAGGGCGTGATCTGGTTAAGCAGTTGCTCAAGAGCGCGGATATTGTGGTGGAGAATTTTCGACCTGGTGTGCTTGAGAATTGGGGCCTTGATCCGGAGAGTCTCAGAGCTGATAACCCCGACCTTATCTATGCGCGTATTTCTGGCTATGGGCAAACTGGACCCTATTCCGAGAAGGCGGGCTTTGCCTCTGCTTGTGAGGCCATCAGCGGCTTCCGCTATGTTAATGGCTATCCGGGTGAGGCGCCTGTGCGGCCCAACCTGAGTATTGGTGACACGGTATCTGGACTGCATGCTGTGATTGGCATACTGATGGCGCTGCGTTCACGAGACGAGGCGATTAAAGACAATAGAGAGGGCGGTCAGGTGGTTGATGTGGCGCTCTATGAGTCCATGTTTAATCTGCTTGAAGCTGTGATTCCAGAATACGATGGGGCTGGGGTCGTGCGTCAACCTTCTGGGACCACAGTGACCGGCATTGTGCCGACTAATACCTATAAATGTGGCGACGGTAAGTTCCTGGTGATTGGTGGCAATGGTGACTCGATCTTTGCCCGCTTGATGACGGCGGTGGGCAGAGCTGATATGGCGACCGATGAAAGATACGCTACCAATGCAGATCGTGTGGTTCATGAGGCTAAGCTAGATGAGGTGCTGGCTAGTTGGTGTGCCAGTCTGTCTCTGGCTGAGGCGATGCTGATACTCGAAGATAACCGCGTCCCCTGCGGCCCGGTCTACAATGCTGCCGACATGATGGAAGATACGCATTTCAAATACCGAGAATTATTTGAGCAGGTTGAAATTAATGGCGAGCCTCTTAAAATTCCAGCCATCATGCCTAAGTTACAAGGTACCCCTGGTGGCACAGAATGGCCGGGGCCGGAAGTTGGCTCGCATACTGATGAAGTGCTGCACAGCTTAGGTCTGGATGAAGCTTCTATTGAACAGCTTAAAGTCAGCGGCATTGTGGCTGACGCACAATCTTAAACGCAGGGACTTTTTTATGACCATTACCTCTTTCAATCCACCTCGTCGTACGCTTATGGGCCCCGGCCCTTCTGATGTAAGTGAGCGCGTACTTCAGGCGATGGCCAGGCCAACGTTGGGCCATTTAGATCCCGCTTTTATCGGCATGATGGATGAGGTTAAAACACTGCTGCAATATGCTTTCCAAACCAAAAATGAACTGACCTTTGCTGTATCTGCGCCAGGTTCTGCTGGTATGGAATGTTGCTTTGCCAATTTGGTTGAGCCTGGTAATAAGGTTATTGTCTGCCAAAACGGCGTTTTTGGTGGTCGTATGCAAGAGAATGTTGAGCGCTGTGGTGGTGTTGCAGTAATGGTTCAAGATGACTGGGGCACTGCGGTTGATCCACACAAGCTAGAGTCGGCACTGATGGCAAATCCAGATGCTGTTTTAGTGGCGTTTGTGCATGCCGAGACTTCCACTGGCGCTCAATCAGACGCCAAAACGCTGGTTGAACTAGCGCACAAGCACGGCTGTTTAGCCATTGTTGATGCAGTGACCAGCCTGACGGGTTCGCCTTTGCTGGTTGATGACTGGAATATCGATGCGATTTATTCCGGTTCGCAAAAATGCCTGTCGGCGCCTCCTGGTTTATCGCCGGTCAGTTTTAGTGAGCGCGCCGCAGAAAAGATTCGTCAGCGCAGCACTAAGGTTCAGAGCTGGTTTCTCGATTTAAACCTGGTCATGGGCTACTGGGGCGGCGAGGGCAAGCGTGCTTACCATCATACTGCGCCGGTTAACTGTCTCTATGGCTTGCATGAGTCTCTGGTTATTGTGCAGGACGAAGGGCTGGAAAATTCCTGGGCTCGTCATCAGCGCAATCATTTGGTACTGCGGGCTGGCTTGGAAGAGATGGGTATTGGCTTTTTAGTCTCGGAACAGGATCGTTTGCCACAACTCAATACGGTGTTTATTCCAGATGGTGCTGATGATGCCTTGGTGCGCAGTCGCCTGCTGAATGAATTTAATCTTGAGATTGGCGCGGGGCTTGGCGCTCTGGCGGGTAAGGTGTGGCGTATTGGCTTAATGGGCCATGCCAGCAATCAAAAAAATGTCGACTTCTGTCTTAATGCTCTGCGAGCGGTGCTTTAAGCAGATCTAGCGCTAGGGCTTCGGCGACTTTAATGCCGTCGATTGCCGCAGACAAAATGCCGCCGGCATAACCAGCACCTTCGCCAGCGGGATACAGCCCTCTGGTATTAACACTCTCATACTCTCTATCGCGCTTGATACATATTGGCGCTGATGTTCGGGTCTCGACGCCAGTGAGAACAGCATCGGCCATGGCATAGCCTTTTATCTGCCGGTCAAACTCTGGAATGGCCTCGCGGATTGCGGCGACCGCAAACGCCGGCAGCGCTTTGGATAGGTCTCCCAATGTAATACCTGGCTTGTAGGAGGGTGTTACCGCCCCGAGGGCCGTGGAGGGTCTGTCTTTCAAAAAGTCACCTACCAGCTGTGCTGGGGCATTGTAGTTTTCGCCACCTAACTGATAGGCCAGTGACTCTAGCTCACGCTGTAAATCAATGCCGGCCAGCGGATGCTCAGGAAAGTCTTTTTCGGGGCTAATGCCAACCACGATGGCGGCATTGGCATTGCGCTCATTGCGCGAATATTGCGACATACCATTGGTTACTACGCGGCCTTCTTCGGAGGTGGCTGCCACCACCGTGCCACCAGGGCACATACAAAAGCTGTAGACACTGCGGCCACTTTTGCAATGATGCACCAGCTTGTATTCGGCGGCACCTAAAACAGGATGTCCGGCCTGGGCACCGAAGCGCGCCTTGTCGATGGTGGACTGGGGGTGTTCGATGCGATAGCCAATCGAAAAGGGTTTGGCTTCGATATAGACCCCCTGGTCGAGCAGCATCTGAAAGCTGTCGCGAGCACTGTGGCCTATCGCCAGAATAATATGGCGGCTGTACAATGTGACGCCACTGCTCAGGGTGATGCCGGTAATCTGCGATTTACCCTTTTCTGCATCATCCTCGCGCAGAACAGCCTCTACTTTTTGATCAAAACGAATCTCACCACCGAGACGAATAATCTCGGCGCGCATATTCTCCACCATGCTGACCAACTTAAAGGTACCAATATGAGGTCGGCTGTCGGTTAGAATCTCTTCCGGCGCACCGGCAATAACAAATTCATGCAACACTTTTCGCCCCAGATGGCGACGATCTTTAACCTGGCTCCACAGCTTACCATCCGAAAATGTACCGGCGCCGCCCTCACCAAACTGCACATTGGATTCGGCATTCAGTTTGCGTTTGCGCCAGAATCCCCAGGTATCCTGGGTGCGCTGGCGCACCTCCTGTCCGCGTTCAAGGACAATAGGCTTGAGGCCCATCTGTGCCAGTATCAGTGCAGCTAAAATTCCGCAGGGGCCAAAGCCAATAATAATTGGCCGCTGCTGATTAGCGGCTGGGAAGTTGGCGGGTGCCTGCGCCGCAAATGTATAGCTGGTATCAGGACTGGGCCCCACTCGGGGTAGACTCGGGTGAGTTGCGAGAATCCTCTTTTCCGCACGCTCGGTGAGTACTACATCGAGCTGATAGATCAGCAGTATCTGGCTTTTTTTACGGGCGTCATAACTGCGTTTAAAGATACTAAAACTGAGTAACTCCTCGGCACTGATGCTGAGTGTATTGAGGATAGCCTCAGGCAGCTGCGCATCTGTATGGTCAAGGGGCAGCTTTACTTCACTGATTCGGAGCATGAATTTTAATTTACCGGCATTAAATCTAGTAGCGCGGTCACTGTGGCATGGACGCCATTAGTCACTGCAGGCTCTGGTTCTATTGTAAACAATGGGCTGTGGTGGGACGGAATAGGTGGTCCCCCTGCTTTGGCAGCGGCTAAATCTTCCAGGCTGGTGCCACCCACGGAAAAGTAAACACTGGCGATGGCCGGGTCTGTGGTGAAGTAGGGAAAGTCTTCGGCGCCCATGCCCTGTGATGAAATTGATACTACTTTATTGTCACCTAACTGTTGCTGCCATACTTGTTTCAGGCGGCGCACCATCTGGGTATTGTTAACTGTAGGCGGGGTGCTCTCGTCTGAGACAATCACCTCTGGTAGCTTATCCTCTGGCAAGCCAGCGGCGCGACCAAGATTTCGTGCAATGCGTTCAATGCCAGCCAACAACGCATCCCGGGTATCGAGATTGGTGTTGCGCACGGTTAGCTGTAGATGAGCGCGATCGGAAATAATGTTGTGTTTAGTGCCGCTATGAAATGAACCCACGGTAACCACGCCGGGTTGTCGTGGTGGCAATTCACGGGCCACCAGAGTTTGCAGAGCCACCACAATCTGGCTGCCTAAAAGTACCGGGTCTTTCCCCGCATGCGGTGAGGCACCGTGAGCGCCGACACCATGAACAATAATATCTACCGTGTCAGCACCCGCAAAGGGGGCGCCTTCCTGCACATTGATCAGTCCGGCTGGGATACCAGCGGCAACATGAAATGCCAGTGCATAGTCTGGTTTACCAAAGCGCTGCCACAGGTTGTCTTCCATCATGGCTTTGGCGCCCATTATACGTTCTTCAGCCGGTTGGCCGATTAGCATTAAGGTGCCCGACCACTGGTCGCGGCGCTCGACCATCTGGTGGGCGGTGCCTATCAGGCTAGTGATATGCACGTCGTGACCGCAGGCATGCATCACTGGAACCTGGTTGCCGGTAATGGGATCTTTTTGCATCGCATTAGAGGCATATTCGAGGCCAGATTTTTCCTTTAAAGGCAGGCCATCCATATCGGCACGCATCATTACCAACGGACCTGGGCCGTTTTCCAGCAGCGCCACAATACCGGTACCGCCAACACCTTCGGTAACCTTGAAACCACTGCTACGCAGTGCTTTTGCGAGTTTTTTAGCGGTTCTAAATTCTGCATTACTGAGTTCGGGATTGATATGAAAATCACGGAACATAGCACCAAGACGGTTCTGATAGTCCTCATTAATTGACTGGGCTAAATCGTTGGCGCTACCAAGTGGTGATAACAGGCTTGTCGTTAAGGCTGCCATTAAAATTATTTTTTGCATATTCAAATGCCTCTTAGGGTTTGTAGTTGGCGACAAATTGTTGCACCACGTTGCCGACCTGTTGCAGGCTGTCGCTGCTGCATTTTTCGACGGTATCGGCGTTAGTATGCCACTGATCTGGAAATGGGTAATGAATTAGGTTGATCACTTTAATACCGACGCTTAAAAAAGGCAGATGATCGTCAATGATACGGATGCCAGGGCTGTCTTTAAATACTCTGCTGTTTTGTTGCTGGGCAATGGCCCAGACTGTATCCATCAGCTCGCCAGCCTGAGACTGCGAATACTGTTCTCGGGGAATGGATAGATCTGTGGCGCAAATCATATCTAGAATTATCCCGGCACTGGGACGGTAAAAAGCGTTGGCGGCAACAAATTCGCTGGCGCCGATGGAATAGGGTAGACCATCAATATTACCCATGTCCTCCAAATCAAAAAACACCAGATCAAGTGTAACCGGCGGTGGGCTAGTGGCGAAAATGCGCGCTAGTTCGAGCAGCGCGGCTACGCCTGAAGCGCCGTCATTGGCGCCAGCAATAGGCTGGTAGCGCAGCGCAGGGTTCTGCTCTCGGTCTGCTTGGGGGCGAGTATCCCAGTGGGCTCCTAGCATTATTCGAGTACTGTTGGTCAATGATGTGCCGCTAATGCTGGCCCACAGATTAGCGCCCGACAAGCCTTTATAGTCAAAGCGCTGAATGGTTAACCGATCGGTGAGTGGTGTTAAGGTCTGCTCAATATAGCTGAGGGTCATTTGTTTTGCGGCAGGATTATTCGGCTCTCGGGGACCAAAGGAAACCTGATTAACAATGTGACCCAGTGCGAGTTCGCCATCAAAGGCTGGCTCCGCCCTGATTGCGGTTGCCCACAGTATCGACGCGGTGAGTAGCGTCCCTGTTAGTGTTTTATTCATTAGCTCGGGGTTACGGCATCCTGTTGATTAGGCGGGCTATCTGCGGCGGGTAGGGCAATCTGCCAGAAGCCATAAACAATGGCAATCACAGGGCACAGTAGGTTGAAGAAGGCAAAGGGCGCATAGAGCATGGTGCTCACCCCAAGGGTTGCCGACATATAGGCGCCACAGGTATTCCAGGGTATCAACGCGCCGGTTAATGTGCCTGAGTCTTCCAAGGTACGTGACAGATTGAGGCGACTGAGATTGCGCTGCTCATAAGATTTAACAAACATCTGCCCAGGAATGGCGACAGACAGATATTGATCCGCGGCTAAAACATTGGTGCCAATACAGGCGCCGACTGTGGCGGTAATTAAACCGCCAGTAGATCTCACCCGGCTCAGTGCGGCTTCTACCAAGCGTTCCAATAATCCAGTGCGGGCCATTGCGCCACCAAAGGCCATGGCATTAATAATGAGACCCACGGTACTTAGCATGCTGTCCATGCCACCTTTAGAGAGCAGTGCATCCAGATCCACATTGCCGGTGACCGAGCTATAACCAAGGAACATGGCATGGAACAGACCTTTAAATATGGCTGC
Organism: uncultured Porticoccaceae bacterium; assembly: GCA_965662065.1. Classification (GTDB taxonomy): domain Bacteria; phylum Pseudomonadota; class Gammaproteobacteria; order Pseudomonadales; family Porticoccaceae; genus HTCC2207. Next base: position 21,213 of record CBFIGD010000047.1, on the reverse strand, counting down.
AATCGCGATCAGATCAGGGCTGTCTGCAAGGGCAATGACCACATCCCACTGGAATATAACGGCGAATAGACAGCCTGCCAGAGCGCCGCAAATAAGTGTCGATAGCGCCGGTAATTTTTTCACCGCCATGGCCAGCAGCAGAATCAGCGGCGCGAGCATCAATGGACTAATTAAAAATGATTGCTCCAATTGGCCCTGCAAGATAACGATATCCTCCACCACCACATTGGCACTGCTACCATAGCCAAGGGCAAAAAATATAATGAGAGTGATAATAAAGCTGGGGATGGTCGTCCAAAGCATATGCTGAATATGGTCAAACAGGTTTGTATTAGTTACTGCGGCTGCCAGATTGGTGGTATCCGACAGGGGTGAGAGCTTGTCGCCAAAGTACGCCCCGGAAATAATGGCACCGGCGCTAATGGGTAGCGACAGGTTCAGGGTCGCGGCAATGCTTATCAAGCCGATGCCCAGAGTACCTGCCACTGTCCAGGAACTGCCAATACTAAAGCCAATGAGCGCACAGACTAGACAGGCCGTAACATAGAAGTATTCTGGCGACATTAGCTCAACGCCATAATAAATCATGGTGGGTACGGTGCCTGCCAGTATCCAGCTGCCAATTAATGAGCCAACCATCAGCAAGATAAGAATGGCATGCATCGATAGGCTGATAGTATCGATCATGCTGCGCTCGATATCTTTCCAGCTCAAACCATTTTTGATGCCGACCATGGCGGCTACTGAGGCGGCTAACATTAGAGCAACCTGATTGGGGCCAGCGGAGCCATCGCCAAATACATACACCAGACTGCCAAGCATGCCGACCAGCACAATGACGGGAATTAAGGCATCAACTAGCGTTGGTTTTTTGATTGCTTTGCTCATAGGACTTTTTTTATTATTTAGAGAAGATTGGGAGCGCTAAGGTACCAGCCTCGTCGCTATCTATCTACCTTTCTCGACAGCACGATATGGCTCAGGGTCTTTTCTACGCCATCGAGGGTGGCAATAGCATCAATGATCTGGTCTAACGCCTCGGTGGTTGCCTCGGTGACCTGCGCCATCAGGTCATATTGGCCGCTGATGGTACAGAGCATATCGAGCTGTGCCTGTTTATTCAGCTGGCGAACAATATCAGCGGTCTTGTTTGGTACCGCAGAAATCATAATATAGGCGCTGACTCGCTGTTGCTCAAAGTGCGGATTAATCTTGATGGTATAGGCTTGAATAACGCCCATGCGCTCCAACCTCTCCATGCTCTGTTGCACTGTCGCTCGGCTTAATCCTAATTCATTGGCGAGATCCGATACGGTACGACGACTATTTTCTTTTAGTAGGTTGAGTAGTTGTTGTTGATTTTTCATAGCAAAATGCTTCAATAAATTACAAAGTGAGAGGTAATAATAATCAAATTGCATAGGTTGTAAATACAAAATGACAGTTCTCGGCTTTAAACTGGCAGCTATAAGGTTCTGTCCATAATAGGTGTGAAATGACTGATTTAGCCGTAACCCAATTGCCAATAGTCGCGCAAACCGAGGGCCGTTTAATAGCCGAGGAAGATGCTCGCGAGCAGATTGCCTTCACTGCTGCCTATGCTGAACATTATCATGAGCCACTGCTTGTTGTGTCGAGGCAGCGCCTGCGCCGAAATGTGCAGCGTTTTATGGCTGCGCTGCCCAGAGTGCGTCCGCACTTCGCTGTAAAAGCTAATCCTGATCCAGAGATTTTGAGTATTTTCCGCGATCAAGGCACCTGTTTTGAGGTTGCGTCGATTGCTGAGATTAATGCCATGCTGGCTATGGACGCCAATATGGAGACAGTTTTTTATTCCAACCCGATCAAGTCACCACTCTCCATAAAACATGCCGCTGCTAATGGGATTGTCTGGTACTGCGTGGATACACCAGAGGAAGTTGATAAAATTGCGAGAATAAAACCGGATGCCAAACTCTACTTGCGCATTGAGGTTAGCAATAAGGGGTCTAGTTGGCCACTGGCGGGCAAGTTTGGCGCCAGTCCGAAAGGGGTCACAGCGCTGATCGAAGCCTGTAAAACGCGAGATATGAATCTCTGTGGCGTTACATTCCATGTTGGTTCACAGTGCGTCAATATAAATAATTGGGTTGAGGGTATTCGTGCTGCCAATGATATTTTTACCCGGCTGTTAGCCCAGGGGTTTAGCCCTGAATTGTTAAATTTGGGGGGTGGGTATCCGCTGCAGTTTACCGGGCAGGAGCCGAGCATTGAGGATATTGCAGCAGTGATTAATCCAGAATTGGCCTCTTTGCCAGACGGCATTCAAGTCATGGCTGAGCCTGGTCGTTATCTAGTGGGTTCTGCAGGTTGCCTGATTGCTCAGGTGGTCGGTATAGCGACCCGCGACAGTGCCCGTTGGGTCTACTTGGATACTGGCGTCTATGGCGGCTTGATGGAATTGTCGCAGAACTTCCCGGCGACGCTGGTCAGCCAGCGTACCGGCGAAGCTGGTGTCTGGACCATGGCAGGCCCTACCTGTGATTCGATTGATGTGCTGGGCAAGCATCGACTGCCGGTTAATACCGAGGCAGAAGATATTATTTTTATGCCTAACCTAGGGGCTTATTGTACTACCTGTGCCTGCGATTTTAATGGCTTCCCAACACCCAGCATGCAGATGGTTGATTAACGCTCAGATCATAGCTTTTTTGCGCAGCGCGGTTATTTCTAGCGCTGAGTATTCCAGATATTGCCCCAGGATTGACGCCGTGCTACTGCCTAATTCAGGTGGCGGCACGGCATAGTCAATGCTATTGATTGGCCCGCAGGGCACAATTTTGGGATGCGCGTTGCCAAGCCTGCCCGGCACTATTTACCTCAATCCGCAGCTATTGCAACATTTTGTTGAAAAATACGTTCTTATACAGTGTAGTGCTCTGCGGTTTGATCCAGAGCTCTGGTCGCTCGTTCTATCATGGTGTCAATTTCTTGATGGTTCATAATAAGTTGTGGCGAAATAATCATCGAGTCGCCCACAGCGCGCATCACCAAGCCATTTTCAATGCAGAACTCACGACAGATTGCACCCGCCTTCTGCTCGGGCTCGAGGCGCTCTTTGGTCGCTTTGTTGCGCACCAGTTCCAATGAACCGATCATGCCTATACCGCGGGTATGGCCAACAATAGGGTGATCGTTGAGTTCCGCCCAGCGCTTTTGCAGGTAAGGTCCAACGTTGTGAGCCACCCGCTCAACAATATTTTCACGCGCTATGATATCCAGAGTCGCCAGTGCCGCAGCGCAGGCAATGGGGTGGCCAGAATAGGTAAAGCCATGACCAAACTCACCACCGCTACTGGTGATAACACTCGCGACTTTGTCGCTGACCATCACACCGCCTAGCGGCTGGAAACCGTTGGTTACAGCTTTGGCAAAGGTCATTAGGTCGGGTTCGGTGCCATAGGTTTCGCAACCGAACATACTACCGGTGCGCGCAAAGCCACAGATAACTTCGTCACTGACAAATAGAATATCGCGCTCTTTAAGAATACGGCTAACTTCAGGCCAGTAGCTATCGGGTGGCACAATGACGCCACCAGCACCCTGAATGGGCTCGGCGATAAATGCCGCAACATTTTCTTCACCTAGTTCGTCAATGCGTTTTTCCAATTCTCTAGCCGCGGCAATACCAAATTCATCGGCAGTCATCTCGCCGCCTTTGTTGTACCAGTTGGGATCGGCAATATGTTGTACATAGGGCAGAGTTTCAAATTGATCGTGAACCGAGCTAAACCCTCCAAGACTGGCCGATGCAATAGTGCTGCCATGGTAGGCGTTGGTGCGGGCCAGAATAATGCGCTTGTCAGGCTGATTTTTGAGGTCCCAATAACGGCGGATTAAGCGAATATTGGTATCGTTGGCTTCAGAGCCAGAGTTGGTAAAAAACACATGGGTAAACTGCTCTGGAGTCATCCTGACCAGGCGATCTGCCAGTTCTACCGCTGGTTCGTTACTGCACTGAAAGAAATTATTGTAGTAGGGCAGTCGCTTGAATTGGGCATTTACGGCGGCGGCTATCTGTGGCTGGCTGTAACCTAGACTACAGCACCACAGCCCCGACATAGCATCGAGAAACGCTGTTCCGTCAGTGTCATAGATATAGATATGTTCGGCACGGCTGATGATGCGGCCGGGCTTTTTGGCATAACTGTCAAAGTCGGTAAATGGGTGCAGGTGACGCTGCACATCTAACGCCTGCCACTGTTCGGTTGTTCTTGTATTAGTCATACTTGGTCCTGAAAATCACCTTGTGATTAATATGGGGTTAAGCAAGCGCCACCCCAAAAGGGTATTTTTAAATTGTGTTAACAAGGACAGTATCTCAGCATAGAACATTGCTAGGCACATGTACCCAAAAGGGTTGGGACTGGCGTCCAAGCCAACGTTCGCGATTGGACCCGGCGCCTACTATGCCGCTCATAGCGGGATAACATAGGTTTGGCCGGTAAATAAGAAAAAAGTAGCATCCAAGGCTAGGTAAATATCAGTCCAAGGACTAGAATCTAGTTCGATGGGAATAATTAATAGTCTCAGTGGTGGCTGATGCCATGTAACGCAGTTCTCGGGGGATTTATGAAATCAACACAAATAGTACGTAAGACATTGTTGTCTGCAGCAGTTGCGGCAGCGACCTTTAGCGCCGGCCAACTCAGTGCCGCACAGATCGAAGAAATTATTGTTACCACGCAAAAGCGTGAGCAGTCATTGCAAGATGTTCCAATCAGTGTTTCGGCCTTTACTGGCAGCTTTATGGAAAAGGCACAGATCTCTGATGCCAAAGCCGTTGCTCTTTTAACGCCGGGTGTCTCTGGCGATACCGATGATTCATTTCTGGACTCAATGAATGTACGCGGTATAAGCACCAATGATTTTGGTGTAGGTGCCGAACCTTCAATTGGCGTCTATCAAGATGGTATTTACTTAGGTCGCACGGGTGGTGCGCTTTCAAGCTTCTTTGATATAGATATGGTTGAAGTGGTTAAAGGCCCTCAGGGTACCTTATTTGGTCGCAATGCCTCTGCCGGTGCAATTGCAGTGACTACGGCTAAGCCGACCGATGAGCAGTCAGGTTCGATCGACCTGGGCCTCGGCGAAGATGGCTATGCTGAATTTACCGGCGTCATAAATATGCCGATCAATGATAATTTAAGCAGTCGTATGGCGATCTACCATCAGCAGAAAGATGGCTGGGTGACAAATATTAATGATGGCAAAGCCGTTGGCGCTATTGAAAATACTGCGGCGCGTTACACGCTGGCCTATGAGAGTGACCTGGTATCTGGCACGTTGATGCTTGAGTATGAAGACCGCCAGGGCCCGCCAACGCTCTATCAGGTGTATGACCCCGATGACACTGGCATCTCTTTTTACAACACAGATGCGGCACGCAATGAGATCAGCTCCGATGTAAATAGTGATGACCTCATTGATGAAGGTGAAGTCTGGGGGGCCACACTCAATGTTGAGGTCGATCTAGGTAATGATTACAGCCTGACATCTATTACAGGTGTGCGTGGTCACAACTATTATTATATGGAAGATTTTGACGGTGAAGATCGTTTTATCTTTAACTATAACCAGATCCAAGAGCAGAAGTATTTCAGCCAGGAATTCCGCTTAAATAAAGAGACAGACGCGGTCAGCTGGTTTGTCGGTGCTTCTATGTATAAAGAAGAAATCCAAACCCGCTTTAACCAGACGTATGATGAAGATGCGATGTGCCAGTCTCTGGCAGTTGCCTACAGCGTTGATTACGATGCCGACCCTAACTATGTGGAAGGTGAAGTAACCGACTGTAGCTCTTATTATTACTATAATTATGGTGATGCCTCTTACACAGATCCAGGTGTAGGTACCCGCAATGACAGTGTTGATATTGATGCAGAATATGATGGCTGGGGCGTCTATGGTGATGCGACCTTCAATGTGTCTGATCAGATTGATGTCAGTATCGGTGCTCGTTACACCGAAGATAATCGTGATTTTGGGCAGCAGTTTGGTGGTGACGACCGCAACTACTTTTTCTATTCTTTCCCGTTCTTCTCTTCGGACTTTATACGTGGTAGCGATTCCTGGACGAATACCTCAGTGCGAACGGCGGTCAGCTACCAGCTTTCTGAAGAGGTTTCGACCTACATCAATTATTCGACTGGCTACAAGGCAGGTGGCTTTAACACCTTCTTTGTGCTGTTCCCGGATAGCGTAGATGTCGATGGTCTTGATGGCGAAGATGCCGTGGCTCTTGGTGGTTCGCCAGAGAGTTTCGAAAAAGAAGAGGTGACCAATGTCGAACTGGGCGTCAAAGGTCAGTTTTGGGATGGCCAGATGCAAATCAATGCCGCTGTCTACCAATACAGATTTGATGGAATGCAGTCCGGTTACTACATAGGCTCAAGGTACAGTGTGGCCAATGTGGGCGATGCCGAGGGTAATGGCGTTGAGTTAGATATGCGCCTATTGCCGAGTGACAACCTGGATATTTATATGGGTTTGTCCTGGGCTGATACCGAACTGACCCAGCCTGCAGCAGGATTCTGTGAACCTGCTGACTGTCAGGGGGCACAGATTCCTGGCACGGTTGAGTTTAGTGCTGCGATGGTCGCGACCTACACAGTGCCTATGGAAAACGGTGATCTGGCGATTACCTGGGAAACCTTCCATCAGGACGAGGCTGTTGCCTTTGGTGAATTTAATCTAAATCCATTGATGGCCGATGGTTTTACCACCAATAATCTGCGCATTGGCTACGAAAGCGCCGAAGATTGGTCTGTGACTCTCTGGGTTAATAATATTACTGATGAATTCCACTACAAGGGAGCTGCTGGAGGCGAGGCGAATATCGCGCCTCATTACTTCGGTTTCTCTGAGCCACGCCGTATGGGTTTAGACGTTGGATTTAAGTTCTAACTTAATGCTAACTTAAAAGTAATATTGAGACGTTATTAAAAAGAGCCGGTTTGTGTAAAGATGACCGGCTCTTTTTTTGTAGACTGTAAAAAAACAAAATGACCGATTTTATGGATCCTCAGCAGCAATTTTTTCAAGCACTCACCGCTCTTCGCGAAGGTAAGCTGGATCGCTGTGAAGAGCTTTGCGAGCGACTGCTGACCATTAGTCCCCGCGAGGTAAATGCTTTGCGACTGCGCGCCCAAATATGGGAGCGCCGCGGCGATTTAATAAAAGCTGAGCAGGGTTTTACCGCGACTATTTCGATTGCTCCAGACTTCGCTCACGCCTGGGCTGACTTAGGCAAGGTGCAGTATGGGCTCAAACAGTATGAGGCATCCGAATCGTCCCTGCGCCGTGCACTGTCGCTAGATGGCAAGCTAAAAGGCCCCAGCAAACTACTGTCACTTGTGCTTAAAGAGCTGGGCAAGGCCGATCAATCTAAAACCCTCGACAGCATTAATCAAAAGCGCTCTGAACTCAAAGAGCAGGTCCATGAGGCCTATCGCATGGCCGTGGCTGGTAATCTTGCGGCCGCCGAAAGCCAGTGTCGGCAGGTATTAAAGCAAGACCCAGATAATGTTGGCGCCAAAGAATTTTTGATCGAGCGAGCTCTGGAAAGTGGTCGTGCTCGCTGGGCCGAAGAGTTAGCGCGATCCTTAACCCGGCAAATGCCGGAACGACCAAAATGGTGGCTCAAATTAGCTGCGGCACTGTCTCGCCAGGATCAGGTTACTGAGGCAGAAGAGGCGGCACAACAGGCACTGCGTATTGATCCGGAGAAAACTGAAGGGCGCATGTTGCTGGGCAGTATCTTTAGTAAAGATAATCGTTTTCCACAGGCTTTGGAGCAGTTCGATTTGGTGCTGAGGCAGAGTCCCGACTATGTTCCCGCGATATCGCAAAAAGCGACAGTCTTAAAAACGTTTGGTCGACAGCAAGAGGCCATAGCGGCCTACCAACGCTGCATGCACCTAGACCCTAAATATGGAGAAGCAGCATGGTCGCTCTCTAACCTTAAAACCTATAGATTCAGTGACGACGAAGTTAAAAAAATGAACGCGGTACTAGAGGCGGGAGAGCTGTCTGATCAGCAGACGGTGCATTTTAACTATGCGTTGGGCAAAGCCTATGAACACCGCAAAGATTGGCACAGTGCTTTTTCGGCCTATGCTGCAGGTAATCAGGTCAAGAAAAAATTAGTCGATTGGAATCCTGATAAGTTTAGCCGACAGGTAGAGGATATTATTCAGGTTTTTAATGCTGACTTTGTAAACAAAAATAAGGCTGTAGGGATAGCCGATGACGCGGCTATCTTTATTTTGGGTCTGCCACGCTCCGGATCTACCTTGCAAGAGCAGATACTGGCTTCCCATTCGCAGGTCGAGGGTACAAGAGAACTACCCTATATTCCCTGGCTTGCCCAGCGCATCAACAGGCCACCAGATGCTGCGTCCAGTCAGCCTTACCCGCTGGGTCTCAGTGAATTAAAGCAACAGCACTGGCAGCAAATGGGTGAGCAGTTTATGCGTCAGGCGCAGCGTCATCGACAGACGGATGCGCCATTTTTTATCGATAAACTGCCCAACAATTTTCTCTATGTGGGACTCATTCTGCTAGCTATGCCCAATGCGAAAATTATTAATACAGTGCGTCATCCAATGGATAACTGTTTTGGTTGCTTCAAACAGCTGTGGGCTGAAGGACAGTACTTTACTTATGACTTAGAAGATTTGGGGCGCTACTATCGCGATTATATTCGCCTCATGAAGCATTGGCAGACTGTATTTCCAGACAAGGTTCACAGCGTTAATTATGAACAGGTGGTCGATAACCTTGAACAGAATGTTGCTGAATTATTGGCATACTGTGGCCTACCCATGGAGGAGCAGTGCCTGCGGTTCTATGAGAGCGAGCGGGCGGTAAACACCGCCAGCTCAGAGCAGGTGCGTCAGCCAATTTATAAATCAGCCGTAGCCTATTGGCAGAATTTTGAAAAAGATTTGCAGCCGCTTAAAGATGCACTTGGTGACCTCTTGGTAGACTAGATGGTCCTCGACATCCCTTAGCCTTAGTTAATGTATCCCATGACTTTTTATGACTGGATAACATGAGATACTCTGTATGAAATTTACCGAGAGAAAACAGCCGATGGCGCAAGACCAAACACTTGATCAGTTTTTGCACGATAACCCGGATATTGAAATATTCGAAGTAATCTTACACGACCTCAATGGTATTCATCGTGGTAAATGGTTGCCTCGCGAGCAGATCGGCAAGGTATTTGAGGGTGGTTATAAGATGCCGCAAAATACCTGTTCTCTGGATGCCTGGGGTCGCGATCTCAGTGAGTTGGTGCAGGAAAGTGGTGATGCTGATGGTGTTTGCATCGCCCATCCTGAAACCCTGGCACTGGTCCCCTGGGCAGATAAACCTACCGCCCAAGTCATTGTTTCCATGGGAAGCTTTGACGGCGATCAACCCTATTCGGGAGATCCGAGGGTAGTGCTGCAAACTGTATTGGATCGCTACGCCAATCTGGGTCTGCGACCCGTCGTGGCCAGTGAAATGGAGTTTCATCTATTTGAGCCGGGCCGTGATAATTTCGGTCAACCTCAACATAGCCAGCGCGCACTAAACGGTTCCCCAGCAGTAGGTGGTCAGACTTATGGTCTAGATACCATGCGCGATACAGCTCCTCTAATGGACGCGATTAGCAGTGCTGCAAAAATCCAAAATCTGCCTATAGACACATTGATTACTGAGTTTGGTCCCTCTCAGTTTGAGATTAATCTCCATCATCAAGACAGTGCCATGCGCGCCTGTGATCAGGGGAGCATGCTAAAACGCACTATTCGGAATGTGGCCAAAAGCCATGACAGACTTGCTTCGTTTATGGCTAAGCCCTTTGCTGAGCAAGTGGGTAATGGCATGCATATTCATTTCAGTTTGATCGATGCCGATGGTCACAATATATTTGATGATGGCACCGACACTGGCTCACCGTTATTGGGCCATGCAGTGGCTGGCTGCCTGGCAACCATGGCCGATAGCATGGCCATTTTTGCGCCTAATATTAATTCCTACCGACGCATGGTACCCGGCTGTTATGCCCCACTTGCGCCTAACTGGGGCTATGAAAACCGGACTACCGCGATCCGTATTCCCGGCGGTGATAACTGTGCAATAAGAATTGAACACCGTGTTGCCGGCGCTGATGCCAATGTGTATTTGACTGTTGCGGCAATGTTGGCCGGTGCGCTATATGGGATTGAGCATAGGTTAACGGCCCCTCAGGCCGTAGAGGGTGATGCTGGAGATGTTGATGCAGTGCTGCCACATTCCTGGCAGGATACTCTGGCGGTTTTTGAGCAGTCAGACTTTATTCGTGACTATCTCGGCGCGGAGCTGCAAAAGACGTTTGTGCTTTGTAAGCGCCAGGAAAAGCAGGAGTTTGATAGCCGCGTGACGCTACTGGAATATGATGCCTATCTTTAGAGACTAAATCTTTCGTTTTAGAAGCAGGCTGTTGATTTTATTCTCAGCCAGCTTGGCACGCGCCGATGCCATCTTTGATGTGTTGGCGAATGGGCCGACCAGAACCCGATGCACGGTTCCGGTATCCAAGCTAAAGGTTTCGATTTCCGCAGATAGATTGAGCAGTAGTAACTGTACTTTAAGATTTTCTGCATCCCTGGGATTTCTGAACGAGCCAGCCTGAAGTACATAGCTGTGCTTAACTTCCACCTGGTTTTTACTCTCTTCGAACTGACTACTGTCAGGAACAATAATCTCTGAATCTTTGAGCAATGTGTAAAAATCGAATTTAAGTGCCGATAATTTAGAGTCCTCAGCTGGCTTGGCTGAGGTTGCGGAGTCAACGGGATTTGGCTCAAGCAAGATAGGTATAAAATACATGCACAGCGCGCCAATAATTAATCCCGAGGCAAACGCAGGTCGAGATGATTTCGGCTCGGCAGCTTTTTGCTTGGGGTGGCGGGTTGCGGATTTTTTTGCGTAGTCTTGCGCCATAAAACGTAGTCCTGATCAGAACCTGAATTGTAGGCCAATGAATCAGTCAGCTAAAGGGTTTGTTTGTTTATTTCGCGCTTCTGTTTGGCCATGCTGATTGGTGGTGCGGCTTTGTAGTGCTACTTTAGAGTTCCTGTGGATCGACATCAATTGACCAGCGTACCCGCCGCGCATCTCTGTGGTTTTCAAGTTGAATAGCCACAGCTGAAAGAAGTGATTGCAAGGTAGCACGCCGATCAGACTCTATCTGAAGCAGGTATCTAAAGCGCCCGGCACGTTTTTCCATAATGGCTGGCAGTGGCCCTAAATAGCTCAGTTCCGGGGTGGCTGGAACCAGGCTCTGGGCAATCTTGCGCGCGAGATGCAAGAAGGTCTCGGCTTCATCGGCACGCGTTGATTCCGCACGAATGACCGCCATATGGCGAAAGGGGGGTAGTTGAGTAAGCTGTCTGTGGGGTATTAATTGTTTGGCAAAGTGACTGTAGCCACGGGTAATAAGAAGTTCGAGCAAGGGATGATCTGGCTGGTGGGTCTGCACAAAAACGCGCCCCGGCGCGTCACCGCGGCCACTGCGGCCAGCCACCTGGGTCAGTAGTTGCCCCATGCGTTCGTGGCCGCGGAAGTCCGGGCTAAATAAACCGCTGTCTGCGTCCAGTACAGCTACCAGAGTCACATTCTCAAAATGATGGCCCTTAGCCAGCATCTGGGTACCAATCAAAATGCAGGGTTCACCGCTATCAGCTGTATCGAACACCTCTTGCATAGCCCCTTTTTTGCGGGTGCTATCGCGATCGACACGCAATACCTTAGTCTGTGGAAAGCAGCGCTGCAAAAAGGCCTCGCTGCGCTCGGTGCCTTCGCCCGCGGCAACCAGTTGACGACTCTGGCAGCTGGGGCACTGTTGAGGCACGCGCTGCTGATAATCGCAGTGATGGCAGATAAGCCGACCGCGAGCGCGGTGCACGGTAAGTCGCGAATCACAACTATGACATTCTGCTGTCCAACCACATTGATGGCAGAGCATTGCCGGAGCAAAACCACGACGGTTGAGAAATACTAATACCTGATGGTTATTGTCGATGGTGTCGCTAATCGCAGCTAATGTAGTCGCCGCGATCCCCGAGTCTGTGCGCTCAGTTTTCAGGTCTATAATTTTCCAGTCTGGCTGCACTGCATTGCCTGCTCTAGTACTGAGAACCAGGTGCTGATAGCGACCACCGTGGCAGTTATTTAATGATTCTAGAGATGGTGTTGCCGAGCCCAGAATGATTGGAATGTTTTCTTGCTGGGCGCGAATGACGGCGAGATCTCGAGCCGAATATCTAAATCCCTCTTGCTGTTTGTAAGATTGGTCATGCTCTTCATCGAGAATAATCAGCCCGGGTGCTTTGAGCGGTGTGAATATGGCGGAGCGGGTGCCGAGAATAATGTTGGCGGTGCCAGCTCGCGCCATCATCCAGGCCTGTAAACGCTGTTTATCGCTAAGGCCTGAGTGCAGCGTCACTATAGGGACATTGAAGCGGTCGCGAAAACGCTTCTCGGTCTGAGGTGTCAGGCTTATCTCAGGAATTAAAACCAGCGCCTGCCGCTCATAACGCAACGCCTTTTCGATAGACTGCAGATAGACCTCGGTCTTACCACTGCCAGTGATGCCGTCAAGCAGTGAGCAGTTAAAACTGTGCTGATCTATGGCGTCGAGGGCCTGTTGCTGTGATGGATATAGCGCCAGGGGATCCTGTTTGAGCAAAGTCTCCAACGCGACATCGGGAATATCGCAAACGATTGGCTCTATCAGTGATTTCTCTTGCAGTTGTTTGATAATCCCCCGTGAGAAGGTTTCCGCCATGTGTTCATCGCTAATCTGACCGTCTGCTTGCAACAGGTCTATCAGTGCTCGCTGCTTGCGCGCCTGTTTAAGAGAGTCCGGTCCCAGACCTTTGCCCAGGGTACTGAGCTGCCAACAGCGCTGGCCCTGTTCTGGCGGCAGCTCACCTTTGCGCAAAAGAACGGGCAGAGTACTAAACAGCGCGTCGCCAATGGGGTGCTGATAATATCGGGCTGCCCAGATAAATAGCTTGAATAAAGAGGCCGGTAACAAGGGTTCTGGGTCAATTAACGCACTGATAGGTTTGAGCTTGGTTAGCTCGAAATCACTGTGGTTGGTGCGCTCAATGATTAACCCGGTTACTGCGCGGCGTCCAAAGGTAACGGTGACTCGGCAGCCCGGCTGCAGTGCCCCTGGTGCGGCATTTTTTGCCATCTCTGGAGGGACCAGATAGTCGAACAGTCGGCGCAGCGGTGAAGGCACTGCAACGCGAAGAATTAAAGGCGTTAAATCAGCCATAAAAATATAAGAATTCCTTTTGTAACCCGGTTAATTTCTGCTAGAATCCGCGCTCTTTAGAAATGGCCTACCGTGCCTTGCGTGAACTGAGTTACTTTTTGTTAGCATTTGATGAGTAGTGTAACAGTTCAACGATGGGGTGGCGGCTCGCGAATTGGAGTTTACGATGAAAAATGAGATTCACCCAAAATATAACGACCTGGTAGCTACTTGCAGCTGTGGTAACGTTATCAAAGTCGGTTCAACACGCGCTGAAGGCATCTACCTAGATGTTTGCTCTGCATGTCACCCGTTCTATACAGGCAAGCAGAAAGTTGTTGATACTGGTGGTCGAATCGATCGCTTCAACAAGCGTTTTGGTGCGGCTAAAAAGTAAGCTGTCAGCCAGACGAAATCTAAAAATGCGCCAGGGACCCTGTCCCTCGCGCATTTTTTAATGCCTGTCGTTTTTGAGTGCCGTTACCTATCCTTACCTGTTAGCTTAATCTTTAACAAGTAACTCAAAGATCACATTGATATGGTCATTAAACTGTATGTTGTCATGGCGATATTTACCCTGTGGCGCCTTTTCTAATTGGGCGCTTCGGCGCATGGCCTGCATATCGAAGTGCGGCTGGGGGTAGTGCACCGCAGAGCCCCGATATTCAATTTGTAAGACAGGCCCCAACGTTGCGCCATAGGCCTTAGCCAGTACTGAGGCCTTTTGCAGCGAGTCGGCAATTGCCTGCTGCTGGGCTTGCTGTCGATAGCGCCGCTCATCGGCAACCTTCAATTCAATCTGGCCAATTTGATCGATGCCGGATTCAAGCGCTAGGTCCATCAGCTGATTAAGTTGCTCGAGCCGGTTTACTGTCAGAGCAATATTGCGTGATGCGCGATAGCCGCTAAATTCACGTTTGTTGTTGTGATATTCATAATTGGGCTGTAGCTGTAGTGATGAGGCGACCAGATCACTGTCATCAATATTGAGTGCTTTCAGCGCGACTAAAAAATCGTTAACACGCTGATCTACATCCGCTTTGGCTGCGCTGCCATCTCGGTTAAGTGCTTCAAGCTGCATATTCAACTGTGCCATATTTGGCTCTACAGCTATCAGCCCAGTACCTGAGGTTATGACTTTGCGCTGTGACGTCTGATCTGTCTCAGCATGGCAGCTAGCTGTGCTGACAACACTTGCCATCATTAAAATGATAAGCAGTACGTTGGAGTAGGTTCTGTCTGTTACTTTCATTGTTTTCGATCCCTGATATAAGTTGGGGAAAGTTTAGCACTCGAAAAGACGATGGGTTAATGTTGAGAAAAGTCATATGATCTTTTGTCGCGTTGATTATCAGCGGGTACAATGTCGACCTACAGAATCGGCGGTCACAACATCATTTTAGCGGGAGGCGAGAATGCGGGCACTGTGGTTGTTTATAAAATTCCTTTTTGTTCTTGCTATTGCACTGATTGGCGCGATGTTCGCCATGGAAAATAGTCAGCAGGTTAGCGTTAGCTTTATGTTGCTTAATACCCCACAACTTAGTTTGGGGCTGTGGCTGATTTTATTTTTAGCCGCGGGAACGTTGTTGGGTATTTTTGCCAGTTCGTTAATTATTGTTTCTTATCGTCGCAAATTGACTCGCGCCACAAAAAAGGATTAGCCCGCTTATGCCCTCAAACTCTCGCGTAATTGTTGCTCTAGATTTCGATAATCAGCCGGCGGCTCTGGCGTTTGCTGATCAGCTTGATCCTGGACAGTGTCGGCTTAAGGTCGGCAAAGAGCTTTTTACTGCGGCTGGCCCAGCGCTGGTCAACGCGTTGGTAGAGCGCGGTTTTGATGTATTTCTGGATCTTAAATTCCACGACATTCCCAACACGGTAGCCAAGGCTATAAAGGCCGCCGCTGACCTAGGCGTATGGATGGTCAATGTGCATGCCTCTGGAGGTAGCCGCATGATGCGAGCCGCCAAACAGGCGCTGGTGGAGCAGGGCAGCGATATGCAGCTAATTGCTGTTACCGTGTTAACCAGTATGGATGATGTCGACTTGCTCGAGACTGGTGTGCAGCGCAGCCCCAGTGAGCAGGTGATGCACCTGGCTCAGCTGACGCAAAAATGTGGCTTGGACGGTGTGGTCTGTTCTGCCCAAGAAGCCAGTGCACTGAAGTCCAGTTTGGGTGAAAGCTTTAAATTGGTTACACCTGGAATACGTTTGCCTGGCAGTGCCGCTGATGATCAGCGACGCATAGTTAGCCCGACAGATGCCGTTGCGTTGGGAAGTGACTATTTGGTGATTGGTCGGCCGATTACACAGTCTCCAGAGCCACTGGACACCTTACAGCAGATCAATCACTCGCTTGATTAAATGGGGTTTATCAGACTTAGCTCTGTTGGAAAACGCGTATATAGTCGACCAGCATGCGCTGTGGAAATACTGTTGAGCTGTTTGGAGAACCAGGCCAGTTACCGCCAACGGCGACATTGAATATAAAGAAAAACGCTTCCTGAAAAGCTGCCAAGCCAGCGGGTGTAATATCTACACTGTGAAATTGGACATCATCGATGTACCAGGTTATCGAACGGCTGGTCCAGACTAAGCTGAACACATGAAAAGCAGAGGCAAGCGTTTCCCCCGCTGCCAGCGTTTGCGAGCCTCCATAGTCGGCGGTATTACCATTTTCCGACCACCAGATATGGGCATTGGTGGTATTTTCCCGGCCGCTACCGCCAATCATTTCCATAATGTCGATTTCACCGCTACTTGGCCAGCCAGCGCTGGCGAAGTTTTCCCCCAGCATCCATAGCGCCGGCCACAGACCTTGCCCCTCTGGCGTCACTGCGCGGATATCAATGCGACCATAGCGAAAGCTCTGTTTGTTCTGAGTCTTTATGCGCGAAGAGGTATAGTCTGCGCCGCCCCAGTTTTGTTCTCTGGCTTCAATAATCAACAGGCCTTCGCGGACAGATGTATTTGCCGGTTTGTAGTACTGCAATTCATTATTCCCCCAGCCGCCGGCACCAGATTCATGTGTCCAATTGTTCTGGTTCAGTGCATTGCCAGAGAACTCATCGGACCATACTAGTGAATAGCCGCTGTAGGCTTGAGGTGTGTTATACCCATTGTAAGAAGGGATTACCCAGGTACTGTCATTGCCATCGTCGAGCACAGTAGGCGAATTTGCGGATTGCTCCCAACGGACATTGTCGATTTGAAATACAGTGCTGGTGAGCTGTGTCGCCCAAATTACGATACCTGTATCAACAGTGGTTAATGCCAAGTCATTAGCGACTAGGCTATCAATGCCGACTGTTACAGTCTCCCAGCCGGAAGCTCCCTTATTGCCAAGATTGTTATCGCCAGAGGTACAGGGGTAGATGCAGTCGACTTTCATAGAGATGTTACTGTCACCACTCACCACTTTAATATCGAAAATAATATTGCCGCCAGCGTACATTCTGGCATCAACAGGTGTGGAGGTCTTGGTGTAAAAACCGGCGCTGGCACCGGCCGCACTGTGAGTAACTTGCAATACATCGCCACGATCGGGATCAGTGACAACTTCCCAACCAATGTTGGGGCAGTCAGCACCGCCGTCATTCTCACATGAATTGTAGTTAATGCCTGCATCAAAAGCCTGTAACCCAAGATCCCAGGTCACATCGGCCGCGCCATTTTGTATTACATTGAGCGTGTCGAGCGCACTGTTACTCTCAGTTACAATAATAGTGCGAGTAGCCGTTGCGCTATTTCCTGCTGCGTCGACCGCTGTATAGGTCAGGGTATAGGTTCCAGGCTCAGTACCAACAGTGCCGGACGTCGTCACTGTCACTGAGCTATCAATATCATCGAGTGCAGTGGCGCCGATATCTGAATACGTTGCGCCCTGTTGAATAGTGACACTGGCTGCGCCATTGAGGCTAATAACGGGTTCAGTGACATCTATAATAGGCGAGCTACCAAACTCATCGGCCCACACTGGATCATCGGTGGGGCCTGCATCCTGATCATAGATTCTGACATAGTCGATTTCGAACTGATCTTCAGTGAAGCTACTGTAAATACTACTTTCGATAGCAAAATTTAATAGCAGGTACTGTTCGGCGTCAAACGGCCAGGTCGACGAATCTTTGACCTCGGGCGCATAGGTGTAATGAACGACATTATCCACGCTAAAGACTAGTTGCTGTGCCGTCCACTCAAACTTGTATACATGGAATCCGGATGTGGCAGTGGCAACAGTTTGCCCGCCAACATTGACAGTGCCACCTGAACTGGAGGGTGTGTGGATGGCGCTCTGGACAAAATTTTCATTGCGACCCCAATGCTCCATGATGTCTATTTCCCCGGATGCAGGCCAGGGTGTTGTGCCAAAGCCTTGGGTTTGCCAGTAGGCGCCATTTTCATTGATATTTTTTCCCAGGGTCCAGATAGCTGGCCAGGTGCCAACACCAGAGGGCAGTTTTGCGCGAACTTCAACAGTGCCATATTGAAAAGCATACTTTGAGTTTAGACGTGCGGAGGTGTAATTTTTGGTGACGTTTTGATCCTCATAGCGCTCTTTCTTGGCAACAATTTTCAAGGTGCCATTGCTAACATAGGCGTTTTCAATGCGATCAGTGTAATGCTGCTGCTCGCCATTAAACCAGCTAGAGCCATTGGGTAATCTTGTTTGATGAAACCACTTGCTGCTGTCAACCGCAGAGATGCTCGCCGAGTTGGCAACAACATTTACGGTTCGCTGAACTGAGGATGAATTGCCGGCACTATCGGTTGCCCGATAGGTCAATATATAGGTTCCAACCGCCGTGCCAACACTATCTGTAGTTGTGGCATCAACCACACCGTCAACAATGTCTGTTGCGGTCGCGCCAGAGTCAACAAAACTTGTGCCCTGTTGTAGCGTGACTGTCGCTTCCCCGTTGAGGCTGATCACTGGCGCAACGGTATCTGCCCGGCTCACTGGGTCCGGCGCTGGTGCTGCAGACCCTCCGCCACTGCCACCACAGGCGATTAATGCCGATGTGGTGAAAACTATGACGAGTGAATTTTTGGTGAATCCAGATAAATATTTTAACGGCATGAAAGTCTCGGTATTTTTTGTAGTTATAGGCGGTGATTTTAATTGTATTGGTTCTTGAGTGCCTTGATTTTCAATCTAGAACTTACTAATGGCTAGGTAAGTGCGCTGAAGGGAAGGCCGCATGCGACAAAAAGGTCATTGCAATGACAGGCCAACGAACTATGCTTTAGCTATCTTCTAAAAGGATCCCATCATGGCGCTAGACCGCCTAAAGCTGAAAGCTGCCGAACTGGCATTTTTACAACGTTTCCCCGAAGGTTTTTCTGACCCGGAAATGCAAGCCATGGGTAAAAAACACGGGATGGAGAGGATGGTGACCATGACCACAGAGCTGTTTAGTAAAAAAGCACTCAAAGACATAGATGCAAGTGCTGAAAATATGGTCAAAATAGTTTCTCGTTCCTCCATGATTTCCATGTTCGAGAAGCCCAAATTTCGTGACTTTGTCCGTTGTTTGAGTGCTGGTGATAGGACCTATTTGGTGAAGGCTCTGGCAGAATTACTGCATGGCCAACAGCAGTCTGGTTTTGAAGCCTTAGTGGATATCTTACAAACCGAAAAGCTCGCTAAGTGGAGCCTGATCACCATTATTCCCGCTTACTACGCACCTACCCAAGAGGTATTTGTTAAGCCCACAACGGCTAAAAATATTATTAGCGTCTTTGCTGTCCCTGATCTGGTTTACAAGCCTTTACCTAGCTGGGAGTTTTATACGGGCTATCGAGATTTGCTCAATAATGCCAAACTCAATGTAGACCCAGCACTGTCGCCTTCCAATGCCGCTTTTTCAGGGTTTTTGATGATGACTATGGCATAGAGGATGTCTTGTTCCAATAACATTCATAAATCACTTAAGCGCCCATAATGAGCAGGTTGAATATATCGAACTAGAAACAGCCTGGACATTATTTTGCTAGAGATTGCTGTTCTTGACACTAAAAAGCCCCTGTCGTTTTATAACGACAGGGGCTTCAGAGTATTCTTGGTACCAGTGGCCAGACTCGAACTAATGAATTAAGTTATTGATTTATATATATTTAATGTTATAGTTAAGCCTTGTGTGACTACAAAAGTGACTACAAATGGCTATTTCGCTACCTAAATACATTAGACCTAGACGTGGCTCATATCATTACCAAAGACGTTATCCAACTAGGCTAAAGCATCTAATACAGCAAAGTCTATTCACATATCCGCTGCAGTTACAGGTAGCCAACGCTACTGAAATTGAGATTCAGAAAGCAACGATTAAGGCTGAGGAAGCGTATCAGCGTCAGTTGGTGTTAATCAGCAACTCTGACCCAGAAGCACTTTCAGCAACAGAGTTAGAGAAAGCAGCAGCAGAATTTCTTAGGAAGCGTGGTTTAGACTCTGGTCAGTTCGTTAGGGTTGCTAAAGACCCAGAGATTTCAGCAAAGGAAGAGCAAGATCAGAGACAGTTGCAAGCTGATGGGTATGATTATGCTGACTGGGCAATTCCTGAGTTTGAAGATGTGTTACATAAAGATCAAACAGGCCAGCCGCTGACCTTGCAAGATAGGATAGTAGGTGAGGCGTATCTCAAGCTAGTGAACAAAGCCAAAGCCAAACCAAAGACGCTAGGAAGTCTTTGGGACGAATACGTAGCTGACAGACAGATTGACCAATCAACCAGAGCAGGACAGAAGTCATTCATGTACTGGTCTAGGTGGATAAGTCTGGCAGGCGATACAGTGATTAGCGGCAATACCCTGAGTCATATCAATGACGGTCTGGATGCTTACGTAGCCTCACGCCAAGGGGCTGTTAGCAGTGCAACCCTTACCAGAGAACTGTCGGATGTGATGGCATGTCTGAGGTTAGCCAATATAACGCACCGTTTTGGATGGCATCTTGCACTGCCTAGGATTAAACAAACACCATCAACCACTAGACATCCCTTGGAGCCTAAAGATCAGGTTGCACTAGTGACGGCAATGTTGAAACCTGACAGTAAAGTTAATCCAAAGTATAGCTGTGCAATGCTCCTATGTTTGCAAGGTGGAATGATGGTCAGTGAAATTGCTAGGCTCCGTCCTGAAGATATTGCGCTAGATGCTGACATCCCGCATTTGAAGATTATTAATAAAACAAAGAATAAAGATAGGAAACGGATAGTGCCTATTGTCCTAGGTCGCGAACTAATAGCTAATAATATTGCTGACACTATCAGTTGGCTAAACCGCAGTACTGAGTCTACACCTAGCGGCACGCTCAAGAAGATTATGCGCAGAGTGACAGGCAACCCCTCAACATCTCCACATTGCCTAAGGCACAGCTTTAAGATTAATGGTCAGGCTGCGGGGGTATCTGTGTTGACCATAGCGTCTATAGCAGGTTGGGCTGATCAAGGCAGAAAGGTGAGTGAGCATCTGCTTACTTACGGCTCTGAAGGTATCTCTGAATCCTCAATCATGCAGGGACTTTACACAGATAGTCAGCGTATACATCAGCATCTTATCGACATTGAGTATGGCTCTCAAAGAAATGTAGTCAGCATCAATAGGCGTAGCTAGACTGAGCTTAAAACAGTAAGAGTGAGAGTCCAAACAGGTACTATATATCCACTATTTTGCCCCCTCAGGCTACCCAGTCTAACCCTGCTCCACAGCACCCCATAGGACGCATCAGATTGCCCTGAAAGCCTTGTTATTGCTGACTTTATGGCGATTTATGGGTGTGCTGAAAAGGGCGTTGAGAGGCTCTGTATTGCGTTCTAAGCGATGCTGTATTTGACCTTTTTTATGCTTATTTAGGTCTCATTTAAAGTTCA
>CBFIGD010000046.1:0-27210 GCA_965662065.1 uncultured Porticoccaceae bacterium | reverse complement strand
TTCCTTGAGTAATGCCTCTTGCTCCTTATTGAGCGCCAGGCGGTCCAGTAAATCTGGTCTTCTTTGCTGTGTTCGCACTAATGACTGCTGCAAACGCCAACGTCTTATTCTTTCATGGTCACCGGAGAGTAAAACCTCTGGTACCTGTTGGCCATTTTGTTGTTCTGGCCGCGTGTAGTGCGGGCAATCTAACAGGCCATTGGCAAATGAGTCCTGATCTGCTGAGTCCTGATGACCCAACGCACCGGGTATCTGGCGTATCAGCGCGTCGATTAGCACCATTGCTGGAAGCTCTCCACCACTGAGAACATAGTCGCCTATGGACCACTCCTCATCCACTTCCGTCTGAATCAACCTCTCGTCGATACCTTCGTAGCGACCCGCAATCAAAATCAATGATTGCTGTGTGGCAAAACTATTAACGGCGGCCTGATTTAGCACCTTGCCCTGAGGGGATAAATACACCACCAAGGGATTTTCGTCTGTCCACTCTTTGGCGGCTGATATCGCCCTGCGCAGAGGTTCGATCATCATCACCATACCGGGGCCACCCCCGTAGGGTCTGGCATCAACCGTCTGATGACGGTCTTCGGTAAAATCTCTGGGGTTGTAGCTAGCTATCTCCAGCAACCCTTCTTTCACAGCTCTACTGCTTATACCGTAGTCGGTCACTGCGGCGAACATTTCCGGAAACAGGGTGATCAATGCAATTTTCATTCATTCCACCTCTATTGCCTAAATGTGGCTCGAACTGTCGCTTAAAACGCTGGATCCCAAATAACGTCGATCGTTTTAGTGGCCATGTCAATCTTGGTCACAAACTGCTCGACATAGGGTATTAAACGCTCTTCCCTATCAATACTGTCTGTGTCTCCAGCGATCACCAGCACATCATTAGCGCCGGTCTCTAACAGGGACTTCACCACTCCAAGCCGTATCTCCCTGCCTTCAAAGTGGCTAACGACGGCAAGGCCTTCTAGCTGATGCCAATAGAACTCTTCGCGATTTAACTCAGGAAGCTGGCTTTTATCAACAGAGATATCTTGATTGCACCAGGCGCGAGCAACGTCTCTATCGTCGACACCTTTAATGTGCACTAACAGTCCATCGGCGTGGCGCTTCCAGTCATCGACAACAATCTGCTGTCGGCCAGTTGCACTGTCTATCCACCAGGGCTGATAGTCGAACAATGTTTCTATCTGCTCTGTGTACGAGAATACTTTTACCCATCCGCGTACACCAAAGACTGTTGTTATCCGGCCTACAATCAGTGTTTCCGGCTTATTTTGAGCGCTACTCACAGGCTGCAGTACCTAATTAGGCTGCTAGCTTGGCAGCCTCTTTCAACAGTGCAGAAACACGATCACTAATCTGTGCACCTTGGCCCTGCCAGTAGGCAGCACGCTCAAGATCTACACGCAGACGCTCTTCAGCACCGCGGGCAACCGGGTTAAAGAAGCCAATACGCTCAATATAACGAGCATCACGTGCGTTACGTGAGTCAGAAACTGTGATGTGGTAAAAGGGACGCTTCTTCGCGCCGCCACGAGCCAATCTAATTGTTACCATTTACTGAAATCCTGTGTTCAAGCGGCATTATCGCCAGACTTGATGCTTGTTTAAGTACCTGTTCATGTGCCACGCAAAAATAGCGGGACCCCCACGAAAGGCGCGGTATATTACGTCAAAAGGAAATGAAAGGAAACTACTTTAAAGGAAAATAAGCAGCTTTTATCTCTCCGAATTTAATGAAAAAAAGCCTGTGAGAACAGGCCGTTAGCTCTAGCCTAGCGGCGCGGGAACATGCCGGGCGGCAAACCACCCCCGGAGGGCGCCATACCACCAAGACCGCGCATCATATTTTGCATGCCTTTGCCCTTCATTTTTTTCATCATCTTGCCCATTTGCTTATGTTGTTTGAGCAGACGATTAAGGTCTTGGATGGTGGTTCCAGAGCCAACGGTAATACGTCGTTTACGTGAGCCATTAAGAATATCCGGATTGCGGCGCTCTTTTGGCGTCATGGAGTCAATAATGCATTCCATGCGCCCAAATTGACTGGTCATATCCGGCTGTTGCGCCATTTGCGCCATATTGCCCATACCTGGCAGCTTATCCATCATGCCTGCCATTCCACCCATGTTTTTCATCTGCTGGAGCTGGTCGCGCAGATCTTCAAGATCAAAACCTTTGCCCTTGGCCACTTTCTGGGCCAGTTTCTCGGCTTTTTTCTTATCAACTTTGCGTTCGACATCTTCGATAAGGCTGAGTACATCGCCCATACCCAGTATGCGAGACGCAATACGCTCCGGATGGAAGGGTTCAAGCGCATCTACTTTTTCGCCGACACCGAGGAATTTAATCGGCTTGCCGGTGATATGCCTGACAGAAAGTGCCGCTCCGCCGCGAGCGTCGCCGTCGACCTTGGTGAGAATTACTCCGGTAAGCGGGAGCGCTTCATTAAAGGCTTTGGCCGTGTTTACGGCGTCCTGGCCAATCATAGCGTCGATAACAAATAAGGTTTCAACCGGGTTGGCGGCCTTATGAACCTCTTTAATTTCGGCCATCATTTCATTGTCGATAGCCAGCCGGCCTGCAGTATCAACAATCAGCACATCGGCAAACTTGGTTTTGGCCGCTGCAATAGCTGCCTTAACAATGGCAACCGGCTTTTCGCTTGGGTCACTGGGGAAAAACTCAGCACCAACTTCACTCGCCAGGGTTTTAAGCTGCTCTATGGCTGCGGGACGATAAACGTCCGCAGAGACCACCATAACCTTCTTCTTTTCACGCTCGCTCAGATAGCGAGATAACTTGGCGACGGAGGTGGTTTTACCCGCACCCTGCAAACCAGCCATTAGGATAATTGCAGGCGGCTGCTGGGCTAGGTTAAGAGATTCATTCTTCTCCCCCATTACCGACTCTAGCTCAGCCTGAACGATTTTCAGGAACTGCTGGCCCGGATTAAGACTGCTGTTAACCTCTTTACCCAGGGCGCGTACTTTTACTAGCTCAACAAAGTCTTTAACAACGGGAAGTGCAACATCGGCTTCAAGCAGGGCCATGCGCACTTCGCGCAAGGTCTCTTCGATGTTTTTCTCGCTTAGACTGGCTTTGCCAGAGATTTTTTTCAGACTTTGGGAGAGGCGATCACTTAAATTTTCAAACATAGCCATGCAGATAACTTCCAGCAGTTCATTTTAGGTCAGCATTATAGCAATAATTTTGTCGCGCTCTTCACCCTGTCTCCTGAATATGCCACACTCCATGGAAATAGTTGGCGAATTTATCTAATGACAGGCTCTATACTGGGTGGCGCTGCGATTTCTGTGTATGCATACGGGTTGGTTTACCACCTGCTGCAACTGCGTAGAGACCCCCACTTTAACCCAATCTCACTGCAGGTGATCACCGGCATAGGTATCTGCCTGCACGCACTGGCCATTTCAGGGCTGCTGCTGGTCAATGGCGGCCTAGATTTAAGTCTGTTTAAGATACTTGCTCTACTCGCTCTGGTGATCAATATTCTGGTCTTTGTCAGCGGCCTTAAAAAACCGCTGCACAGCCTGTACCTAGTGTTACTGCCTGTCTCAGCATTATGTCTACTGGCAGCGCTAACCAACCCTAGCAGCAAGCCAGCAGCATTGATGTCTATGCCTATTCAGGGGCATGTGTTGATCTCTATCCTCGCCTACAGTCTGCTCGCTATAGCGGCACTTCAGGCTCTCCTCGCTGGCTATCAAGACTGGCAGCTAAAGCACAAACATCAGAATATTCTGATGCGTACTCTGCCGCCCGTTCAAACCATGGAAACATTGCTGTTTGAATTAATTTGGGCGGGTGAAATACTTCTGACTCTGTCTTTAGTCAGTGGCTTTCTGTTCTTTGAAGACCTGTTTGCCCAACATCTGGTACACAAGGTAACTTTTAGCCTGGTCGCCTGGGCGGTCTACGCGATTCTCCTCTGGGGTCGCCACAGTCGTGGCTGGCGTGGCAATAAGGCGATTCGATGGACATGGGGAGGCTTTATCGCCATTTTGGTCGGCTATATTGGCAGTAAGATCGTATTGGAATTTATCCTCATCCAGTAACAAAACCCTATTGCCAAAGCAGGCGAACTACTTCAACATATTCTTCCGAAATTAATGAGGTTCCTATCCTTGGACGGTTCCCACCCTTGGGTGTTGTGGCTAACACTCGTAGCACTATTGGCTGTATCCGCTTTTTTCTCTGGCTCCGAAACCGGCATGATGTCTTTAAACCGATATCGGCTTAGGCACCAACGTAAAAAAAGTGCGGGTGCGCGCAGAGCAGCAAAGCTTCTGGCAATGCCTGATCGACTTATTGGTCTGATTTTAATCGGTAATAATGCCGTCAATATTCTGGCGGCCATCATCGCCAATATGCTGGCCATTATTTATGTAGGTGAAGCCGCTGCCCCCTGGGTAGCCACGGCCTCTTTGACTATCATGGTGCTGGTGTTTTCTGAAGTCACGCCAAAGACCATCGCCGCACAGAACCCTGAATGGTTTGCGTTTAAGGCCAGCCATATCTTAAAGCCTATGCTGCAACTGCTGACACCGCTGGTGTGGGCGGTCAACAGCCTCACTAATGCGCTTATCTCTCTGCTTGGCTTTGACCCCAAGAAGGATCGCGATGATGCTCTGGATAATGAGGAACTCAAATCCTTGGTGGATATCTCTGGACATAAGCTTTCGGGCGATAACCAGGGCATGCTCAGAGCTATTCTCGATCTGGAGAATGTGACAGTCGAAGATATTATGATCCCGCGAAATGAAGTTAAGGGCCTGGATCTTGAGGACAGTATTGACGACTTAATGAATAATATTCTGTCCTCTGAATATACGCGCCAGCCAATCTATGAAGGTGATATCAATAATATTGTCGGCATTTTTCATGCCCGTAAAGCCAATCATTTATTGCGCGCTGAGACAGTAACTCACAAGGCTATCAAGCGCTTTGCCGAAGAAGCCTACTTTATTCCAGAAAGTACTACGTTAACGACGCAGTTGCTTAACTTCAAAAAGACCCGTAAGCGCTTTGCCGTAGTGGTAGATGAATATGGTGAGGTTCAAGGTCTAGTGACTCTGGAAGATATTCTGGAAGAAATTGTCGGTGACTTTACCACCAATACTGCTGATGATATTGATGCGGTGATTGCTCGCACAGATGGCAGCTATGTTATTGATGGCGCCGCTACGGTGCGCGAGATTAATAAGGCTACGGGTTGGGAACTGCCAACAGATGGCCCTAAAACATTAAATGGCTTGGCGCTCGAGCAGCTTGAGAGTATCCCAGATGGCAATGTCAGCTTTATTGTCGACGGCTATCGATTTGAGACTGAGCAAATTAACGGCACTATGATCAAAAAAGTTGTGGTTATGTGCCTGCGCCCCAAGAAAGTATCTGAGGAATAACAGCGCTTCTCAAGCCTTAGTAAAAAGGGTTGTTTTTTTGCGCCCTCTCACCGCAGAGCACCAGCACATCGAGTCGCTGGTGGTTATCCAGATAGCTCCAGTCACGAATTTCTGCATTGGTTCTATAGCAACCGGTACAGATGTCTTCGTCATTTAATGTGCAGATAGAATTGCAGGGCGAGGCAACTGGCTTGTCTGACATTAGCGTTTAACCTCGACCAAGTCGGTCGTCATCTTTGCAGCCTCATGCGTATAGTGGGCAGCTGAACCCAACAAGAACTGTCGGGTTTGATCATCGGTTTCCCGAATTATCTTGCCGGGAGAACCCACCACCATTGAGCCATCAGGGATCACTGCGCCGGCTTTAACCAGCGCATTAGCCCCGATAATACAGTCGCTGCCTACTTTTGCGCCATCAAGAATGACCGCGTTAATACCTATCAGTGTACGATCACCCACTTCTAAGCAGTGAATCATGGCATTGTGGCCAACAGTAACGTCTTCGCCAATTTTAAGTGGCTGACCCACATCACAGTGGAGTACTGCGCCATCTTGAATGTTACTGCGCGCGCCCACTTCAATAACATCACAGTCACCGCGGATCACAGCATTGAACCAGACACTAGCCTGTTCTTTAAGAATCACCTTGCCGATTACATCGGCGCTGGCCGCGACAAATACTGACTCGTGAATTACTGGGCTGTCATCGCCAATTCGATAGATCATTACTGTCCTCTTTTACGTAGCTCTTCTATTCGGGCGTCGCTGGGATACTGTAAGTCAACGCCCGCATTGATGGTGGAATTTAACATATCCACCAGCACTTTTAAGGTAAATCCCCAAATTTTGTAACCCTTATACGACAGATAGGGGAAACTGAGCGCACCAGCGTTGGTTTTCATTTCAAAATACTGGTACCGATTGATATCTGTAAACATACTAATCGGTGCATTAAATATAGCCGCTATTTCTGAGGGTTCAGATTTTAATTCAAGTGGGCTATGAGCAAGACCTACAAACGGCGTGACGCGCAGGTTACGACGCTTGGGAGATGCCGACGGCAACATCCCAATAGGCTCCACCAAATGCGGTGGCAGTCCTATTTCTTCGTGAGTTTCTCGCAGTGCTGTGTGCAGTAAATCCGGGTCAGTTGTATCCCACATACCCCCTGGAAAGGCCACTTCACCGGCGTGACTATTAAGATGCATAGCTCGCTGTGTCAGGACTATCTGAGGGTCCAACGGATCACCGTGCAGTAACAACAACACGGCTGCGGTCGCACCAAACTCTGGCTGGCTAGACTGAGACTGATTGAGGGGGAAATTTTTTAACTGATTTTTAATGGTTTCGAGCATTTGTGCATTATACTCAGCTCTGATCATTTTCTGGGTTTTTCATGAATTTTTGTTCCAGTTGCGGTAATGCCGTAAGCCAAAAAATACCTGATGGTGACAATCGTGAACGTCATGTTTGTAGCCAATGCGACCTCATCCATTATCAAAACCCAAAGGTCATTGCTGGAGTGCTGCCAATCTATGGTGACCAGATACTGCTTTGCAAACGCTCTATTGAGCCTCGCCACGGGTTTTGGACCCTACCTGCAGGTTTTTTGGAAAATGGCGAATCCTCTCTGGAAGGGGCATTGCGCGAATGTGAAGAAGAAGCCAATGCAATGGTGATAAATCCACAGCTCTATGCGCTGTTTGATATCCCGCAAATTAATCAGGTCTATGTTTTTTACCGCGCCCATTTGGAACAACCTGTATTTGGTCCCAGCTCAGAGTCTTCTGAGGTCGCACTATTTAGTGAAGCTGACATCCCCTGGACCGAGCTAGCATTTCCTGTGGTCGAGCTGGCGCTGGATTATTTTTTGCAGGACCGTGTCACTGGCGAGTTTGCGGTAAAGCATGATGAGATAAAGCGACCCTGGAAAAGCCGTCGCGTTATCTCATAATGGCCGTTAGCTGCGGCTAAAAGTGTAACTGCAGCGCTAAGTAATAACCTTCAAAGCGAGCATCAGCCTGAAGGTCGTCGAGATCATCCAGCTCAACCAGCATTGAGCGATACCCCAAAACTACACCTGCATCTACCGCTGGCAACAGATCAAATTCATAGGTTAACTGTGCCGCCCAATCAATCAGTCTAAACTCATCGACATTGATCCAGTTGGCTAGCACATGAGCAGAGAGCCCGCTCACAGGGATATCGACACCAACTAGCCCATAGAGCAGAGGGCCTACTACATTTAGATCAATCGACTCCTGTTGTGTTGCCCCTACCAAACTCGCCTCGCCATCAAATGAACGGGCAGTGATGCCCAGATCCAGGTCAATCACATTGTCCAGAATCTCATAGTACAAAGTTGCATCTGTGTGACTGAGATCTAGCGAAACAGTAACCTGTTCATCGCTCACAAAAGGATTACCATTTAGGTTGGTGCCCGCACTTAACAGTGCATTGCCCGACCATTCCATTTCACTGTGCTGGAGGCGGATATTAGGCAAGATGGGTAGCGGGTGTTCAATAGCCAGATAGACAAACTGATTATTTTCTTCATCCAGATTGAGTGTCGATTCGAGGTTAATGTCCGTTCGGCCAATATCGCCCTCCGGGCTAGCCTGCCAGGAACCGCCTCCCACATAGACACCAATAAAGTCCGCTGAGGCTGATAATGGTGTAACAATTAACGCTGCGAGGAGCATACTGCGGAGTGAAATCATGGGTCTTCCTTGAACTATTGAATTAGCGGCCATAGTAATAATTAACGCGCCATATTTGTGTGATCTAGGCACGACATCGACCTCGACAGGTTGGCAGGATCACCGAATGTCTCAACCATAAAAAAACCCCGCACTTAGAAAGTGCGGGGTCGCAGTCTTGCGGACTGATGCTGACTAATTACAGCGTATCAGCATGCTCTGCCAGATACTCAGCAACACCCGCAGTGGTGTCTTTCATGCCTGCGTCGCCACGATTCCAGCCTGCTGGACAAACTTCGCCGTGCTCTTCATGAAAGCTAAGCGCGTCGACCATACGCAACATTTCGTCAACATTACGGCCCAATGGCAGGTCATTGACGACCTGATGACGAACCATACCTTGCTCATCAACCAAGAACGATGCGCGGAACGCAATGCCAGCTTCGGGGTGCTCAACATCATAGGCATTACAGATTTCGTGCTTAACATCAGCAACTAACGTGTATTTTACCTGGCCAATACCGCCATCATTAATGGCAGTGTTACGCCATGCGTTGTGTGAGAACTGAGAGTCAATTGACACACCAATAACTTCTACGCCACGGCTTTGGAATTCTGCATAACGGTGATCGAATGCGATTAATTCAGATGGGCAGACAAAAGTGAAGTCCAAAGGATAAAAGAAGATAACTGCTTTTTTGCCTTTGATGCTTTCTGCCAAGTTAAAGTTTTCAATAATTTCGCCGCTTCCAGTAACTGCTGCTGCGGTAAAGTCAGGTGCTGACCGGCCAACTAATACACCCATTTAAAGTGCTCCTATGGATTGTTAATAAGGGATTGAGGTTTCCTGAGTATAGTCACACAGCGACCAGCTATCAGCCAATAAAAAGATTTTATCGCTCTGATAGGAGGGCGCTGAACATGTTAATCAGATGATGGTACTACCGTAAATGAACCCCTTCGATCAGGCCTCGCTGCCTGCATCGTCCGCCGCTTGCTGGCCCAGTGCTTCGTCGATCATTGGCTTTAACTCACCTTTTTCATGCATATCGGTAATGATGTCGCAGCCGCCGATTAGCTCGCCGCCAACCCAAAGCTGGGGAAAGGTGGGCCAGTTGCCATAAGCTGGCAAATTGGCACGAATTTCTGGGTTAGACAGGATATCTACATAGGCGAAACGCTGACCACAACCCATAAGCGCTTGAACTGTACGCGAAGAGAAACCACATTGCGGCTGATTAGGTGAGCCTTTCATATAAAGTAGTACTGAGTTGTTTTCCACTTGATCGCGGATGGTTTCCATAATGTCCATTGTTACAAACCTCTAAATTCTGGTTGCTTCGTGTAATGAGATTTTACCTGTTTCATCTCCGCTCTGACATAGCTATAGATTATTTATTTCCCAAAGTCCCTTAAATTTACCTGCGATCTCTTTGCTGCAGGAATGCAAATGAGAACGATTTGCATTTGCGTTTAATAATTATTATAGTTGTGTCCTCAAACAACTCTGCTTTATTAAATGAACATCCAGGAGAAAAAAATGAACAGGAAGCTTCTCGCCCTATTTATCGGCTTGAATATCTCAGCAACGGCCACAGCCGAGACGCCCAGTCTTGAGAAAATGTGGCAGCTAATTCAGGCGCAGCAAAAAGAAATTGCGGAGCTCAAAGGGCAGCTGCAAGAAACTGAATTTAAGGCTGAAGCCACTATTTCTGCGGTAGAGCGATTCTCAGCTAGTCCTGTTTCCTCAAGCAAAACCACTTTCGGTGGCTATGGTGAAGTTCATTACAATAATCTCGAAAGAGATGATGCGTCCCTCACCCAAGATTCCATCGACTTCCATCGCTTTGTGATGTTCACCGGCCACCAGTTCACTGACAGCATACGCTTCTTCTCTGAGCTAGAGCTAGAGCACAGCATTGCTGGTGACGACAAACCGGGGGAGATTGAACTGGAGCAGGCCTATATAGAATGGGATGCTACAGACAACCTGACGGCCAAAGCAGGCATGTTTTTAATGCCCATTGGTATCATCAATGAAACTCACGAACCTAATACGTTTTATGGTACTGAACGTAACAATGTCGAGAAAAATATTATTCCGGCCACCTGGTGGGAAGCTGGCGGCGCGATTAGTGGCCAGATCAGCGAAGGTCTTAGCTATGACCTTGCTGCGCACTCTGGTTTGTATATTGCCGAAGGTAAGCACAAACCAAGAGATGGTCGCCAAAAAGTGGGCAAAGCCAAGGCCGATAACATGGCCTTTACTGGGCGTATTAAATACACCGCAATTCCTGGTCTGGAGATAGCTGCCTCATTGCAGCATCAAGTTGATGTACGTCAGGGTGAAGGTGCTGCTATTGATGGCACTCTGTTCGAGACCCATGTAGCTTGGCAGCAAGATAACTTTCAGCTGCGAGCACTGTACGCGCAGTGGGATTTTGATGATGCAATCAATCTAACCGAAGCAGGCGCTAATGAACAAACCGGGCTCTATGTCGAGCCCTCTTTTAAATTGAATGACAAATTGGGACTGTTTGCCCGCTATAGCCAGTGGGATAATACTGCTGGCAGCAACATTGATTCCAAGTACACACAACTGGATTTAGGTATAAATTATTGGTTACACCCTAATGTGGTGTTCAAGTTTGATTATCAAAATCAGGACGCTCCCAGTGAACAGGGCTACGATGGCATCAACATGGGCGTAGGTTATTCTTTCTAATTAATCTGGATTAAATGACTAAATTAAATTTAAAAGCCTTGATACTAATGGGCTCTGTTCTATTAACCTCTTTGTCCTCGCCGCTGGTGATGGGCAAAGGGGTTTTTCAGTCTGGTCCGGATTTTATTGCTGAAGTATTCGAGCAGCAGGCAACAGCAAAGGTGCTCTGGTTAACTGAGGACGTTCGCCAACAGGCTACGATGATCCTTGATCGCCCGGTGATGGGATTACGGGTCCGTTATCATCAAGTTGACGACAAAACCGCATGGATACTCGAAGAGATTGGAAAAGAGATGCCAATCACCATTGGCGTTGTGATCAGCGACAATAAAATTACTCAGGTTAAAATTCTTGCCTATAGAGAGAGCCGCGGTGGTGAAGTTCGCTATCCCGCCTATACACGACAGTACCTGGGCGCCTCCTTAACCAGCAAGAATAAGCTGAATCAATCAATTGACGGAATTACTGGTGCTACCCTGTCGGTCTGGGCTGTTAATAAGGTAGCGGCGTTGGCTTTGTATTATCATAGTCGGGTGACCAACAGTAGAGACACCTCTTGAAATACAAAAAGTCTATTATTTTAAATTTGCGCTGGCATCGCCGCATTGGTGTGTCGTTGTTTTTTATGGTGATTTTTTTAGCGCTTAGTGGTTTTGCGTTAAATCACTCTCTCGGTTTAAAACTCAGCAGCACCAAACTCTCCAATGATTGGCTGCTATCTTGGTATGGTTTAGAGCAACCCGCCAGCGAGGGCTTCAAACTGGGTACCGGCAACTGGCTCTACCAAGCCGGTGATAACCAGTTATTTTTAAATGACAAAAATATCGCGCAGTGCCAGCCTCCCCTCCTGTCTGTGGTTGAGGTTGAACAGCAAATTGTAGCCCTGTGTAATGATGAGTTGGCATTACTCACCGCTGAGGGTGATTTGATAGAAAGCTTTACCCGGTTGCAGGGTTTACCCGCTAATAGCACCTCTGTTATCGCGCACAACAATCAACTGTATCTGCGCGGCGAATACGGTGTAATGGCTTTTGACCCGGATAGCCTGAGCGTAAGTGCCAGCTCTATTAGTTTGTTACCCGCTGTCAACGTCCCTGCGGCCCTGCCGCAATCATTAACAGATTATTTAAAAGATCAGGGACTCAGCAGTAGTATCTCCATGGAAACACTGATTCTAGATTTACACAGTGGGCGCTTCTTCGGAGGCGCCGGCGTGCTATTTGTTGATATAGTCGGGTTACTACTCTGCATTCTTGCTATTACCGGCCTCTGGGCCTGGATAAATCATCTGCGCTATCACAAAGAACAGCGCTAGAGGCGAACAGCAGTAGTTGCCAGCTTAAATAAACCGCGATACTATTTACTACGATTGACATTAAATATAAAAAAAGGGCAGCACAGCTGCCTTTTTTTATTCCATTTAAAACTGGTGTTATCTGACGTTATGCTTCAGGTTTGTGGCAAAACATACAAAGAAAGGAAACGCGCAACATTATGTCTACTGAGCAATTAATGAATACCTATGGCGTCAGAGCTGCAACCCTGGTGAAGGGCGAGGGCGCCTGGCTATGGGATAAAGATGGCAACAAATACCTCGACGCTCTGTCAGGTATCGCTGTTTGTGGCCTCGGACATTCTCACCCTGCGGTGGCTAATGCTGTGTCCGAGCAAGCAACAATGCTCACCCATTGCTCCAATTATTTTACTATCCCTAATCAGGAAATGCTTGCCGAAAAACTCTGCGCCGCTTCGGGCATGTCCAATGTATTTTTTGGCAACTCTGGTGCTGAAGCCAATGAAGCTGCTATTAAGATGGCCCGCCTGCATGGCCATAAAAAAGGCATTAATCTACCCACAGTGTTGGTCATGGACAATGCCTTTCATGGCCGCACACTGGCGACATTAAGTGCTTCAGGTGGCCGCAGGGTTCAGGCTGGATTTGAACCTCTGGTGAGAGGCTTCGCCCGTGCACCGTTTGATGATATGCAATCACTGGCAACAGTTGCCGACAATAATCCCAGTATCTGCGCCATATTCGTTGAACCTATTCAGGGTGAAGGCGGCATTCATATTGCCAGCGACGAATATCTGCATCAGTTGCGTGCGTTTTGTGATCAGCGCGGCTGGCTATTAATGCTGGATGAAGTTCAAACCGGCAACGGTCGTACCGGGAAATACTTTTACTTCCAGCACAGCGGCGTTATTCCCGATGTGGTTACCACGTCCAAAGGCCTCGGTAATGGCGTGCCGATTGGTGCATGTCTGGCCCATGGCGAAGCAGCCAAGTTAATGCAACCTGGCAACCATGGCTCAACATTCGGCGGCAACCCCCTCGCCTGCGCCGCAGCGCTAGCCACCATAACTACGTTGCAAGATGAAGGGCTTAGCGATAGGGCTGCGGTACTGGGCGACAGAATTATGGACGGCTTTAAAACTGCACTGGCAGGCGTTGAGCATGTTGTCGAAATTCGCGGCAAAGGCTGCATGATCGGCATTGAGCTCAACAAACCGTGCAAATCATTATTTCCCGCAGCTATGGCTGCCGGCTTAATTATCAATGTAACCGCCGATTCAGTAATTAGACTACTGCCGCCATTTATTATGACTGACGATGAAGCTGATCAGGTGGTGGCTATTCTGGCACCGCTAATTAAAGACTTTAGCGAGGACTGAATTATGCCTATTAGACATTTTCTTACGCTGCGTGATCTGAATACCGATGAGCTCAATCAGGTTATTAAGCTCGCAATCGAGATGAAAGCTGCGCACCGTGAAGGCCGCCAAGAGCCAATTTTTAGTGGTAAGGTGCTGGGCATGATATTTGAAAAGTCATCGACCCGAACCAGAGTTTCTTTTGAGGCTGGCATGGCCCAGTTAGGCGGCGATGCATTGTTTTTGTCACCCAATGATTCACAGCTGGGTAGAGGCGAACCCATTGAGGATTCCGCCCGCGTGATTTCACGTATGGTGGACATCGTGATGATCAGAACCTTTGGCCACGACATCATTGAGCGCTTTGCGCAGTATTCCAAAGTACCGGTGATCAATGCGTTGACAGATCAATATCACCCCTGCCAGTTACTGGCGGATATTCAAACCTATACGGAGCACCGCGGCTCCATTCAAGGAAAAACGGTGGCCTGGATTGGTGATGGCAATAATATGTGTCACTCGTGGATTAATGCCGCCATATTGCTCGACTTTACATTAAATATTGCCTGCCCAGAGGGCTATGAACCAGATGCCCAATTAGTTGCTGAAGCTGGTGACCGAGTAACTATTACACGCAGCCCAGTCGCGGCGGCGAGCGGTGCACATCTGGTGACCACGGATGTTTATGCCTCTATGGGGCAGGAGTCAGAACAGCATGTCAGGCTGGAAAAATTCGCTCAGTTTCAGGTTAACCATGAGCTGATGGCACATGCTGCAGACAGCGCAATCTTTATGCATTGTCTACCTGCTCATCGAGAGGAAGAAGTGTCTACGGCGCTGCTGGAAGATGAAAATATATCGGTGGTTTGGGATGAAGCCGAAAATCGCCTCCATGCTCAAAAAGCGCTAATGGTGTTTTTACTGTCGGCTAGCGCTTAATCCCTGGCGCTATTTGTACACTACATCGTCTATTTCATATTCGATGTCACCACTGGGGGCTTTAACGACGACCACATCGCCGATTTCTTTGCTCATTAATGCGCGGGCAATCGGCGATTGGTAGGAAATTTTTCCCTGCTTTACATCCGCCTCATCATCGCCAACAATTCGATAACTCACGGTTTCTTCGGTCTCCACATTGATAATAGTAACCAATGAACCAAAGATTACGCGATCGCCCTGAGGCATCTTGGAGATATCGATGACCTGCGAATTGGACAGCTTGCCTTCGATATCCTGAATACGGCCTTCAGCAAAACTCTGCTGTTCGCGAGCGGCATGGTATTCGGCATTTTCTTTAAGATCGCCATGCTCTCGTGCAGTGGCAATAGCCTCAACAATCCCTGGGCGCACTACCTTAATCAGATGCTCTAATTCTTTACGCAGGGCCGCTTCACCCTCTACAGTCATGGCATATTTTTGCATTAGCTAATTTCCTTATGTAGGGCCTGTAAGCTGCGCACTTTAATTGCACCATCTACGGCTCGAGTAAAACCTAAGGCTTCGCAGACTGCACTGCCACCAGCCATGGTCGTGGTGTAATACACACGATGCTGTTCGGCACTTGAGCGGATCGTCGAAGAATCAGAGATTGCCTGGCGCCCCTCAGTGGTGTTGACGATCAAATCAATTTTATCGCTCTTGATCATATCAACAATATGCGGCCGCCCTTCTTTAACTTTATTGACTAGCTGCACTGTGCATCCGGACTGCTTGATAATCTCAGCAGACCCCTTTGTGGCAACCAGCTTAAAGCCGAGATCCTGGAACTTTCTCGCCAATTCTGGAAGCTGCTCTTTATCGCGTTCACGAACACTTATGAACACTGTGCCCTTAGCTGGAATCTCGTCGCTGGCGCCCAATTCAGCTTTACCATAGGCCTCGGCAAATGTTTCACCAACACCCATTACTTCGCCGGTAGACTTCATCTCAGGCCCAAGAATGGGGTCGATGCCAGGGAATTTATTAAACGGGAACACCGCTTCTTTAACACTAAAGTAAGGTGGAATAATTTCTTTGGTAAAGTTTTGCGACGCAAGAGTTTGGCCTACCATACAGCGGGCCGCCACCTTGGCCAATGAGGTACCAATGCACTTGGACACGAATGGCACTGTGCGCGAGGCGCGAGGGTTAACCTCAATAACGTAGATCTTGCCGTCCTGCAGTGCCAACTGCACATTCATCAGCCCGCGCACGCCAAGCTCAACGGCCATTTTGCGACATATTTCACGCATAGCATTTTGAATATCTTCACTGAGGCTGTAGGGCGGCAGCGAACAGGCTGAGTCACCGGAGTGAATACCCGCCTGCTCAATGTGCTGCATAATCGCACCAATCACTACCTCCTCACCATCACTTACTGCATCCACATCCATTTCAATGGCGTTGGGCAGAAAGAAGTCGAGTAGCACGGGGCTGTCATCAGACACCTGGACTGCAGTCTTCATATAATGCCGCAGCTCATCTTCTTTATAGACAATCTCCATTGCGCGGCCACCCAGCACATAGGAGGGGCGCACAACCAGTGGATAACCAATTTCTTTGGCCAACTCAACCGCCTGATCTGCACTGCGCGCAGTAGCATTGCGCGGCTGCAATAGATCTAGCTTCTCGATCATTTGCTGAAAGCGTTCACGATCTTCGGCGCGGTCAATAGCGTCAGGCGTGGTACCTACAATAGGCACGCCTGCGGCTTCAAGGGCGCGTGCCAATTTTAATGGCGTCTGGCCACCAAACTGGACTATCACACCTTTGGGCTTTTCTACGCGCACTATCTCAAGAACATCTTCCAAAGTGACCGGCTCGAAGAACAGTCGGTCTGAGGTATCGTAATCTGTGGATACGGTCTCTGGGTTACAGTTGACCATAATGGTCTCATAACCATCTTCGCGCATTGCCAACGCTGCATGTACACAGCAGTAATCAAATTCAATGCCCTGACCAATTCTGTTGGGGCCACCACCTAGCACCAGTATTTTATCCTTATCGCTGGGGCGCGCCTCGCACTCCTCCTCATAGGTTGAGTACATATAGGCGGTATCAGTTGCAAACTCGGCAGCACAGGTATCGACGCGTTTGTAGACTGGATGCAGACCAAAACCATAGCGAACTTCTCGCATCTGCGTTTCGCTACAACCTAAAATATCTGCCAGACGACGGTCGGCAAAACCTTTACGCTTGAGACGATACAGCGCCTGCTTGCTGAGATCAGCGAGGGCTGTACCCTGAAGACTAATCTCGTCTTTAATAATGTCTTCGATTTGAACTAGGAACCAGCGATCAACCTTGGTGATGGCAAAAATGTCTTCGACGCTCATACCCTGTCGGAAGCCATCGGCAAGATACCAGATACGATCTGGGCCCGCTTCTGCAAGCTGATTTGTCAATATTGCGGTAGCGTTTTCATCATTGACATCGAGCACAGGGTCAAAGCCCGCAACACCCACCTCAAGGCCACGCAATGCTTTTTGCATGGATTCCTGGAAGGTTCGGCCAATGGCCATTACCTCTCCCACAGATTTCATCTGTGTGGTTAGGCTCTGATCTGCCTGGTCAAATTTCTCAAAGGCAAAACGTGGAATCTTGGTCACTACATAGTCGATGCTTGGCTCAAATGAAGCCGGTGTAGCGCCACCAGTAATTTCATTTTGTAGTTCGTCGAGTGTATAGCCTACCGCCAGCTTTGCCGCTACTCGCGCAATGGGGAAGCCGGTGGCTTTTGAGGCCAGTGCCGATGAACGAGATACTCTGGGGTTCATCTCAATAACGATCAGTCGACCATCATCTGGATTAACCGCAAACTGGACATTGGAGCCGCCAGTTTCTACGCCAATCTCACGCAATACCTTAATCGAGGCATTACGCATGATCTGATATTCTTTGTCGGTCAATGTTTGGGCAGGAGCAACCGTAATGGAGTCCCCGGTGTGAATGCCCATAGGGTCGAGATTTTCGATGGCGCAGACAATAATACAGTTGTCTTTGCGATCGCGAACCACTTCCATTTCAAACTCTTTCCAACCAATCAGCGACTCATCAATCAACAGCTCATTGGTAGGCGAAAGATCCAGGCCACGACGGCAGATCTCTTCAAATTCTTCGCGGTTATAAGCAATACCACCGCCAGAGCCACCCATAGTAAATGAGGGGCGAATAATACAGGGAAACCCGAATCGGTCTGAAACCTGAACGGCTTCTTCCATGCTGTGAGCAATGCCTGAATTTGGCGTATCCAAATCAATCGCTTTCATGGCTTTGTCGAAGCGCTCACGATCTTCGGCTTTATCGATGGCATCGGCATTGGCACCTATCATCTCAACGCCGAACTTGTCTAGCACACCGTGCTTGGCAAGATCTAGGGCACAGTTCAACGCAGTCTGGCCGCCCATGGTGGGCAGCAACGCGTCTGGGCGCTCCTGTTCAATAATGCGCGCTACAGTGCCCCACTCGACTGGCTCAATATAGGTGGCGTCAGCCATAGCCGGATCGGTCATAATAGTGGCTGGATTTGAGTTGACCAGAATTACCCGAAAGCCTTCTTCGCGAAGCGCTTTACAGGCCTGAGCGCCGGAGTAGTCAAACTCACAGGCCTGACCAATGATAATTGGGCCAGCGCCAAGTATAAGGATGCTTTTGATGTCAGTTCTTTTTGGCATGTGGTCTCCGCAAACGCCTAGGCTTTGGCTTGCATTAATTCAATAAAGTGGTCAAACAGTACTGCTGCTTCATGGGGGCCAGGGCTAGCTTCGGGATGACCTTGAAAACTGAAGGCTGGCTTGTCAGTGCGGTGAATACCCTGCAGTGAACCATCAAATAATGAACGATGCGTAGCAATCAGGTTAGCGGGCAAACTTGTTTCGTCAACCGCAAAACCATGATTTTGGCTGGTGATCATTACCACATTCTTTTCAATATCTTCTACCGGATGGTTGGCGCCATGGTGGCCAAACTTCATCTTTGCGGTTTTAGCCCCGGAGGCCAGCGCCAATAGCTGATGGCCCAGACAGATACCAAACACAGGAATATCGGTCTTTAGAATTTCACCAATGGCTTCAATAGCATAGTCACAGGGCTCTGGGTCACCAGGGCCATTGGACAGGAATATGCCATCTGGATTCATGGCTAATACATCCGCCGCAGGCGTTTGCGCAGGTACCACAGTAAGCTCACAGCCGCGATCAACAAGCATGCGCAGAATATTGCGCTTAACACCGTAATCATAGGCGACAACTTTAAATTTGGCGCTACCTGGATCCTGACTTTTATGACCCACACCCAGCTCCCAGCTGTGCTCTGACCATTGGTATGGACTGATGGTAGTGACCTCTTTGGCCAGGTCCATGCCCTTGAGTCCGGCAAATTCTCTGGCGGCAGCCAGTGCCTGCTCATCGCTGACATCACCAGCCATAATGCAGCCACTCTGTGCGCCGGTTTCACGCAGTATGCGGGTCAGTTTGCGGGTATCGATGTCGGCGATGCCGAGAATACCTTTCTCTTTCAGGTAGTCATCGAGGCGTTGTTCGCTGCGGAAATTGGAAGCCAATAATGGTAAGTCGCGAATAACTAGTCCCGCTGCCCAGATCCGATCGGATTCTTCATCTTCCTTATTCACACCGACATTGCCGATATGTGGATAGGTAAGCGTGACGATCTGACGGGCATATGAGGGATCAGTTAAAATTTCCTGATACCCGGAGAGGGCTGTATTGAAAACGATTTCACCAACAGAGGAGCCATCTGCACCTATGGCAGTTCCTCTGAAAATTGTTCCGTCTGCTAGCGCAAGTACGGCTTCCCGGAAAGTCTGGGAATTCACACAACCTCCTAAATAGTTAAATGTCGCTCGAGTATGAGTGGCATCTAGAAATCAGATAAATCCGAATATGGCAGCAGTTGCTTACGCATATTTGCAAAAAAGCGAGATGAAACTGACCGTCTCATCTCGCTTAAATAGAATATTCTGCTGTGGCCTAACCTCTCGGAACGAGACCGCTTATCAGTAGCGGTGTTAGGAGTGCATTGTATGGAAGACGACTTATTTTGTCTATCACTGTAGCGACTATTTTTGCGCTTTTACTTAAGCCCAAGTACATCCTGCATGTCGAACAAACCGGGCTCTTTTCCTCCCAGCCACTTAGCTGCGCGGACTGCGCCGCGGGCAAAGGCAGTTCGACTAGACGCTTTGTGAGTAATCTCTACGCGTTCGCCCTCAGCGGCAAACAGCACCGTGTGATCGCCAACAATATCACCAGCGCGCACGGTAGCAAAACCAATGGTTTGCCGGTCTCGCGCACCGGTTTGACCCTCTCGACCATACACAGCAACGTCCTTTAAGTTACGTCCCAGTGCACCGGCAACAGACTCACCCAGTGACAGCGCTGTCCCTGAGGGTGCATCGATTTTATGTCTATGATGGGCTTCGCTAATCTCAATATCCACATCCTCGCCCAGCACTGAAGCCGCCAATTCGGCGAGTTTAAAGACAAGATTGACACCCGTAGCGTAATTGGAAGCCATGCACAGAGCATTGCTGCGGCTGGCATCTTTCACCTGTTGCAGCTGCTCATCATTGAGGCCTGTTGTCCCAATCACCATCTTTTTGCCATGTTCGGCGCAAAATTTGGCATTGGCTGCAGTCACTTGAGGGATACTAAAGTCGATTAGCACATCAAAGTTATCGGCGGCATCCAGAGATCCCACTACGGCGACATTATTGCGGCCAATGCCGGCTAATTCACCGGCATCAACACCGATTAATGAGCTGTCGGGCCGCTCGAGTGCCGCGGTTAGCTGCACCCCTTCGGTCATTGAAATTACTTCGATCAGGGCTTTCCCCATGCGGCCGCCAGCGCCAATTATTGCAATATTACTCATGGTGATACTCCTGTACGGGTCGCTACGAGAAAACGATACTCTACTATTAACCGGTTAAATTATCGAAGAATTTCTTTACCCCATCAAACCAGTTATTGGTGCGCGGGGAATGCTTACTTTTACCAGCCAGACTGTTATCAAACTGCTCAAGATATCCTTTTTGCTCGGCATTCAAATTAACTGGCGTCTCAAGAATTACCCGACAAAGTAAATCGCCGGTAGCGCCACCGCGAACTGGATTTACGCCTTTGCCGCGCAGACGAAATAACTTACCACTCTGAGTTTCGGCGGGAATTTTTAACTTTACCTTACCGGATAAGGTAGGAACCTCAAGCTCGCCACCCAGTGCCGCCTGAGCGAAGCTGATTGGCACTTCACAATGCAGGTTAGCGCCATCGCGCACAAAGATCGCATGGTCACGCACATGCATCTGTACGTACAGGTCGCCAGTGGGACCACCCTGCGGTCCTGCTTCACCTTTACCTGCCAGACGAATTCGGTCGCCTGTATCTACACCCGCTGGAATCTTGACGGATAATGTTTTGCGCTCTTCCTTCACACCCTGACCATGGCATTCACCACAGGGGTCAGAAATCATCTGCCCACGGCCACGACATTTTGGACAGGCCTGCTGCACCGAGAAGAAGCCCTGAGACA
The DNA here is from genome assembly GCA_965662065.1 of uncultured Porticoccaceae bacterium. Taxonomy (GTDB): domain Bacteria; phylum Pseudomonadota; class Gammaproteobacteria; order Pseudomonadales; family Porticoccaceae; genus HTCC2207. The sequence continues at coordinate 6,166 of CBFIGD010000046.1, read as the reverse complement.
TACGCACCTGACCAGCACCGCCACAGGTATCGCAGGTCACAGGTGATGAGCCCTTGCGCGCACCGGAGCCATCACAGGGCTGACAGGCGCTCATGGTAGGCACATCAATTTGAACAGTTTTGCCCTTTACTGCGTCTTCTAAATCTAGCTGCAGGTCGTAGCGAAGGTCTGAGCCTCGCGCTGGACCACTGCGGCCACCGCGACCACCGCCGCCGAATATGTCACCGAATACATCACCAAACACATCGCCAAATCCCGCACCACCAGCACCGCCGTAACCACCGCCAGAGTTACCATCGACACCAGCATGACCGAAGCGGTCATAGGCCGATCTCTTTTCCTCATCACCCAGTATTTCATAGGCCTCTTGAGCCTCTTTGAATTTCTCATCTGAGTTTTTGTCATCTGAATTGCGGTCCGGATGAAACTTCATCGCTATGCGACGAAATGCCTTTTTAATCTCAGCATCAGAGGCGCCGCTATCAACACCCAGTACTTCGTAATAATCGCGTTTGGCCATAACTTGGTTCTTTATTCCTAACTATCGCTTATATGACTAGGCGCGGAACAGAGCCCGCGCCTAATGGAAGTAGAGAAAACGTTGAAGACTTACTTGCCGTCTTCTTTCCCTTCTTTCTCTTCTTCTGTTTCTTTAACTTCTTCAAACTCTGCATCCATCGCATCGTCGCCAGCGGCCTGTTCGCCACCTTCGGCTTGGCCCGCTTCGGCCTGCTCTGCATACATTTTCTGGGCTAAACCAGATGAGGCTTCAGACAGAACGCCAGCGGCTGTGTCGATAGCCTCTTTATCGTCGCCCTGAACTGCTTCTTCAACCTGTTTGATCGCAGCCTCAATGGCCGCCTTCTCGTCGTCACTGGCCTTATCGCCCGCTTCTTCGAGTGTCTTTCTAGCCGCATGAGCCAGGCCATCAGCAGTGTTGCGCGCCTGCACCAGCTCGGCAAACTTCTCATCTTCTGCCGCATTGGCTTCAGCATCTTTGACCATTGCATCGATCTCGTCATCAGAAAGGCCTGAAGAGGCTTTAATAATGATTGACTGCTCTTTGCCAGTCGCCTTGTCTTTGGCACCTACATTCAAAATACCGTTGGCATCAATATCAAAGGTCACTTCAATCTGCGGCATACCGCGCGGCGCAGGTGGAATATCAGCCAGATCAAAACGACCCAGTGATTTATTACTTGTCGCCTGCTTACGTTCGCCCTGAACCACGTGAATGGTCACGGCAGTTTGGTTATCGTCAGCGGTAGAGAAAATCTGCGATTTCTTGGTAGGAATCGTAGTGTTTTTCTCAATCACCGGGGTGGCTACACCACCCATAGTTTCAATACCCAGACTCAGCGGAGTTACGTCAAGCAGCAGAACATCGGTTACATCTCCAGCCAGAACAGCACCCTGTAAGCCTGCACCAACGGCAACGGCTTCATCAGGGTTCACATCTTTACGTGGCTCTTTGCCGAAAAATGCGGTTACTTTTTCCTGTACCAGCGGCATACGCGTCTGACCACCAACCAAGATAATTTCATCAATCTCGGAAGTAGATTTGCCAGCATCTTTCAGCGCAACTTTAAGCGGCGCCAATGAACGCTCAACCAGGTCTTCAACCAAGGACTCAAGCTTGGCACGAGTCAGCTTGACAACCAGGTGCTTGGGACCAGTGGCATCTGCAGTGATATAAGGCAGATTCACTTCGGTCTGTGAACTTGAAGACAGTTCGATCTTGGCTTTTTCTGCCGCTTCTTTAAGACGCTGCATGGCCAATGGATCGCCGTGAATATCAATGCCGCTGTCAGCTTTAAATTCAGCCGACAAATACTCGATCAATCGCATATCGAAGTCTTCACCGCCAAGGAACGTATCACCGTTGGTAGCCAGTACTTCAAATTGCTTTTCACCATCGACATCGGCGATTTCGATAATTGAGATATCGAAAGTACCACCACCGAGATCGTAAACTGCAACCACGCTGTCGCCGGCTGTTTTATCGATGCCGTAAGCCAGTGCCGCAGCAGTTGGCTCATTGATAATACGCTTAACATCCAGACCAGCGATGCGGCCCGCATCTTTAGTAGCCTGACGCTGGGAGTCATTGAAATATGCAGGAACCGTAATTACCGCTTCGGTAACTGTTTCGCCAAGATAGTCTTCGGCGGTCTTTTTCATTTTCTTGAGCACTTCAGCAGAAATCTGTGGCGCCGCTTTGCTGTCGCCTTTGATTTCTACCCAGGCGTCACCGTTGTCTGCCTTAACAATTTTGTAAGGCACCATTTTAATGTCTTTTTGCACAACATCGTCTTCAAAGCGACGACCAATTAGACGCTTAACAGCGTAAACCGTGTTGTGTGGATTGGTCACAGCCTGACGCTTGGCTGACTGGCCAACTAAAATTTCACCTTCGTCGGTGTAAGCCACAACAGAAGGTGTAGTGCGCGCGCCCTCTGAGTTTTCAATTACTTTGGGCTTATCGCCTTCGAGTACGGCAACACATGAGTTGGTCGTTCCCAAATCAATTCCGATAATTTTTCCCATTTTTTAATCTCCGTTACTGGTCTTTAAAACCTGTTTCCAGGGTTTGTCTGTTTATTTGTTTACCTGTTCTGTATATGGATGCTGTTTCCATAACTTCAAGGGTTGTGGCCATTAATAAGCCACTTTTATTACGCCGGCTTTGCTACGACGACCATTGCTGGCCTGAGTAACCGTCCATTTAGGGTGTAACCCTTTTGAAATACATCCATTACCGTATTTGGCTCAAGATCTGGATTGGGCACCATGCTCACCGCTTGATGGAAATCTGCATCGAAAGGCTGGCCAGCGGGGTCAATCGCCTCAACGTTGTAACGCACTAGCACATCAATAAATGTCTTCAGGGTGAGCTCTATGCCTTCGGCAACCGCTTTTTGCCCAGTATCCTCAACATCAATAGCTGCAAGTGCTCGTTCCAGATTATCTACCACAGGCAAAAGCTCAGGGGCGAACTTGTCCAGCGCGTACTTATGGGCATTTTCGACATCACGCTCGGCACGACGACGTAGATTTTGCATTTCGGCCTGCACGCGCAATACTTGATCATTGGCACTGGCTACCTGCTGTTGCAGTTGCTCTGTCTCTGACTGTTCAGACGCCTGATCCATCTCATCGAGCAGTTCGGCTTCAATATCGGCATTTACCTCGTCGAGGGTTGCCTTTTTGTCTTCCTGCGGGGCAGCCTGATCGTCATTTACTGCTGTTTTTTCATCTTTGCTGGTTTCTTCGGACACGCCAACTCCTTACTCTATTGTTGTCATGATTGATCCAATGGATCGTTAGTTTTACGCTGTTTGTACATATGGGGGCAAACTATTAAGTTTCAAGCGATTGCGTAACAGCAATCTGTTCTGTATAAACCTAAAACAAAGCCCATTGGTTAAAAACATTGCTGCTATCGATCAATATTAATAATTACACGCTTGTGGAGACGCTTGAAATCGAGTTTTCCAGCGGGACTACTGCGATTACGGGTGAGACTGGTGCAGGTAAATCCCTGGTTCTGGATGCTCTGGGCATGGCTCTGGGTGATCGTGCTGATACTGGCACTATTCGCCACGGCAAAGACCGCGCTGAAATTACCGCTACCTTTGCTGTTGATAGGATTGAAGACGCTAAAGTCTGGCTCAGCGAGAATGATTTTTCCACTGATGGCGAATGCATACTGCGCCGCATCTATACCGCTGAAGGCCGTTCGCGGGGCTATATCAATGGTCAGAGCTGTACTATGCAGCAACTACAGCAGCTCGGTGAAATGCTGACCGACATTCACAGCCAGCACGAGCACCAATCGCTGCTGCGCCGCGAAACCCATTGCAAGTTATTAGACGACTATGCCAATACTACCGATCTGGCCGCGCAAGTAGGCACTCTCTATCGAGCCTGGCACAGTGCCGACAAAAAACTCAGCAACCTAATGGCGCGTTCGGATGAGTTGATCGCCCGCAAAGATTTATTGAGCTTTCAGGTCAATGAGCTACAACAACTCGACCTCAGTCCCAGCTCACTTGAAAAGCTTGAGCTTGAGCAGCAAACCTTAGCCAACGCGGATCAGATTCTTGTCGAGAGTCAAAGTGTTCTGGCGATCTGTGACCAAACTGAAGGCTTTAATGTGCGCGATGGTCTAAACCGTGCCCTCTCAACTTTGGCGGGTTTAAAGCATAAGCCAGAAGCTCTGAGTAATGCTGAGGAACTACTGCAAAGCGGCCTTATTCAAATTGAGGAAGCCACCCGCGAAATCGAAAGCTATGTGGATCGCTTTGAAGCCGACCCCCAACGTTTACAGCTGGTAGAAGAACAACTCGCAGTAATTTTCCAGCTGGCACGCAAACACCGAGTTAATGCAGACCAACTAGCCGAAACACTGACCTTACTTGAGCAGGAGCTCCAGAGCTTGCAAGATGGTGGCGAGAGTATTGATGCTCTGCAGCAGCAACGCCATGAACTGGCCTCTGACTATGAAACTGCGGCCAACAGGCTAAGTGTTATTCGCGCCAAGGCTGCACAAACCATGGCCTCAGAAATCAATCAGCAGCTACAAAAACTCTCTATGGAAGGCGCTGAGTTATTGGTTCAGCTCACAGCGCTCAACGAGGGCGAATACCGGGCCAGAGGCTTTGAAGAAGTGGAGTTTGTTATTGCCACTAATCCAGGCCAGCCCCACAAACCTCTGGCGAAAATTGCCTCTGGCGGCGAACTGTCACGGGTTAGCCTTGCCATTCAGGTAGTAGCCGCAGCTCACTCCAAAATACCGACACTGGTGTTTGATGAAGTCGATGTGGGTATCGGGGGCAGTACGGCAGATATTGTTGGCCAGTTGCTGAAAACCCTCGGTGATCGCGGCCAGGTTATCAGCGTGACTCATCAGCCCCAGGTGGCAGCCCATGCACACCATCATTATCGTGCCAGTAAGGTGATTGAGGGAGATAGTGCGGAGTCGTTGATGGTTGCGCTCGACCGGCAGCACCGGGTGGATGAACTGGCTCGTATGCTGGGGGGCGCGCAGGTGACGGATCAGACGTTGTCTCATGCTTCTGAGTTGCTTTCACTGGCTTCTAACTAAGGCTACATGTAATCCCCCATTTACCGAAACAGTATTTCGTAGAATCTAAACTGCTTGAAGCAGCTGTTGTAATATAGAGTCCATCTCTAAAAAAAGAAAAGGGCTCAATTTGAGGCCCTTTTTACTTACCGGCATGGTAGAGAGATTCCAGATTCGTGCTCACAGAAATCAGTTTTGAAATCAGTAGTTACTCGGTCGCCCGCTTCGAGTACTTTTGCTTCTCCTGTATGCCCTTCGACAAACACCCTATAAGCGCCGAGGTTTTGGCTTACTTCATAGAATACAACTTCCCAATATGGGACTAAAGAGTATTCATTGCCTCTAATTTTATAGGAAAGCTCTATTGGAGACTTATCAAGAGTTACCCACTGTAAGTCAGGCTTCCCAAGATGCTGATTTACTGCAGCTAGAGCCAATTTTAATGCCTTTTCCTTAGAATATTTTGAGGGTTCGATGGTTGCAAGTTGGGGATTAATAACCAATGTATATAGATCAGTGACCTGACCTTCCGGACTAATCTTCATCTTTGAAGTGGCTTTGACAGGAATGTCATTAATTACTTGTCGAAACCTCACTGAGTAACCCTTCTTTTTATTGCCAGTTATTTTTCGGATCTCATATTGACTGTATTTTGGTGCATTAGTGATAAGTTGCAGTCGATCTAAAAGCCCTGAGATTTCTGAAATATCTTTTTTAAGAATCTTTTGTATATCTACTTGGTCAATATCTTCAGCAATAAGATTTGCACTTCCCCCAGCTTTTCGCATTGTCTCATTATAGTAAAGTGGCCTGCTGGTATGGATTACTTCGGTCTTATGTAATTGCTTTTCTAATCTATGAATATAGGAATGTGTTTCTTTAGATATCAGACGTGCTTTACTACGACTATTACTTTTCGATTCTCTATTATTGAGCTTATAGACCAATTGCTGATCTTTATTAAGCTCCCGCGGTATCACCCTGTAGGTTTCACCATCGATAACCAGATTGCCCACAACCTCCTTGGACGCATCATCAATAATAAACCGCGCCCTGCCCTTGTGGCCTATGATCTTCGCC
>CBFIGD010000045.1:0-12603 GCA_965662065.1 uncultured Porticoccaceae bacterium | reverse complement strand
GATCAAACTGCAAGCGCGGCAACAGATGTTATTGCGCGCGTCAGCTAAGTCTATGCCTTGCCCCTCTTATTTTAGTCTCAAGCGAGACAGGTCGTTGAGGTATGATTTATCTCGGGGTAATTTTTAGCATGTTTAGGCTGTTTTTTAATAGCATAATCTAAAGGTAAAAGTCCCGCCACTTCCGTTTTTTCGGGAAATGCAGGATGTGTTGTCGGCCTGACATCTTTCTGCTTGCCATATCGTTATTCTGAGGTATCGTTTATCCTAGGCAGACCGGCCCTTATGACTTTAAAAGCCATATACGTAAGAGTTCTATGTTCTCTATATACATAGTTTATTCCGTATCTGAATTAAAGGTACATCGGTATCGTTCTCTGCTTTTGTTTCAACTGGCATTATCTTGTTCTCCTCGTCACTGCAGCTATGCAGTGACGAGGGAGTCAAATTCAACTCCGATAAGGCCTATAGGATAGTTTCCCAAGTGATCGAACAGTTATAAGAGGGATTTGTTAGTTGATCACAGATAATAGATAGTCCAAGAACATAGGTGTGTCTATTGCACTCTCAATAGTAAGCGGCTCGTTAGGGCCAAAAAAACACTCATGCCTTAGTATGAGTTTCATTCACTAGAAAAGGAGTATCGTCTATGCAATAAAGCCGTAACAGGTCTGAAGCGTTAAGACAGAATAGTGTACTATGCCACAGAGGATTGGCACTGTTGGTTATGCCGCTATTCAGGTTTCAAGGGAGTGGAGTCCCACGACGGTAAGTAATCGGTAGTTCGGGTTACACGGGCGATTCCGTAGACCGTTTGAGACATTGTTAGACATGCGCGTGAGCCATGCAAGCTCAAGATATCCTTTAAGAATCAATGTCTTAAGTGGTTTCTTGTCGTCTTTGGATGTTTTGAATATGGTGCCCAGGAGAGGACTTGAACCTCCACCCCCTTGCGAGGACCAGCACCTGAAGCTGGCGTGTCTACCAATTTCACCACCTGGGCATATAACGCGATGGCTTCCCGTATCTTACGGTCTGATTTGGCTCAAGGCGTTGCCAGTTCCAAATCCTGTGAGACCTAACGCAACCCCTTAACTTCAGGCCGCTCACACACGGGGCGGGCACTATAGTAATCGCTGTAGTTTTTGTCAATCGCAGTGGAGCAAGTTAGCATTTTTGTGACGCAATATTGCCGTTAGGGAAATACTTTTGCCAAAATTATCCGGTCATACGACGTTTTGTCGAAATTAGCAGTGACACAGAGAGATTATGACGCCTCATAAACCAAACAGATAAGGAAATTATCAATGAATATGTCACTGAAACGCTATGTCTTTGTAATCACCTCGACGCTCATTTTTTTATCGACTGCAGTTCTGGCTGCCGAGCCCGCAGACAAAACCCGCGCCTTAATGGTCAACGCTGATTATCACCCGGTCAATGTTAACCAGGCTTCTGCGCCTCAGATTGCGGCGGCGCTCAAAGGCGTTGGATTAAAAACCGCAACGGCCATTGTGGCTTACCGCAAGGCCAACGGGCCTTTTAAAACTGCTGACTCACTCATGTCGGTCAAGGGTATTGGCCGTCGAACACTGGTCAAAAATGAAGGTGTAATTGCTCTGGAATGATATAAACTTAATGCAGTAGATCTGTAACAACTGCCGGTCGCTTGTGCGGCCGGTTTTTTTTGTACCGATTTTAAGTTAATCAGCAGTTAAGGAGTCCGGAGAATAATGAGCCTTGAAGCCATTATCACCCTAGCCATACTGGCGAGCTTTCTGGTGCTGGTTGTCAGTGGCCGGTTAGCGGTTGATTTTGCCTTGACTGGGGCCATGATTGGCTTGCTGGTATTCGGGGTGTTGTCGCCCGAAGAAGCTTTTCAAGGCTTCGCTAATCCAGCTATCTATATCATTGCCTGTTTTTATATTGTTTCCTCTGCCTTGAAAGATAGTGGTGCGTTGCATTGGTGGGTCATGAAGTGGCTGGGCAAAGATGCCTCCACCCATCGTGCTATTCCACGTGTGATGGCGCCTGTTGCGCTTATGAGCTCGATTATTAGCAATACACCTGTCGTGGCTATTTTTATTCCTCTGCTGCAAGACTGGGCCCGGCGCCATAAACTTTCTGTCTCCAAACTACTTATCCCATTGAGCTATGCCTCTATTCTGGGAGGTACCTGCACCTTGATTGGCACCAGCACCAATATTCTGGTGGTGGGCATGCTGCAAGGTACTGCCGAGGCTGACAGTCTGCATCTATTTAGCCCGGCCATTATTGGCGTACCCCTGGTGCTGCTGGGCACGGTGTATTTTCTGGTGATTGGCCACCGTTTATTGCCATCGCGTATGGGCTTAGCTGAGCAGGGCAAGGATGCACGAGAATATGCGGTAAGCATGCGGGTTGAAGCGGGTGGCGCGCTGTCAGGACTGTCGATTGCTGACGCGGGACTGCGTCACCTACAGCACAGTTTTCTGTCCGAGATACAGTCGGACGGGCATATTATTCCTGCGGTGGGACCGGAAGAGATTCTTAGTGACAACGACATTTTAGTCTTTGTCGGCCAGCCTGAGGCCGTTACCGAGTTGCGTCAATTTCGTGGGCTTAAGCCTGCTGAGGGTCAGGTATTGAAGCTTGATGTTCCCTATAGTTCCAGAGCGCTTATTGAAGCGGTGGTGTCACCAGTGTCAAATATGGTCGGTAAAACGGTGAAGGCCTCAAGTTTTCGGACACAGTTTGGTGGTGCTATTTTATCGGTGTCGCGCAATGGCGAACGCATCAGTCAAAAGGTTGGTAGCATTGTGCTGCGCGCTGGTGACACGCTGCTGCTTGAAGCGGCACGAGGTTTTGTGCGACGTCATCGCTACAGCCGCGATTTCTTACTGCTGAGTCGTCTCGATGATGTCACTATCCCTGACTTGGATAAGGCGCCTGTAGCCTTGGGTTTGTTGGCCGTATTTATTGTGGTGGTAATGTCTGGGGCGCTGTCTCTGATTGCGGCATCTTTGCTTTTGGTCGCCGCTCTGGCTATGACCAGATGTATCTCGGCTGAGTTTGCCCAGCGCAGCATTGATATTCGCGTATTGCTGGCCATTGGCGCGTCTCTTTCACTGGGTTTTGCCCTGCAAAAAACGGGCCTGGCGGAAATGGCTGGGCAGGGCATGATGTCCCTAGCTGGCGGCAACCCCTATTTTAATTTGCTGCTACTCTATATAGCGACAGTGCTTGTTACTGAACTTATCACCAATAATGCCGCCGCGGTGCTTATGTTTCCGCTGGCACAGGTGCTTAGCCTAGAACTGGATGTGAGCTTGCTGCCCTTTGTTATGGCGATAATGTTTGGCGCATCGGCAAGCTTTTTAACCCCGGTGGGCTATCAGACCAATCTAATGGTGCAGGGACCTGGCAGTTATCACTTTACCGATTATTTTAAGGTTGGCATATTGCTGAGTATTTTAGTGGGCCTTGCTGTGGTGATTGCAGTGCCAATGGTATGGGCTTTTTAATACTGAGTTACCGAGAAATTAACATTGATCTGAGATTATTAATCACTAGGAGTATGACGCAGCATGGCCGAACTTACCTGTTTCAAGGCTTACGATATTCGTGGGCAACTGGGTACTGAATTAGATGAAGGGATTGCCTATCGAATAGGCCGTGCTTATGCGGAGTTTTTAAAGCCCGACAATGTTGTACTTGGGGGTGATATCCGTCTTACCAGCGCGGCGATTAAAGCGGCGCTTAGCGACGGTATCCGCGATGCCGGTGCCGATGTTATAGATATTGGGATGGTGGGTACCGAAGAGGTTTACTTTGCCACGTCACATTTGCAGGCCGATGGTGGTATTGAGGTAACAGCCAGCCATAACCCGATTGATTATAACGGCATGAAGCCCATTCGTGAGGGCTCGCGCCCAATCAGTTCTGATACTGGGTTGCTTGATATCAAGCGTCTTGCAGAGGCTAATGCGTTTGCCCCTGCAGATCCGGCTAATCGCGGCGGCTATAAGGAGGTGTCTATACTGGATGCCTACCTCGACCACCTATTTACTTATATCGATCTACGCAGCATCAAGCCTATGCGTCTGGTTATGAATGCAGGTAACGGCGCGGCAGGGCATGTTGTGGATGCGCTGGAAGCGCGCTTTACCGCAATGAATCTACCGATAGAGCTGGTCAAGATATTTAATGAGCCCGATGGCACCTTTCCCAATGGTATTCCCAACCCTATTCTGCATGAGAATCGCGCACCCACTATCGATGCTGTGCTCGAGCACAACGCCGATATGGGTATTGCCTGGGATGGAGATTTTGATCGCTGCTTTCTGGTTGATGAAAAGGGCAATTTTATCGAGGGCTATTATATTGTTGGCTTGCTGGCAGAGGCTTTTTTGCGAAAAAACCCCGGCGCCAAAATTGTTCATGATCCACGTTTGACCTGGAATACTATCGAGATGGTTGAGCGTGGTGGTGGTCAAGCGATCCAGTCCAAGACTGGTCATGCCTTTATTAAAGAGCGTATGCGCAGCGAAGATGCGGTGTATGGCGGTGAGATGAGTGCGCATCATTATTTCCGTGATTTCTTTTACTGTGACAGCGGCATGATTCCCTGGCTGCTGGTGATGGAGCTGATTAGCAGCAGTGGCAAACCACTGTCGGCACTGGTGAGCGCTATGGTTGAGGCCTATCCTTCGCCGGGGGAAATTAACCGTAAAATTAGCGACCCAGCGGCAGCTATTCAGAATGTGCGCAATCATTTTGAATCTTCGGCGCTAGTCATCGATGAGACTGATGGTATTGCGATGGAATTTCCGCAGTGGCGCTTTAATTTGCGTATGAGTAACACCGAGCCTGTGGTGCGCCTGAACCTGGAAACCCGAGGTGACAAGCAGCTAATGGCTGAGCTTGAAGTTGAGCTGCTGGCATTGCTGGAATCTGCATAAACAATGGATGTTTTTGTTATTAACCTGGATAACTCGATCCAGCGTTTGGCGGAAATGACCGAGCGCCTTAATCGGTTATGGTTACCCTTTACGCGTATTAGTGCGGTCTATGGGGCAAGTCTGACGGATGATGACCTAAACCGCCATTATAGTAGCGGCCTCAATAAACGGATTTATCGCCGTCCCCTGGCTGCAGCTGAAATAGGCTGCTATCTGAGCCATCGTAAAATTTGGCAGGCCATGGTAGATCGTAATTTAAGTATGAGCTTAGTGTTAGAGGATGATGCTGAACTGGATGCCCGGTTGCCGGGAGTGCTGGAGGCTATTGAAAATCTAGACCGGTCCTGGGATTTAATCAAACTATATGAGCCGCTGGATAAAAAACCGGTGGCTCGTTCAGTTGTCTTAAATCAAGACTTTCGTCTGTGCCAATATAAAAAGATCCCCTCAAGAACCACAGGTTATGTGGTGTCTCTGGCTGGAGCGAGCAAACTTTTGCGTGCGCGGGAACTGTTTGGTCGCCCGGTAGATGATGACATGCAGTTTTACTGGGAGTATTCGGGCGAGGTCTTTGGGGTTAAACCAAACCCCATTTCAAGTGCCGAGTCTAGTGAGCAGAGCACTATTGGCACTGATGGTAAGACTCGCAGTCGCAGGGGTTTTGCCGGGACTTTGCGAATACCATTTTTGCGCCTAAGCTATGAAGTATTGCGACACTATTACAATTTTCGGGGTCAAAAAATTACTTAGTCAGGTTTAAATAGTCGGTTTAATTAAACGAAACCCGCCAATTTAGCTGTATAATCTGGCGATAAGGTTTCACAAAGGAGAGTGGATATGGAGAGTTGGTTTTTACTCCAGACAAAACCAAGGCAGGAAATAAGAGCAGTTGAAAATCTCGAGCGGCAGGGCGTCGTCTCTTTCTGCCCACAAATATCAGTTGAAAAGCTATCGCGCGGCAAGCGCGTTCAAGCTCAGGAGGTTCTCTTTCCTGGCTACCTCTTTATCAGTTTCAATTACCAGACTATAACGTCTACTACCATACGTTCAACGCGCGGTGTCAGCCATTTTGTTACTACCTCGGGGACGCCAGTGCAGGTGCCTCAGCAGCTTATTGATGGGTTGAGGCAGCGTGTCGCCAATGGCGGTATTGAAACGCCGAGCAATTTGCCCAAAACCGGTGACAGGCTGGAAATACTCGAAGGCCCATTTCGCGGTTTGGATGCTATTTTTTCGCAGCCAGATGGCACTAGCCGAGCCATTGTATTAATTAATTTACTCAATCAGCAGGTAAAGGCAACACTGCCGTTTACCAGCTTAAATGTAGTGGATAAAACTGAGCAGTGATGGCAACTAACAGCTAAAATTTTAGCCAATAATCCGCAACTGCTATTGCGAATATATTAGCGAGTTGTATTTAATCTGTTATTACCCGATCCATGGAGGAGAGGGTTAGCAACAAGGAGTCGTTGATGTTTTACAAGATCCCGCTATTAGGCATTTGCCTGTATTTTTTGGGTGTATTTAGTCCCGCAATCTCTGCTCAACAGTCTGCTGATATCAGCGCTAACCTCGAAGAAGCCAAAAACATCTGTGGTAGCCTCAGTGATGCTAATAAGGCACTGGCGCGTTCTGCAGGGTACGATATCGAAAAGCTCTGCAGTAGCTTGGATATATTTGGTGACGGTGCCTTTGGCTCTGAATCTCAGCAAGAAACACCTGTGGTGTTGCCGCGAGGCACCGATATCAACGACCCCGCTGCAATTGAGCAAGCGCTGACCCTAGAGGCTGATACCCTCGCCAACACTAAGCTTGAAAGAACCACATCGACCGAGTTACAACCCTTTGGTTACGAGCTTTTTGCTGGCGAGCCCACCAGCTTCGAGCCTGATGCGCCGATACCGGTTTCACCTGATTATTTGCTGGGTCCTGGTGATAACCTGGAGGTTTTATTATTCGGTAAGGTTAATGACTCCTATAGCCTTGCAGTGGGGCGCAATGGCGCTATTGATTTTCCATCACTGGGGCCGATCAATGTATCCGGTATGACCTTTGCTGAAACCAAGCAGTTGCTGCACAAACGTATTAAGAAGCAGATGCTCGGTGTTGAAGCCAGCATTAGTCTGGGTGAGTTGCGCTCCATTCAGGTCTTTATTCTCGGTGAAGCCTATAAGCCCGGCACCTACACTATTTCGTCGCTATCAACTATTACCAATGCGCTGTTTGTCAGTGGCGGGGTAAATGACATTGCCTCGCTGCGCAATATTCAGCTCAAGCGCGCGGGCAAGGTTGTTGTGACGCTCGACCTATACGACTTATTGCTGCGTGGAGACACGTCCAACGATCTGCGCCTGCAGTCGAGTGATGTTATCTATATTCCCAGCGTTAGAGCCACGGCCTCTGTTGAGGGTGAGGTTCGGCGGCCCGCTATTTATGAGCTCAAGGGTGAAACTACAGTAGCCGAATTACTGGAGCTGGCTGGGGGCACGTTGCCCCATGCATTCTCCAGTGGAGCGAGCATTAGTCGAGTGAATGAATCCGGTTTTATGACGGTTGTCGATGCCGACCTCAGGCGTAAAGAGGGCCGTAAGCTCAAGATTTATAATGGCGATTTGCTCAGCGTTGGCTCTGTCGCAGATCACAAGGAGTTAATAGTGTCCCTTGATGGCCATGTCCATCACCCGACTGAGGTTCTCTGGCAGCCTGGTCTGCGAGTCTCTGATGTTGTGAAAGATATCAAGCATCTCAAGCCAGGCATGGATCTTGATTTTGCGCTAATCCGCAGAGAAGCGCCGCCCATGGGGCAACTAGAGACTCTTTTTGTTGATCTGCGTTCAGCGCTTTCTCAGAGGGGTAGCGCGTCTGACACTGTGTTTTTGCCCCGCGATAGGTTAACTGTATTCGCTAAAGAGGCAGGTCGTGAAGCGTTAGTTACTGAATTGGTGTCTGAGTTAAAGGCTCAGTCAACGTCTGGCCAGCGAGCGCAGATAGCGGTTATTCATGGCACTGTAAAATCGCCGGGCGAATACCCGTTAACCAAAAACATGACCCTCACCCAGCTGATAGCTGCGGCAGGTGGCCTAAAGGAAGAGGCCTATACTCAGCATGTAGAGTTAACGCGTTACGATTTTAGCGATACTGAGCGGGCAACCTCAGACCATTTTACCTTAAATTTGGCAACCGCCTATGCCAGTGCTGATACAGATCCTGAGCTTGAACCTTACGATGTGGTGTCTATAAGAACGATTCCTGAATTTCGTGAGAGCCTGCAAGTTTACTTGGAAGGTGAGGTTCGTTTTCCCGGTGTCTATGCTTTTAAGCGCGGTGAGATGCTTTCAGAAGTCATAAAAAGGGCAGGAGGGCTAACCGATTTAGCCCATGCCAAGGCCGCGGTGTTTACGCGCGAAACATTGCGCATTCAGGAGGAAAAGCAACTCGAAGATCTTGCTCAGCGGCTTAAGTCAGACATTGCGTCGGCTGGACTTGAAAAATCTAATGAGGGCAAGTCTACCGATATAGAGGGCGCGGAAAAATTACTGGAAGATTTGCGCGTTAGCGAAGCTCTGGGGCGATTAGTGGTCAATCTTGAGGGTATTTTGGATGGCACCGAAGATGATGTGAAGCTTAAAGGGGGCGATCGTCTGGTGATCCCAGAATATCGCCAAGAGGTTACGGTGCTTGGCGAAGTTCAGCAGCCTACCGCGCATCTTTATAATGCCAAGTTAAAAGTGAATGATTACATTGAGTTAAGCGGCGGCGCGAATATTCGCGCAGATCAAAAACGGACCTATGTGGTAAAGGTTGATGGCTCAGTTAAATTGCCAGGCCGAACCGGCTGGTTGAGTCGTCGCAGGGTAGCGGTTGAACCTGGAGACACCATTATTGTGCCCTTAGATATCGAAAGACGCAGGGCGTTGACAGTCTGGAGTGAGGCTAGTCAGGTTGTTTATCAGCTCGCCTTGGGTGCAGCGGCAGTCAATAGTTTCTAGTCTATCGACTGCTCAAGAGTCTAAGTAGGTAAATGCTTTAAATGGAGTTTAAGCAATGTTATTAAAAAATACTGTTGGCCGATATGCGGCCATAGTTTTAGTCGGCCTGATGGCCGGGCAAATTACAGCTCAGGCTGAGCCTTGGGTAGATACCAGAGATGCCTGGCTGCGCGCGGATATTGAGCGACTTGCGCAGGCCGGTGTTATCAAGGTGCCGATCAACACATGGCCGTTGATGTGGGCCAGCATTATGAGCGACCTTGAAGTTGCAGATATTAAAAATACCCCGATCGCATTACAGGGGAGCCACAACCGTTTATTGTCAGCGGGCAAAGATGCAACGCGGGCCAATGAGCCGCACCAGTCGATAAAGCTATCGGCCGCCAGTGAAAGTCAGACGTTTCGGTATTTTGGTGATGGCGCCAGAGAGGCTGGGGAGTTTACCGTTCGCCGCAGCGGCCTTACTAATCATCTGGCCTATAACCTCGAAGTAACCCATGTTATTGACCCCTGGGATGGCGAAAAAAATCATTACGATAATAGTTATTTTGGCTTCGTGCTGGGTAACTGGGTCGGGCTGGTGGGCAATGTCGAAAAATGGTGGGGTCCCGGCTGGAATAGCAGCATTATGCTCAGTAACAATGCCAGGCCGACACCAGGGTTTACCTTGCAGAGAAATTATTCCGACCCTTTTAAATTACCCATTTTAACGTGGTTGGGTCCCTGGACCACCAATATGTTTATCTCCAAATTGGATGATGAACGATTTATTGCTAACGCTAAGCTAGTAGGGCTTACTCTGGGCTTTCGCCCCGTTCCATCCTTAGAGATTAATCTGCGACGCACTGCCCAGTGGGGTGGAGAGGGAAGACCTCATGGCTTAAAGAACTTTTTCAAGCTACTCGGTGGCGTGTCAGATAATTGTTATACAGCGGATTGCAGAATTACTGAGCCCGGCAACCAATTGGCAGGTTTCGATGTTAGTTGGCATGTCCCTTGGGTTGATGTCACCGTTTACGGTCAAAAAATAGGCGAAGATGAGCATCGAGCAACACCTGCAAAAAATGCCCGTCAGGTTGGTATTAAGGTGCCGATTAACAATAATTTCATTAGTGGTATGTTATTTGTTGAGCAAGATGATACTGCGACAGGTGATCCTTTTGCCCGATACAACGTTTTTTATAATCACTCGATATACCAAACGGGCTACCGCTATGAGGGCCGAGTCATCGGCGCTACCTGGGATAATGATTCGAAAGTATTTTCCCTAGGTGCGCTGGGCTATCTGTCTAATGGTGACCAGGTTGAGCTGCGTTACAGCGAAGGTGATATCAATCGCGATAGCCTCAATACAGGGTCGGCCACAAGACATTCAGTGACGCCTGCAGGCGCGGACTTTACTTCGTTTACGGGTAAATGGCAGCGGTCCTTTAACTGGGGGGAGGTGGAAATACATGGGCGATATAGGGACAAGGTGGTCGACACCTTGGGTCGCCAGGAAGATAAGCTGAGAGTCAGCGCATCTGTAACTTATCGTTTTGATTAATCATAGATGATAATCGCATTTATAAGGACAGTTAATAATGCAGGAAAGGATTCAATCTGAGGTTTCACGAAACAGCGATGATGACGAAATTGATCTCCGGGAGCTATTTGCAGTTTTGTGGGCAGGCCGCAGGCTAATAGCAGCTGTTACTTGCTTGTTTGGGATTGTGGCAGTTATTTATGCGCTGACACTACCAAATGAATACAAGGCCTCGGCGGTCATCGCCCCTGCACAGAGTGCGACAGGGTCCATGCTGGGAGGAAGGGCATCGCAGCTGGGCGGTCTTGCATCATTGGCAGGTATTAATATTGGTGGCGAACAGGGTGGCGAAACGTTAGAAGCCATGGAAATTATGCAGTCATGGGGCTTTATCGCTGAGTTTATTGAGACAAATAATCTCGCGGTCCCGTTATTTGCGGGGAATGGCTGGGATAGGGGGGCTAATGAACTTTCTATTGATAGCACGCTATATGATATCAATAACAAGCAGTGGGTACGCAGCCCGCCATCAGGGAAAACGGTAGAGCCCACAAGTTGGGAGCTATATGAAACCTTTAATAAGCGACTTAGTATAACGTCGGATAAAAAGACTGGTCTGGTGTCTATTTCAGTAGAGTATTACTCACCATTAATGGCCAAACAGTGGGTTGATCTATTTGTGGCCGCTATCAATGACTATATGCGGGACCGAAAGTTGGGCCAGGTAGACAGCAACATTCAGTACCTCGAAGCACAGATAGAGAAAACAGCTATCGCAGATATGCGTGAAGTTTTTTACCAGATTATTGAACAGCAAATTAAAAATAAAATGCTCGCCGAAGCCAGCCCCGAGTATGCATTTACTACCGTTAGCCGGGCCATGCTGCCGGAAGAAAAGTCAACGCCTAAGCGCGCATTGATCTGTATTCTGGCGACCTTATTGGGTGGGTTTATTGCGGTTCTTGTCGTGCTGATTAGGCATTACGGTGCTAAAAAGTAAGGGGTCATCTAAAAGTGCTGAATAGAATTTCACGCGATAACACTGAGGGTGAAAACCTTTAACCCGTCGCGTGAACAGCTATAGCGCCTGCAGTCTCCGTTAGGCGATCAATGAGGTTACTTACCATCCATGAGGCGCACGTTGTTAAGTTCACATTTGAATAAGCATGCCCATAGCCATGGCCGTGAGGTATTGGGGCGCAGACTATCCATCCAAAGTTGTATAGAAAGCGACTCTCTGCGACCAAGGTAGGCTGTTTGGGCTAGGTAAAATGACTAATCAAAGTGGTTATAATTTTTATTTAGGCTATGTACATAGATTAGTTAGGTTTTTATTTTGATTTAGCCAAAAAAATCTGTATAGTCTCGACTCGGAAAGGAGCTAGCTTTAAGCTATGCGTTTTCAAATTAATTAAAATTGGTGTTGTTATAATGTTTAAAAAAAATCACTTAGCAGTTGTTATTTCTTTGATTATGGCGGCGCCGCTTGGCTTTGCTCAGTCTGAGGCAGGCGCTTCTTCAGCGAGTTCGACCGCCGGCGCTTCAGCAGGTACGGCAACTGGTGCTGCGTCGGGAGCGGCTGCTGGCGCTGCTGCTGCAGGTACGGTGGCAGCAGGTACAATTGCCGGGTTAAGCATTGCTACCGCTGTTGCGGTAGGTGTTGTTGGTGCGGCTGTTATTGCGAATGCGGTTGACAATGACGATGATGCGCCCGTCGATGATGGCGATGGCGATGGCGATGGCGATGGCGATGGCGATGGCGATGGCGATGGCGATGGCGATGGCGGTGGTGATGGCACTACAGGTACTACGGGTACTACAGGTACTACAGGTACTACAGGTACTACAGGTACTACTGCAACAAGTACTACCTCTACTTAAGTAAATTAGAGTGGTAAGTGCGAAAAGGGCATCATCGATGCCCTTTTTTGTGGATAAGTATTGGGTACTTGAGATTGATGTTTAGATATTTGTTACTGTGTCTATGTGTTGTGCATAGTCCGCTCCTAACGGCGTCAGATTTTGGTGTGACCGGTTTAATCGATACTCCGACGGCCCGCATGTCTGCCGATGGCACGCTAACCACGACTGCAGCCATTCAGTCTCGAACCAACTCCTATGCAATTACCTACCAGGCTACTCCTTGGTTAGA
>CBFIGD010000044.1:0-11716 GCA_965662065.1 uncultured Porticoccaceae bacterium | reverse complement strand
CCATTGGCGAACTGGGTCAGGCGGATGGCGACTCTGGCATTCAGGTTATTCCGTGAGTCTGCCGCTGATCAAAAATTATCGGCAGCTGCTGCTCAATGATATTCCAATGATTGATGTGCGGGCACCGGTGGAGTTTGTGACCGGGGCTCTGCCCTCCTCTACTAATCTGCCGTTAATGTCGGATGATGAGCGCCATCAGGTGGGTATTCGCTATAAAAATAATGGTCAGCAGTCGGCCATCGAGCTTGGCCATCAACTCGTCAATGGCGACATCAAGCAACAGCGTGTGGAGGCCTGGCAGGCCTTTATGCACGCTAATCCCAATGCGGTTTTATACTGCGCTCGAGGTGGATTGCGCTCCCAGTTGAGTCAGAACTGGCTGGCGGAAGCTGGGATTGAGTGCCCAAAAGTCGAGGGCGGTTATAAATCCCTGCGCGGTTTTCTGTACCAGTATCTGATGGATTATAGCGCCAATAATCGTTTTACTATTTTGTCTGGTATGACAGGCACAGGTAAAACCGAGATTATTCAACAGCTAGCCACCGGGGTTGATCTTGAAGGTGCAGCCAATCATAAGGGTTCCAGTTTTGGACGGCCCCTGGATGGCCAACCCGCACAGATAAATTTTGAGAATCGCATTGCGCTGGATATTTTAAAATTAGACGATCAGCTGCCGGAAACGAAAATTGTTCTTGAAGACGAGAGCCGCAATATAGGCGCTCGTCACCTTCCCCATTATTTTGCAGACTGCATGGCACAGAGTTCTTTTGTTGTTATTGAAATGGATTTTGAAGAGCGGCTTGAGCGACTGTGGCAAGAATATGTGGTTGAACGCTATCTAAAAACGATGGCTTTTTTTGGCTCGGCTGGGGAGCAAGAATTTTCTAACTATTTGCGCGAGAGTCTTTTGCGTGTCCAAAAACGTCTTGGCGGGCTGCGCACCAAAGAGCTTTTAGCCTCTATGGATAGCGCTATTACTATTCAGCATCAGGATAATTTTGCCAGCCATCGCCACTGGCTCGCGGCTCTGACTGAGGAATACTACGATCCTATGTACAGCTACCAGCTTGAGAAGAAGAAGGAGTTGGTGGTTTTTAGTGGGTCTCGAGGTGAGGTTATTGAATGGTTGGAACGCGGTTAGGAAGAGCCTAAATGCTGCTCTGTCATCCTGGGCAAAGTGAAGGATCTCATCCCAACAACCACTTATACATCACCAAAGCATCCACATCTCCCTCGACCGGATGATTAAATGCGCCAGGCAATTGACCCACGGTATGGTAGCCTAACGTTTCCCAGAGTCTTATCGCCCCAATATTGGTGGAGGCGACAAAATTAAACTGCATAGCCCGATAGCCCAGCTCGATAGCAATCTGTTGGGAGTGCTCGCACATTGCAGTCGCCAAACCGCGACCACGGGCTGAGTCCGCCACCATATAACCGCAGTTACACACATGGGCGCCCGGGCCTGCCTGATTAGTTTTGATGTAATAGGTACCGAGAATTTGCTCACTCTCTTCCACTACAAACGTTTTCGCGGGAAGCTGCATCCAAATACGCTGGGCTTCTTGTTCGGAGATATCTCGACTGTAAGCGTAAGTATCACCCGCCGCCGCTATCCGCTGAAAGATTGGCCAGATAGCAGCAAAGTCATCATCCTGCGCTTCGCGAATTTGCATTAACGAGGCTGCATTCTTACTGCGCCATCCAGCCGGATGGTCTCGCCATTGAGATAGCTATTTTCGACCATATGCACAACTAACTGGCCAAACTCGGATGGCTCACCCAATCGCTTAGGGAAAGGAATGCCAGACACTATGCCATCTTGAACCGGCTGAGGTGCCGCCAGCATTAGTGGGGTTGCCATAACACCAGGCGCAATCGTATTGACACGAATACCCACGCCCGCTAGATCGCGAGCCATTGGCAATGTCATACCTACAATGCCCCCCTTGGTTGCAGAATAGGCAACCTGGCCCATCTGACCATCAAAGGCTGCGATAGACGCTGTGTTGATAATGATGCCTTTTTCTGACTTTTCATCCGCTTCGTTTCGGGCCATAGCTGCAGCCGCACAACGGGAAATATTAAAGGTGCCGATCAGGTTTACTTCGATTACCTTGCGATACAGATCCAAACTATGGGGCTCACCTTCGCGATTAACCGTTTTAGCGGCAATACCAATACCGGCGCAGTTAACACAGATATCTACACGGCCCAGGTCAGCAGAAATTTTATCAAAGGCAGCTTCCACATCTGGCCCATTGGAAACATCGAGCTGGATAAAATGGGCCTTGCCAGCGCCGAGTTCGGCAACTGCCTGATTACCAGCGTCTGCATTCATATCGACAATAACAACGGTTGCGCCACCATCCACCAATGCCTGTGATGCTGCGCGGCCAAGCCCTGAGCCTCCACCTGTTACTACGGCTACTTTACTGTGTAGATTCATTTCTCACTCCCAACCCTAATAGGTTTTAAACGATTTCCATCAATAATTCGCGGGCAATAATAATTCGCTGAATTTCACTGGTACCCTCGTAGATACTCGTAATCCGCGCATCTCTGGACCATCGCTCCAGAGGATATTCCGCGCTGTACCCATTGCCGCCCAACATCTGTAAAGCAGTGTAGCAAGCTGCATTGGCTTTTTCGCTGGCAAATACTTTAGCCATAGATGCCGCTTTTGAAAAGCTTAAACCCATTTCTTTTTTTGCAGCGGCCTGCATCAATAACAAACGTGCCGCTTCAAGTTCTGTGTAGCGGTCAGCCAGCATCCATTGCAACCCCTGAAAATTGGCAATAGCCTGACCAAACTGCTGGCGCTCAGTGATATATTGACGGGCATAGTCCATGGCCGCCAGGCCAATACCCAGGGCAAAAGATCCCACGCCAATACGACCACCGGCCAGTTCACCCACAGCAATTTTAAAACCCTGGTTTTCAGCACCTAAAATAGCCTCTGCAGGAATCCGGCAATCGGTAAATGTTACCTCATTGGTTGAAGAACCCCTTTGCCCCATCTTGTGTTCGGCCTTGCCTATCGATAATCCCGGATTATTCGCTTCGACCAAAAAACAGGTAATGCCCCTACCCTTTGCCGCATCAGGATCAGTGATCGCCCACACCACAAATAGGCCTGCATATTCGGCACTGGTGATATAAAGCTTGGTGCCATTAATGATCCAGCTATCACCCTCTTTCACCGCACGAGTCTTCATTCCAGCAGGGTCAGATCCAGCCACAGATTCGGTAAGGCAAAAAGCGCCAGCCGGATAGCTGCCGGAGCATAGCTTGGGTAAATAGTTTTGTTTATGGGCTTCTGTGCCACAGGATTGAATGACTTCAGCAACCATATTGGTGACTGAAACCGTCACTGCGGTGGAGGCACAGGCGCGGCCCAACTCTGTAAGGGCAACGCTAAAGGCCACCGAGCCTGCCTCGGTGCCACCATAGTCAGATGAAATATTAAGGCCCATAAAGCCCAAGTCGGCGAGCTTTTGTAGATTCGCTAACAGCTGTGTCCGCCCCTGCCCGACATCCAGTGCCGCGGCTGTGGGTAATAGTTCATCGGTGGCAAAACGGCGAGCGGTATCTTGAATAAACTGCTGCTCTTCACTGAGCTGTAAATGCATGTAGCAACTCCTTTGCTATGGTTAGCTGTTAGTTAATTCCTAGGATTTTGGTTCCTGCACTAGAACAAAGGGCGGTATTACGAGGGCCCAAAGTACAGTCTGATTTTCGTACCATTCTAGAGCTTGTTGGTCAGCAACTTCAAAGACAGATTCGTCGGTCAGCCATGTTTGTATCTGCTGGGCGTTATCTTCATTTAAAGCGATAGCGACTTTAATGAGGTCAGCACCCGGCCCCACCCCCAACACATTGCCCGAGGCGTAGTGCTTTTGCAGCTCGAGCCAGCTAATTTTGGCTGTCTCGGCATTTAGGCGGGCAATCAGGTTTTTTTGGTCGGTGATTTCAGTCATCTTTCTCAGCAGCTTGGTGTTGGAGTGAACGGTATGGTTCGCGACACTTGGGATAAACTGCGCGTTCAGTCAACCTGGCACAGTTCCCCAACTAACAATCACCCATCCAATGACAAAAATTGCGCAGTAATTGCAGTCCAGCATCGGCACTTTTTTCCGGGTGAAACTGCACTGCAAAAAGATTGTTGTCGCTAAGGGCCGCAGCAAAATCTGACCCATAGTCACAGGTGCCTGAAACATTGGGATTATTCTGTGCATCGACATAATAGCTGTGTACAAAGTAAAATTGGCTGTCCTGCGCAATGCCCTGCCACAGCGGATGATCTATTGTATGCCGAACATTATTCCAACCCATATGCGGTACTTTTAGCTTAACGCCCTGGCTATCGACCAGCTCATTGCCAAAAAACTTTACCTGGCCGGGCAGCAGGCCCAGGCAGTCAACACCGCCATTTTCTTCACTGTGGTCCATCAATGCCTGCATACCAACACAGATCGCCAATACCGGCTTGGTTTTCATCGCCTCGCTAACAACATCACCAACATTTAGGCGTCGAATCTCGCCCATGCAATCACGAATGGCGCCCACACCGGGAAATACCACCCGATCGGCATCTTCAACCAAAGCAGGATCTGCTGTAATAGACACCTTAGCCCCGGGACACACATGCTCGAGGGCTTTGGCAACGGAATGGAGGTTGCCCATTCCATAATCAATCACGGCAATATGACTTCGAAAATCACTCATAAACAGGGTTCACAAACTAACAGAAAGTGAAGGGTACGCTTTATAAGGTACCCTTTGTAGAAGGCATTACACCGGACATGCGCTCATCGGCAGAGGCTGCCATACGCAGTGCGCGACCAAAGGCCTTAAAAATAGTCTCAACCTGGTGGTGGGCATTGGCGCCGCGCAAGTTATCTATGTGCAGAGACACCAGCGCATGGTTGACAAAGCCCTGGAAGAATTCGCGCACCAGATCTACATCAAAGCCACCAACCTGACTGCGCACAAAATCTGCTTTCATAATCAAACCGGGGCGCCCTGAAAAATCCATTACTACACGAGACAGCGCTTCATCTAAGGGCACATAGGCGTGACCGTAGCGAGTCAACCCTTTTTTATCGCCAATGGCCTCAGTAATTGCCATACCCAGCGTAATACCGATATCTTCAACCGTGTGGTGATCATCAATATGGGTATCGCCAGTCGCCTGAATATCCAGATCAACTAAACCATGGCGCGCAATTTGATCGAGCATATGCTCAAGAAAAGGTACCGGCGTAGCAAAGCTTGCCTTCCCGGTGCCGTCCAAATTTACACTGACGGTAATTTGGGATTCTAGGGTATTGCGCGTCACTGTGGCTGTACGATCGGCCATGGGTTTCTCCATGTTGTCCATTTTTAGGCGGCAGTATACTGCAAATTGACGGTTGCTACAGTACAAAAAGTGGTTAGAATGGAGCTCTTCCTGAACTGGCTCAACTAAGTTAGTAGCCATAATTTTATGAAACAGTGTCACTCAATATTTGCATTTGCGCTCTGTCTAGTTATCGGCCTCGGGTCGATGGCAGCGTCTGCTCATGACCATAGTGATCATCGGGAAAGTAGCTGTGCCGTCTCTGTACTGCAGCACTCCTCAGCCGCGGTTGCGGCTGACAGTAGCAAAATCTATGTAATCAGAGCAACAGCGCCAAGCATTATCTTTAACGACCGGGCTGAAAGCAGCCATGTCAATGGTCGCCCGCGTGCCAGAGCACCACCACACAGCCTCTAAATAGTTTGCACTCTCAGTAGTTTATACATCCCCATTGAGACGAATTCGCGCCGCGTATTTGGCGTGAACAGTATTTTTAGAGGAACACATTATGAAAAAGTTTATTGCTTTTGAGCTACCCCTGTCAGCCTGCCTGATTGGTTTGTCCTGCAGTGTTATAAGTCAGGAAATCGACGAAATTATTGTTAGATCATCATTGATTGATGCCACAGCGGCTCAAATATCAAATCCACTGCATATTATCTCCGGCGAATCCGTTGCTAACGATGGCAGCCAGAGCTTAGGGGCCAGCATTGATGATCTGGTTGGCCTATCCAGCAGTGATTATGGCGCCGCTGTGGGTCAGCCTATCATTAGAGGCATGTCGGGAAATCGAGTAAAAGTCCTTAACAATGGCATTGTCGTTAGAGACGTATCTGGGCTCGGGCCTGACCATAGCAATGATGTTAATTTACATGATATCCAGCAAATTGAAGTAGTTAGAGGCCCCTCTTCTCTGCTGTATTCCAATGGCACTATCGGCGGAATCGTTAATATTGTGGACAACACTATTGCCCGCAAAGACCTTTTAAAGTCTGAATTTAATCTGGGCCTAGAGGCTCAATCAGTTAACGATGGTGACTCTCACAACCTCTCTTATCGCAATAATATCGGCGGGTTAAATCTATCCTTTGCCTACAAAGATTCGCAGTTTGGTAACTTTGATATTCCCGATGGCGCAGTTCTTCATCTTGAAGAAGACCATGGAGAACATGAGGAAGAGCACGAAGATGAGGCCCATGACGAAGACCTGGGATACCTACCCAATTCTGACTTCGAGTCTACATCCACCAGATTAGGGCTCTCCAAGGCTGGCGACTGGGGTTACTTTGGACTCTCCTATACCGACAGCGACTCTATATTTGGCATTCCTTCTCATACCGAGCACGAAGGGGAAGAACAGGAAAGCGAAGCGCAGGAAGAGGAACATGGTGGCGAGAGAATCTTCTCCAGCACAGAATCAATGGTTTTCAATTTAGAGGGCTCTTATGTTGTCGGCAAGGGTTTGCTTAAGAAGGTTGATTACTATTTTAGAGACTCAGATTATTCGCTTATTGAACAACATGCTGAAATGGAAGAAGGGCACGAGACTGCAGGAGAGGATGAAGACGAGCACCATGAGGAAGCGCCAACTCTGTTTAAAAATGATGCCAGAGAATATGGCGCCATCTTTGATTTAAGCAGTGATGCTCTCGCGCAAAAACTGGTTGTTAATCTTGTGGAAGAGAATATTTCAGTCGTGGGTGAAGAGGCATTTATCAACCCAACTGAAAGTGAAGAATTCACTCTAGGCTATTATATCAGCAAAGACTTTGATGCCTTTCATCTCGACGTTGGTCTTAGACAGGATCAAATATCCCGCAGTGGTTCTATCAGGCATGAAGAACATGAAGAGCAAGAGCATGGTGAGGCAACAGAGCAGTTTGATAAGGATATTAACAACACCAGCTTCGCACTGAGTCTTGGTCGAGATATCAATGACGTATTTGACGTCAGCTTGGGCCTTGCCAGTGTGGAACGAGCACCCACAGCAGTCGAACTATTGATGAATGGTCCCCACCTGGCGACAGGCAGAGAAGAAGTGGGCAATATCAATTTAAAGTCTGAGCAGTCCAACAATATTGACCTGACCTTTAATTATGAAAATGATAGTTTCTATGCGACTCTGACCCTGTTCAAAAATGCTGTTGATAACTACATCTACCTGTTAGATGAAACCGCACAAGAGCATGATGAGCACGGAGGGGAAGACCATCATGAAGGATTAATCCTGTCTAATTACGTTCAGCAGGACGCTGAATTTGACGGCTATGAACTTGAGATAGGTAAGACATTTGACCTTGCTCGCGGTGCACTGTCACTGTCATTTGCACAGGATTCCATTTCGGCTCAGTTCTCAGATGGCAGATATATTTCTCGTATCACGCCGAAGAGGAACCTGTTTAAGGCTTCCTACACTGAAGATGATTTAAAACTGACGCTGTCTTTCAAGGACGCCAAGGCCCAGAATGATATCGCCGACAATGAAACGGCCACTGACGGATTCCAGATGTTAAATATCAACCTGTCAAAAACCGTCGAACTGGGCGCAGGGCACAACTTGACCCTAGCGCTTTTCGGTAAGAACTTGCTCGATGAAGTAGCTAGAAATCACAGCTCATTTGTCAAAAATGAAGTGCCAATGGCCGGCAGAAATCTGGGCATAAGAGCTAACTACTCTTTCTAGAAAGCTAGCTGTTGATCAATGTTTAAGGGTTGCGCTGTTTGAGGTAGTATAAGCCTCCGCAGAGCAACTCTTGAATTGATGGGCATCGTGAAAAATTCAATGGACCGGCTCGCCACTGGCCTGTTCCCAGTGGTTACATTAACCGCTGTGACAATTCTGAAATAAGTGGGTGAAGCACCTTGGGTAAAATCGTTAAATTTTGGCTGGCTAGCGTTCTATTCGCGATAACCGTCGTTATTGTCGGCATGATTTATTTCGTCACGGTACTCGACCCCAACGACTATAAACCTGACATCGAAACAATGGCGACCAGCCAGGGCGTCGACCTCTCCATACAGGGTGACCTGGCTTGGCAGTTCTTCCCCAAACCTGGCATCAGCATAAGTAATATTGAATTCTCTACTCAGAGACAGGACATACACCCCAATCTAGAGAAACTGTCAGGGCAAATTAGTCAAGCCACAGTGGTGACTGACTGGCGTGCATTGCTCGATACCCAGGCTGTAATGAACCAACCACTGCGCCTGCTAAGTGGCATCACATTGTCTGACGCCCAAACATTGGTAACGCCACGCCATGGCCTCCCGGTGCAACTGGATGACATTAATCTCAATGTCGGCAGAATATCACTGCAGGACCAACCCTTCCCCGTATCTATTTCGCTGACTGCCCTTGGTGGCATTCCAGCCGAGGCACGCTTTACAGCTCGCATTGATGCCGATAATAAAACCTGGGATATCAGCAAACTCAACCTTACTATTGACGAGCTGGCAATCAAAGGCGCTATGAATACAGACCTTGCCAGCCTCAACACATCAGGCAATTTTCAAGCTAACAACGTTAACCTGAGACGGCTACTGGAAAATATACAGCAGCGTTTACCACTATTTACGCTGCCAAAAATGGCCAGTCAAAGCGCACTTACCCAGCTGAGTATTGATGGTGACTTTGACATTAATCTCAACGGTATCTCGACATACCAGAATCAGCTATCAGTCGACGGTCAAGCCTTCACTGTCGATGTAAGCACTGATGCCAGCACTAATAAGCTCACAGTCGGTATCGACGCTGACCAGCTCAATCTGGCGATGTATATCCCTATCCCAAATAACCTCGCCAGCAAAGACAGCGCAGCAATTTTTGCCCCATTGGCCCTGCCCTTGGCATTGTGGCGGGGACAGAGCCAAATGGAAGTTTCGGTTGGGGAAATTCAGCTCAATGACTTTGCTGTGACAAACTTCTACAGCAATATATTTGGCAATCAGAAAGTACTGCGGGTCACGGCCTTTAATGCCGATATGTTTGATGGTCAGGTCAATATTATCGCCAAAGTCGATATGCGCTCAGCGGTACCCAATTTTACTGTCCAACCCTCATTGACACATATTAACCTTGCCAGCGCATTGCCGGCCTTGACAGATACCTCCGAGCTAACCGGCAACTTAACGCTGCGGGCCAATATTCAAGGCACAGGCAATAGCCGTAAAGCTATTCTTGGATCACTCAAGGGCGATGGCGAATTTAATATTGCCACACCCAGCTATTCCAAATTTAATATAGAACAGACCTTTTGTGGCGCGGCATCACTCTTTGGCAGCAGCGGCCAGTCCAACCAGCTTTGGCCAAAAGGCACCCAGTTAGACGAACTAGAGGGCTCCCTTAGATTTGCTCAGGGTAAACTTTTAGTCGGCGACTATACGACCGCTACCGGTAATCTCAGCATTACTGGAAACGCCATAGTCGATATGCTCGACCACAAATATGACCTGAGAGCCGACACGGTGCTCACGGCCGCAACCACCAGCAGCAATGGCTGTTCAGTCAATAGCCGCCTGCAGAATAAAACCATACCCTTTTACTGCAAAGGCAGGTTCGGTTTAGACGAAAATAACAGCGCCAACCCAGCCTTTTGCAAGCCAGATGAGCGTGCAATCAAAGGCCTGCTGAAAGATACCGCCTTGGAAAAACTCGGTGAGCAGCTGTTTAAAGGTTCGAATACAGAAGCAAATCCACTGCAGAACCTGTTGCAGGATTTACTCCAGAAAAACCTTAAATAGACCATGACACCAGCTAAATTTCAGCAAGCTGTACTTACCTGGTTCGATCAGTATGGCCGAACCAATCTGCCCTGGCAGCAAGATATCAATGCCTACAGAGTATGGGTCTCAGAAATCATGCTGCAGCAAACTCAGGTCAGCACTGTTATTCCCTATTTCCATCGCTTTATGGCCAGCTACCCCACAATTGAGTCACTGGCCGCCGCGCCAATCGATGAGGTGCTACATCACTGGACCGGACTCGGCTATTACGCCCGCGCCCGCAATATGCACAAAACCGCTGAGCAGGTAGCCAATAGGCTCGGCGGAAAGTTTCCAGACAATGTTGAGCAGCTGTGCGAATTACCCGGCATAGGTAGATCAACCGCCGGTGCCATTAGCTCCATCGCCTTTAAAAACCAGGCCACTATCTTAGATGGCAATGTAAAACGCGTGCTCGCCAGGTTTGCCGCCATCGAAGGCTGGCCAGGTAAAAGTGAGGTAGTACAAAAACTATGGATCGCCGCAGAGACCTATACTCCCTACCAACGCATAGCCGACTACACCCAGGCAATGATGGATTTAGGCGCCACCCTCTGTACCAGGTCATCACCTAGTTGCGAACAGTGCCCATTGGTTAAAAGCTGCAAGGCTTATAAACAAGGCAACCCCAAAGACTATCCGGGTAAAAAGCCCAAGAAGACGCTGCCCCTAAGAACTACCTGCTTTCTAATGATCCGCAATGCCGAGGGCGAGCTGCTGCTGCAGCAAAACCCGCCCGCCGGTCTCTGGGGAGGACTATGGCTGTTCCCCCAGTGCGAAACAGAACAGCAGCTCGAGGAGACCTATATAACGCTAGGCATCCAGCCTGACAGCCAAGTGCTACTGGACGTTAAACGTCACACCTTTAGTCATTTCCATCTCGACTATCAACCCGTCGAGATAACCATTAGCGGTCAGGGCACAGCAGCACTGCAAGTCGCCGATGTCCAGAACCAGGTCTGGTATAACCCGCAGAAACCACTATCATTAGGGATGCCGGCGCCAATCAAAGCGCTGCTGTTAAATGCCAAGAAACAATCAATATAAGTAAATATCACTCAGAGGTTAGTTATGGCGCGTATGGTTTTATGTCGCAAGCTCAACAAAGAACTCCCGGGCCTAGATATGCCCCCATTTCCTGGCCCCAAAGGCGAGGAAATCTTTAATAATATCTCCAAGCAGGCATGGGCCGATTGGATGACTCATCAGACCACCTTGATCAATGAAATGCGTCTGAATATGATGGATTTGACTGCCCGCACCTATCTCTCCGAGCAACGCGAAAAGTTCTTTGCCGGAGAAGAGGTCGATCAGGCTGAAGGATACGTCCCGCCTGAGGAATAATCCTTGACGAACAGCAAATCAGACGCTTTAATACGCGCCTCTCGCGATATGCATAAAAACAATTTGCGAAGCCCGGTTAGCTCAGTTGGTAGAGCAGAGGATTGAAAATCCTCGTGTCCTTGGTTCGATTCCGAGACCGGGCACCATAATCTAAGGAAGCCTCGGTATTTACCGGGGCTTTTTTACGCCTGTAAAAGATCATCGAACGTTAGATTGATTCGCGCTAAAGCGCTCAGGGTTACACCCCGCCTTCGCTTTGCGAATGCGCCC
>CBFIGD010000043.1:0-3777 GCA_965662065.1 uncultured Porticoccaceae bacterium | reverse complement strand
GGAGTCGAACCCCCGACCGGCTGATTACAAGTCAGCTGCTCTACCAACTGAGCTACGCCAGCATCTCAATAACGGTGCGCGATTTTAGTGAAACTTAGCGCTATTAGCAACCTTATCGCAGTTATCTTTTAGGGTTTTTTTATGTGGATACTCATGATTTACCCAAGCGGGCAATGAACGGCCGCTTATACGCGGCACTTTTAGCCAGAGCTTTCGAGTTTCTTCTTTTAAATCAACAACTTCGGCTTTAACGCCTAATTTGGCAATATGCTCAAGAAATTCTTCCGCTTCGGCCCTGCCGACGAAATATTTGAGCGATAGGGTATGGATCCGCTCACCATACATCTGTAAATTGCCGTCAATATTGTTCTGACGCAACATTGCAAGTATCGCCAGCATGGTATCGCGGTCACCTTGTGGACTTATATAGGTCCAGAATTGGGCATCTTTATGCGTAGACATCTGCAGCGGCCGAGACTTGAACCCAGCATTCACCAACTTTCCCTGCGCAGCCTCAAGCTGCTGCACGTCTAAAAAGGGGCCAATAACTTCGCACCAGTCAGATTCCACTGAGTCGCTTGCAGAAGGGGGAGTGCTATAAGTAATTTGAGGTTCTGGTAGCTCAGATAGCAAAACCAATTGCGGTATCAACGACTCTGACCCACTGGTGTTCGATTCATAGCCGAAACCTAATGTGGCGGCACGGTTATGGTACGCCAGATACAACGACAGATTTGCCAGCAATACCAAAATCGCCAGCCATTTCATCAGGCTGATCCCAAGGCTATATCATGGACCGATAAGCCAGCTAAAACCAATTCGGGGATATGATCTACCTTTAACGCCAACGCATTGATCAAGGTTGGTGCATCACCGCCAGTAACCACCACTACAGCCGGATAGGAAGAGGCTAATTTTTCAACCATTGCCACAGCCGCAAGCAGACAGCCGCGGTTGACCGCATCTTTGGTTATCGCACCTGGTACAAGCATATTGAGCCCATCTATGGGCTCGGCCTCTCGGTCCGCTCTAACCCTATCGGTGCCATACCAAAGGGCCTCACGCATCAATCGCAGACCAGGCAGGATATAACCACCTACATGCTGACCATCAGGGGAAACCAAGTCCAGCGTCATCGCACTCCCCACATCCACGACTAAAACCGCGCCCTGATACTGCTGATAGGCTGCAACTACAGCCAGCCATCGATCAATACCTAGGGTCTGCGGCTGCTCATAGCCACAGGAAACACCACCTGCGAGCACAGAAACCTGAGCGACCTGTAGGTCAACATTAAATTGATCATCCAGCTGCCGCTTTATTGAGTCGGCGATTGCCTTATCAGCTACCGAGCAGAGCCGCGCGTCCGTAACGGTAGAGACACCGGAGAGGTCGAGCTGGTCCACGGTCAATGTGGCTGTCGGTTGAGACCCTCGCTGCAATACGTTCAGCCCTTCAACAACACGCCATTTTGTTTGGGTGTTACCAACATCAATCTGTAACATCATTTTGTTAGCCTCAAACTAAGCTCGCCACCAATAAAACTCTGCACCTGACCATCCGCCAAGCGCAATTGAACAGCACCATTGTTATCAACCCCGACAACGGTACCGGATATAGAATCGCGCGGCGTACTTACAGTGCCTTGCTGCCCCTTAAAGGCGTCTGCGACTTGCCACTCATCACGATAACCAGCAAAGCCCACTGACTCAAAATCATCTAGTACGGCAAAGATATTATCAATCAGGACAGCAGCCAACAGATTGCGGGAAATCTGTTGCGTGGATTCTGTTCGGATATCAGTCCAGGGTTGATCAATATTGGTTGCCGTGGCCTCGGGCATGGAGACATTGATACCCACACCAATGATCACTGAGCACTGGCCTGCAGGGTCACCAATCATTTCTAACAGTATCCCGCCCAATTTTTTATCTGAGACATATATGTCGTTGGGCCACTTTAGACTGACATTTTTTATACCGAGCTCAACAAGGGCACGACGCACAGCCACGCCGATCCCGAGGCTTAAGCCCCCTAGCGCCTTAGCTCCCTGCTCAAAGTCCCAAAGAATAGACATGTAAATATTGGCGGCAAAGGGGCTGACCCAGGTTTTACCACGCCGACCACGACCCGAGGTCTGGCGCTCTGCTAACACGACGGAGCCAGAATAATCCGATTGCTCTGCACGCTCTCTTACATACTTGTTAGTTGAATCCAGGGTGCGGAAGATTTCTATCTGCCTCGGCATCTGAGCACCGACGGCAGATAAATGAGCAGCGATGCTGTCTTTGCATAGCAACTCTAAACCATCTGTAATTCGGTAGCCTGTCCCCTTTACAGACTCGACCTGCAAACCCATCTCTTCAAGCTTTTGGAGCTGCTTCCACACAGCGGTGCGACTCACGCCCAGCTGTTCGCCCAGGCTTTCGCCAGAGTGAAAGTCTCCGTCTTTGAGGATATTTAATATGTTGCTTTGTAAGTCAGACACAATAATCGCCCTAGTAGCTATTGTTAACTTGGGATATTAATCCAGATAAAGCGTATCCCTAGGACAAGCACTACCCAGCCAAAAGATCGCTTCAGCATTCGCTCGTTGGACCTGTGAGCTAATAGCGCTCCAACCCGTGCAAAGGGGGTGCTGGCAATGATAATCCCCAGCCAAGCGGGTAGGAATATATAGCCCAAACTAGCACCTGGCAACTGTTCTCCAACAGGATTAGAGCCCCCGTAAACCATCGTGGACGCTAGGGCAATTGGCAGTCCACAGGCTGCAGCAGACCCAACGGCCTGGTGAATTCTGACGCCAAAGTGCGCTAGAAAGGGGGTGGTTAAAACACCGCCACCAATACCGAACAGAGCTGAAATGCCGCCTATTCCAGTCCCCACAACGGCTAATAATGGTGCCTTCGGAGCTGCCCGCTGCAATGTGACAGGCTTATATAACAGCATCTGTAGGCCAACAAAAATCATAAAGCCCCCAAACATCAACTGCAGTAAAACGCCTTCTAGAGATATAGCAAGTATCCCACCGAGAACAGAGCCCGCCAAGATACCTGGGGTAACCCGCATAACCAGATCCCAGCGAATTGCGCCTTTTTGGTGGTGAGTATAGGTTGAGCTTAATGCGGTAACGACAATGGTGGCCAAAGAAGTGCCAATCGCAAGATGAGTCGATATTTCCGGTGAAATTCCCTGAGCAGCAAAGGCAAATATCAACAGCGGCACAATAATGGCTCCACCACCCAAACCGAACAGCCCACTAATCAAACCCGAGATTGCCCCCAAGCCTAGGTAAAAAATGTACTCCATCAACTACACTCGCAACTTTTACTAGGGCGCTATTATAGCCTTCCCTATCAACAACGCGAGGTTGCTGAGACTCGCTTTCAAAAATAGCAGACAGAAAAAAACCCCAGCATCAACTGATACTGGGGTTTCTTAATTTAGAAGCCTGGCAATGACCTACTCTCACATGGGGAAACCCCACACTACCATCGGCGATGAACCATTTCACTACTGAGTTCGGTATGGGATCAGGTGGTTCTAGTTCTCTATGGTTACCAGGCAAACTGGTATGAAGAACGACGTTTTGATTACCATCCTGTACACAACGAAGGGCCTCCTTCTGCTGGCAATGATGCAAAACTACATTCGACAAATTAGGTCGATGATTATTGAATACAATTTTTTCATGGCTAGCATGTACTTCAGACAATCTGTCCGTCGTCTCGCTTGCATTATATAGTCAAGCCTCACGGGCAATTAGTATTGGTTAGC
>CBFIGD010000042.1:0-106307 GCA_965662065.1 uncultured Porticoccaceae bacterium | reverse complement strand
AATATCAATTAGCAAGTGCCCACACGCATTGCTTGATTATATTTTTAAAGAACGATTCGCTCATCTGAGCGGGGGGCGTATTCTATAGAAAGCCAACCCTTTGTCAACAAAGAAAGTGAATTATTTAACTTTAATTTCACTTCCTGTTTTGACGCTTGTTTCGCGCCTCAACATTGCTGTTGGGAGCGCGCATTCTAGCGGCAAAAATTCTTCTGTCAACTGCTAAGTGAAAATAACTAAATCTGCTGCTTTCACCCGCTATTACTGACTTTTTCGTGTCAGCTCACCTTTGCAGGAGCGCGCATTCTACAGATAGGCTAGGTGCTGTCAACTACTTATTGGTGTTTATTTAAATAGGATGTAAAAAGAGCCCAAATAAGGGCTCTCAAGGCGTTGCTTGCAGGTGCTCAGACGCGTTCAAAGATGTGGTACTTCTTTTTACCGAGACGGACAAGAAAGAACCGGCCATATAGAGCCTGGTCAAACGCAAAGATCGACGCACTATTCATAATATCTTGTGCGCCTTTGGGCTGGCCATTTACAAATACCGAGTTGCGGCCAAGAGCATCTTTTACTTCTCGGCCAGCCTTAGCCATGCCGCATTCAGTCAATAGATTGGTCAGCGGATTTTCCTGCAGGTCTTTGTCGGCCAGTAATGAGGATGGCAAACCATCTTGACGCAACTGCTGGAAGTCATGTTCTGACAAGGCATTGGGATCGCCACTGAACAGCGCTTCGGTAATTCTCAGCGCCGCATTAAGCCCCTCCTCGCCGTGCACAAGTTTAGTTGCCTCCCGCGCAAGAACTGCCTGAGCCTGAGGACGACCCTCTGCCGCAGCGTCTGCAGCTTCGATAGCGTCGATTTCCTCCATTGGAAGAAAGGTGAAGTAACGCAAGAATTTGTAAACATCCGCATCAGCCACATTGAGCCAGAACTGATAGAAGCTATAAGGCGAGGTTTTGTTTGCATCGAGCCACACAGCCCCAGCCTCGGTCTTGCCAAACTTGGTACCGTCCGCCTTGGTAATAAGCGGTACAGTTAATGCAAAACACTGCGATTTATTCTGCCGACGACTGAGGTCAATGCCACTGACAATATTGCCCCATTGATCACTGCCGCCCACCTGCAAGGTACAATCATGGCGCCGATTGAGCTCCGCAAAATCTAAGCCCTGCAATAGAGAGTAGGAGAACTCGGTGAACGAGATACCGGATCCCTCTCTATCGATACGCTGCTTTACTGACTCCTTGGCAATCATATTATTTACCGAGAAGTGCTTGCCGACATCACGCAGGAAATCGAGCGCACTCATCTGTGCGGTCCAATCCAGGTTGTTAACCACAATGGCTGAATTATCACCGCAATCAAAATCAATAAACTGGCTAACCTGTCCTTTAATCTTATCTGCCCAGCCCGCAATCACATCTGGTGTATTGAGCTTGCGCTCATCAGCTTTAAAACTGGGATCGCCAATCATACCCGTGGCGCCGCCAACCAGGGCTATAGGTGTATGCCCAGCCTGCTGAAACCGCTTCAAAACCAGCAGGGGAACAAGGTGCCCTAGATGTAAGCTATCAGCGGTAGGATCAAAGCCACAATATAATGTGCGCGGCTGATCAAGATGCTCGTTCAGTTCGCTGTCTCCAGAGACCTGAGCGATAAGACCGCGTTTATGCAATTGTTCGATTAACTGGCTACCACTTTGATTCATTTTTTCTACATTCGCTGCATAGCTTCAAGGATCGCCAACTCTACAGATTGGGACGCCAAATACAAGAATTTCTAGCCGCCAATTAACGCTAACAACAGGCTACTTGTAAGCTCACTTAATGACATGGTTACTAAAAAGCATGAGGTTATCGTTGTAACTATTTATTTAAGCAGGCTAAAATCCCCTGAAGTCGAAATAGTTGGTGTTCTAGCTCAATGGAAAAAATGCAGAAATTAGGCCGTTTATTGCTTTCAATGACGCAGGAATTTCCTCGGCGACACCTTATGCTCGCCGCCGCAGTAACTGGCTGCCTGCTGGCACTACTCATGTATCCTCAAAGTGAGGCCGACAAAAAACGTCAGGTCGCCGAATCCATCCCCATTATTGTGCAGGAGCCGACCTCTAGCGACGTTGTTGCGGCACCCCAAGATTTCGATCTATTTTGGAAAGAACAACAAGTGGCTGTTGGTGACAGTCTGTCATTGCTTTTTCAGCGCGCAAAACTCAGCGCTAAAGACGTCTACCAAATTTCTTCCTCCAAAGACGGCAAATCATTGCGCAACCTGTATCCCGGCGAAAAATTCCGCTTTGGTATGGACAGCAAAGATCAACTCGTAGAGCTGCACTATATTAAATCGCCTCTGGAAAGCCTTATCTTTACCCGGAATAACAGCAGCTACACTGCTGAGAAACGACTGCGCAAACCCGACATACTATTAAGCTATCGAGAAGGGGTAATTGCCGACTCACTTTATTTGTCCGCCAAGAAAGCAAACCTGCCCGACAAACTTATTATGGAGTTAGCTAATATCTTTGGCTGGGACATCGACTTTGTATTCGATATTCGTCCTGGCGACTCCTTCTCACTGCTATTTGAAGATCGATATATAGATGGCAAAAAACTTCCATCAGGTAATATTATCGCCGCAACATTTACTAACCGCGATAAAACTTATCAAGCTGTGCGCTACAAGAACAGCGCAGGCCTCAGTAATTACTATACTCCCGACGGCCTGAGCATGCGCAAAGCTTTTCTACGCACGCCGCTAGATATTTTTCGAATCAGCTCTGGCTTTAATCTGAAGCGTAAACACCCAATCCATAAAAAGGTTAAAGCTCACCGCGGGGTTGACTATGCTGCCCCTAGAGGCACACCTGTTTATGCGGCAGGTGACGGCAAAGTAACGGCTGCTGGCTACAGCAAAGCCAACGGCAACTATGTGTTTGTTCAGCATGGGCAGACCTATATCACTAAATACCTTCACCTTAATAATAAAAAGGTCCGCAAGGGACAGGCTGTTCGACAGAGGCAACTCATCGGCACGGTCGGCTCAACAGGTTATGCTACGGGTCCTCATCTGCATTATGAATTTTTGGTCAATGGCGTGCATCGCAATCCTCGAACAGTAAAGCTTCCTCAGGCGCGCCCTATTGCCAAGGCCGAGAGACAAGCCTTTGCCAGAAGTACCAATCCAATACTGGAACAGCTCGCTGAATATCGAACGACTGCTCAGTTAGCTTCCATGCAAGACGTCAGCTCCAGTGCCAACTAGGCCGATGAGCGCGACGGGCACTTATATTGGGCTAATGTCAGGCACCAGCATTGATAATATTGATGTAGCAGCAATCGACTTTATCGATGGGCAGACTAGATTGATTGGCAGCCACACCCACTCCATTCCCAAGCAGCTGCGACGAGATATTTTAAACCTCTGCCAGCCAGGCATGGATACGGTGCAACTCTATGCCGAAACTGATCGCGCGCTGGGTGCACTATTTGCCGATGCAGCTCTTGCATTGATGGACAAACTTAATTTAAGTGCCGACAAAATACTGGCCATCGGCTCCCATGGCCAAACCATTCGCCACGCTGCGCCCAGCGATACCGAAATTGGTTACAGTCAGCAGATCGGCGATGCCAATATTATTGCCGCGCGCACCTGCTGCTCTGTTGTCGCTGACTTCCGGCGCAAAGATATAGCGCTGGGCGGCCAAGGTGCACCGCTAGTGCCTGCTTTTCATCGCCAGCTATTTTTTAATCCACAAAAAAATCGGGTGATCGCCAATATAGGCGGCATTGCCAATATCACCATTTTGAATGCCAACGGTGACTGCAATGGATTCGATACCGGCCCCGGCAATATGCTACTGGATGCCTGGTGCCAAAAGCATACAGGCAATGCCTATGATAATGATGGCAGCTGGAGCGCCAGCGGGGCTGCTGATAATGTGCTTTTAACTAAGCTAAAAAGTCATCCATTTCTTGCTCTTCCGACACCCAAAAGTACCGGACGTGAAGACTTTAATCTGCCATGGTTAGAACAACAGCTAAGTGGATTTAACTTATCACCACAAGATATTCAGGCAACACTCGTAAATTACACCGCCCAAACTTTGGCTGACTGTATTAATAATCTCGACACAACTATTGATGAGGTATTTGTCTGTGGTGGTGGTGCATTTAATGGTCAACTTATGGCGCAATTGCAGAGCAGCCTAGATGATAGCCACCTGCAGTCCACCGCTCAGCTGGGGCTAGATCCAAACTGGGTTGAAGCCTGTGCCTTTGCCTGGCTAGCCAAACAGCGCATAGAAAGTAAGACGGGGAATTTACCTGCAGTAACCGGCGCTCAAAGGGAAACTATTCTGGGTGCGGTTTATTTACCCTAGGATTTAGAAGTAACTGTAGCTCTCTTCTTCAATCAAACGACTCAACTCTTTCGGGCCAAAAGGTACTGTACTAACAAAGGGTAACAAGTCGCTACTATCCAAACCCGCTTTGATATAGCTGAATTCACAGACCTTTACATCAATGACATTCAGTGCCGTTAACTTGGCCGCAAGATCCACAACCTTGCTATTGTCTTGATAATTTTCTTTAAAGAAGATGGACACCGGCGAACCAAAGATAACAAAGGCTACCGGAGGGTGACTCAGGCTCATGCCCTCCTGCTGATAATATTCCTCTGCACGCTCCAGAGCGCCAATCAGCTGATCTGCTCTCTCGAAGTCAACACGGGCCACGAACCCAATTGCCTCCACTTCTTTCACCTCGGCGGCTGTAGGCAATATCTCAATATCCAGTGAAAAGGAAAGAGTCGAAAACGAGAGCAATAAAACGATAAAAATCTTGTTAATTGTCGAGCATCCTTTTTAAATCGAGAAAGAGGCCCCGCATCCGCAGGTGGTAGACGCATTTGGATTAGTAATGGTAAATCGGGAGCCCATCAGCCCCTCTTCATAGTCCACTGTTGATCCGGCGAGATATTGAAAGCTCAGTGAATCAATTAGAACCGTAACACCATCACGCGACACAGGCGTGTCATCTTCGGCCATCAGGTCCTCAAACGAAAACCCATACTGAAAACCCGAACAGCCGCCCCCCGTAACATAGACGCGAAGCTTTAATTCGTCATTGCCTTCCTCGGTTTTCAAGCTCTGTACTTTGGCTACCGCGCGGTCAGTAACCTCTAGCGCGGTGGGTGTAAATGTTTGAATTCCTGACATACTAGCTCCATGTCCTACAACAAATTACAGCTGCTTTTAAGCCTTCTTGGCCGATTCAGCAGAATCTTCACGGCCGTCTTTAGGGAAAGCCGTTACATTCGTTTGAGGTTGCTCATGCACAAAGTTGCCCACTACCTCTGCGCCCTTTTCAATTTCAATCAAATTGTAATGCACATTGCCTTCGACTACCGCCTGCGAAGCTAGTTTAGCCTGCTTACTGGCATAAATGTCGCCAGTTACATGGCCATTAATCAGCACGGTCGCCACCCAGACATCACCTTTGACCGAACCACCCTGTAAAATTCTTATGCGGGCGTCTTCATCCTCGGAAAGAATATTGCCAGTTATAGCGCCCTCTACTTCTAGGCTGCCTCTAAAATTTAAATCCCCTTCCAGCTCAGTTCCACGGGCAATCAGGGTTGTAGATCCCAGGGAGAAAGGACCGTGGCTATCACCACTTTTTATGCCAAACATTTACTACTCCTCAAGTTTCCAGTCAAACTTCTGATCAGACTGCGCTTCATCCATCCAAGTATATCTCAATGTAATCCTAACCTGCTCAGGCTCAAAGCCTTCAGGCAACTGCACAATACCCTGATTAATCGAGAAGTACTTAAATTCAAGCTTAACCGGCAGTTTTTTAATCTGCTCATCCAGTGTATCTAAGGCCAGAATAACCTCTTGGCCATCCTGAGAACCGTGCACCCACATTTCAGAGTAGACACTCAGTGTTTGCATTTTTACGGTTTTCTGGCGCGCAACCCAACGGTATTTAAACCGCCCATCATCCATAGCAACCAGATTTAAATCACTAGCAGAAAGCCCTTTGGGCTGATTATTATCCTGTAGCAGCTCCTGATATAGCTTTAACTCTTCACCGCGCCTGTATATTTGACGCTGCAACCCAATCATTTCCTGACGCGTGTTCTCTAACGCCACAGCATCCACTTCCGCACTCAGCTTTATACGGCTCAGGTTGCGATTATTCTCAATTAATTCAGCTTCGAGCTGTGTAGTTCTGTTTTCAAGCTCTCGCTTTTCTAGCATTTCCCGATCGAAAACCTTACTGCCCCAGTATCGGCCTAAAAACAGGGCAACAATCACCACTATCAAGAGGCCACCAGCCAGCCAATAGCCTTGGCCGGGCCTATAAGTCATAACGATTGGCTTTCGCTCTGCCATCAGGGCATTAATCCCGGCAGTTTCAGACCCGCCATTTCGGGCAGATCAAACATAAGATTCATACATTGTATGGCCTGACCTGACGCACCCTTCGCAAGGTTATCCTCAACCACCAGCACCACTACCTTGTTGCCCCCGCCGGGACGATGCACCGCGATGCGACAAAAATTGGAACCTCGCACAGTGCGTGTTTCAGGGTGGCTACCCGCAGGCAGTACATCGACAAAAGGCTCATTGGCATAACGCTTTTCAAACAGCGCCTGCACATCCACATCTGTGTCTACTAAGCTGGCATAGATCGTTGAATGAATGCCTCTATTAATTGGCAGCAAGTGAGGCACAAAAGTCAGGCTAACCGCTGCACTGGCGATATCTGACAGACCCTGCTCAATTTCTGGCAGATGCCTGTGGCCAGAAGCACCATAAGCCTTGAAGCTATCACTGGCCTCAGACAATAAATTAGCGACGCTTGCCTGCCTACCTGCACCACTCACACCAGATGCTGAATTAGCAATTAGATCATTCACATCAACACAGCCTGCTTCAAGTAGCGGCAATAACCCAAGCTGGATACTGGTTGGATAGCAGCCTGGACAGGCAATTAAGTCCGCATGTCGAATAGCTTCTCGGTTGAACTCGGGGAGACCATAGACAGCATCACTCACCAATTCTGGCGCAGCATGCGTCTGTCCATACCATTTTTCCCACAACTCAATGTCCCTAATTCGAAAATCGGCGGAAAGATCGATAACTTTAGTACCAGCCGCCAAGATTGCCGGCACCGTACTCTGAGCCACGCCATGAGGGGTTGCAAAAAATACCACATCGCACTGACCGAGTGTCTCCCTATCAGGTTCGGTAAAAGGTAGATCGACAATACCTCTAAGATTTGGATAAAGCTGCGCAACGGGCACACCGCTTTCGCTGCGCGAGGTAATAGTTACCAGCTCAGCATTGGGATGCCCAGCCAACAGTCGCAGAAGCTCTGCCCCTGTGTAGCCTGTTCCACCTACTATGCCAATTTTAATCACCTGAGCCTCGCTTTTAAATATCCAGAATCGTTTCGGCCGCTTATAATACCCGAAAAACGTTGATCCAGATATTCCATTACAGTCTGAATTATCAATACAAACAGCTTACTGAGGCCGCTGATGTATAAATGGGTACTAGCTTTTCATATTATTGCGGTTATCTGCTGGTTTGCTGCACTGTTTTATTTGCCGCGACTATTTGTCTACCACGCGATGTCAGATGACAGCCCGAGCATTGAGCGCTTTAAAGTAATGGAGCGTAAGCTGTATCGAGGTATTGCCAACCCCTCAATGATTGCCACTGTAGTACTGGGAGTTTGGCTGGTAGCCATGGCACCGGAGGCCTATTTGCATCAGACTTGGTTTCACCTAAAAGCCTTTTTTGTGGTGCTGTTAATTGGCTATCATTATCTGTGCCTCGGGCATATGAAACAGCTGGCTGAGGATCGCAGCGAAAAATCCCATGTTTATTTTCGCGTATTCAATGAAGTGCCAGTGCTATTTTTGGTGGCCATTGTTATCCTGGTGGTAGTTCAGCCCTTCTAATCTGGCTGACTTACCCTTTAAAACCCACTGCCTGGCGTATTGAGATATTCCTGCTCCTGTTCGCTACTGGTCCGCCCAAGTATTTTATTGCGATGGGGAAAGCGGCCAAACTTTTGAATCACATCGCGGTGGCGCTCGGCAAAACGATAGTATCCCTCGTAGGTGCCATCACTGGGGGTCATCTGATAATTTATATTATCGTCCAGCAAGTCAGAAAATTTACGACATGACAGATCTTGCATCTCTGTGTCCTCCGCATGTTCCAGAGGCAGATAGAAAAATACCCGCTCGACTGGCTCAAGTTGCAGGTCCTGCTGTTTATCAAGTCCTTCCAGACACCAGGCCAGTGCCTGGCTATCCTGAGCAAATGCCTGGGGCGTATCGCGATAGATATTTCTTGAGAATTGATCAAGCACAATAATAGCAGCCAGTCTGCCACTCGCTGTTTGCAGCCAATCACTGTGTTCACCCCGCACCAGCGCCTGCAATCCATCTGCAAATTTTTGCCGTATCTGCAGGTCTATTTCAGGCTGTTTGCTCCACCAGAGCCCAGCCTGCTTAGAGGGGGTCTCAGGCCCAATTGTCAGACCAAACCAAAACTGCAAAACCTGCTGAATATTCATAATGGCTCCATCCATCCTTATTACTTGTTAGCTTAAATAGCTTCCACTGTGTTAATTAAGGATAATACAAACCATCAATTCAGCAACATTCGTTTACTTGTCGGGAAACTTTTAATGTCCAATACAGCAGCAACTAATAATCCGCGCTCGCAACAACTTTTCGAGGCTGCCAAGCAGCATATCCCCGGTGGCGTTAACTCCCCGGTTCGCGCCTTTCGCGCCGTGGGCGGCACCCCTGTATTTTTTGACCGCGCCAGCGGCGCCTATATGTTCGATGCAGATGGCAAGCGCTACATTGACTATGTGCTGTCCTGGGGGCCCATGCTGCTGGGCCATGGTCATGAAGAAGTGTTGGCGGCAATTCGCGCGCAGTTGGAAAAAGCCATGACCTTTGGCACCCCCACAGAGTTGGAGATTCAACTGGCCGATAAGATCTGCTCGATTGTTCCAGGTATGGAAATGATTCGCATGGTCAACTCGGGAACCGAAGCGACCATGAGCGCAATTCGTCTCGCCCGCGGCTATACCGGACGAGATAAAATTATCAAGTTTGAGGGCTGCTACCATGGTCATTCTGATTCGCTGCTGGTTAAAGCAGGATCCGGAGCACTGACACTTGGCGTACCCAGTTCTCCCGGCGTGCCTGAATGCCTGGCCGACCATACAGTGACCCTGTCATACAATGATATTGATCAGGTAAAGCAGGCCTTCGCTGAGATTGGCGATCAGGTCGCCTGCATCATTGTTGAGCCAGTAGTGGGCAATATGAATTGCGTACCCCCTATTCCAGGTTTTATGGAAGCGCTGCGCGAATGCTGTACGGCCAGTGGGGCGCTGTTAATTATTGATGAGGTTATGACCGGATTTCGTATCAGTCAGCAGGGCGCCATTGGCTACTATGGCATCGACGCCGACTTGATCTGCCTCGGCAAAGTTATTGGCGGCGGCATGCCCGTGGGTGCTTTTGGTGGCAAACGCGACATTATGGAGCATATCGCACCTCTGGGGCCGGTGTACCAAGCTGGCACATTGTCCGGCAACCCAGTTGCGATGGCTGCAGGTCTGGCGACACTTAATCTGATTTCACAGCCTGGATTCCTCGCACCAGTATCTGCTCGCACCACCAGACTAGTTGAAGGGCTCTGTGAACGCGCGGCGGCGGCTGGCATACCATTGACCAGCAATCATGTTGGAACCATGTGGGGTATCTTTTTTTCTAGCGAAGAAAAAATCATTAACTACTCTCAGGTAATGCAGTGTGACACCGAGCGTTTCGCCAAATTTTTCCATGGCATGTTGAAAGAAGGTGTCTATCTGGCGCCTGCATCTTATGAAGCCGGGTTTATGTCCGCGGCTCATACAGATCAAGATATCCAAAATACACTGGATGCTGCAGAGCGAGTTTTTGCAAAACTTTAAGCTAAAGTAGCGATAATCTGTAGAATCACTAATTTGCAGACCTTTGAGACGGAAATACCTATGAGCTTTTCAACCAGTCGCGGCCCCTATCCCTTTGCGCGCATGCGTCGCAATCGCGCTACGGATTTTTCTCGCCGCCTAACCAGAGAAACAGCACTGTCAGTCAGTGACTTGATCCTGCCACTCTTTGTTATCGAAGGCGCAGGGCAATCTGAAGCAGTGGCATCAATGCCTGGGGTAAAGCGCCTGTCAGTTGATCTACTCGTCGAAGAGGCAGTTGAAGTCGCCGCGTTAGGTATTCCGGCCATTGCTCTGTTTCCTGTCGTGTCACAGGACAACAAGTCTCTGTTGGCTGAAGAAGCCTATAATCCGGAAGGTCTAGCCCAGCGCGCTATTCGCGCTATCAAAGAAGCAGTGCCAGAGCTGGGGGTGATCATTGATGTTGCCCTAGACCCATTTACCAGCCACGGTCAGGACGGCATTGTTGAAGAGGAAACCGGCTATGTACTCAATGACATTACCATTGAAGTACTGGTAAAGCAGGCGCTGTCCCATGCCCATGCCGGCGCTGATATTGTCGCGCCATCAGATATGATGGATGGTCGTATTATGGCCATTCGCGAAGCG
Source organism: uncultured Porticoccaceae bacterium (assembly GCA_965662065.1). Lineage (GTDB taxonomy): Bacteria > Pseudomonadota > Gammaproteobacteria > Pseudomonadales > Porticoccaceae > HTCC2207. The sequence continues at coordinate 95,660 of CBFIGD010000042.1, read as the reverse complement.
CTGGAAGAAAACGCCTTCGTCAATACACAGATCATGGCCTACTCCGCAAAATACGCCTCTAGCTATTATGGCCCTTTCCGTGATGCCGTTGGTTCGGCCAGCAATATTCAGGGTGGCGATAAAAAAACCTATCAAATGGATCCAGGCAATTCTGACGAGGCACTGCACGAATGTGCACTGGATCTGGAGGAAGGCGCGGATATGATTATGGTAAAACCCGGCATGCCCTATTTAGATATACTGCGACGGGTCAAAGATACACTTAAAGCACCCACGTTTGTCTATCAAGTGAGTGGCGAATATGCCATGCACTGTGCGGCGTTTGATAATGGCTGGCTCAGCCGCGAGGCGGTTATTTTAGAATCACTGCTAGCATTTAAGCGCGCCGGTGCAGATGGCATCCTCAGCTATTTCGCTAAAGAGGCCGCCGTAATATTGGCCTCGAGCGGCAAATAATGTTGCGTCTCGATAAATACATTAGCAATGCCACAGATCTATCACGTACGGACGCCAAGCGCCTGATTAAAAATGGTCTGGTCTGTATCGATGATGACATCGCCAACAATCCGGCACAAAAAATTACTGCTGATCAAATTATCACCATTGAAGGCTCGACTATCAGTAAGGCCAGCAAGCGTTATTTTATGCTCAACAAACCTGCAGGCGTTTCTGCTGTTAGCAAAGATAATCACAATCCCACAGCCATCAGCCTGATGTATGAGCACCGCAGTGACGAGCTACAAATTGCCGGGCAGCTCGATATAGATACTACCGGATTACTTCTGGTCACCGACGACGGCCAGTGGAATCATCGCCTCACATCACCCCGCTCTGAGTATGCCAAAATTTATCAGGTGGAATTGGCCGAAGCTATTTCGTCGGACTATACCCAGCAACTTGCCGACGGTGTCTTACTGGACGGAGAGAAACATCGCTGTATGCCAACAACAGTGGAAATAGTCGATGACCACAGTATCAATCTGACTATTGCTGAAGGGAAGTACCATAATGTCAAACGCATGTTCGCCGCGCTGGGTAATCAGATTGTTAGTCTGCATCGATTAAAAGTAGGCGATATTGTTTTAGACCCGGAACTGCAACCGGGCGAATACCGACCACTGACCCCAGCAGAAGTAGCCTCTATTTTATGAATCAGACCGGCATTGATAGAAGCGTCGCCCTGCTATTACAGCGACTACACAGTATTAGTGGCAGCTGCCTTATTGTCGCCGATGAAAACTGGGCCAATGTAAACTGGCAGATGGCGCAAAGCTCAGCGCAACGCAGCATCCAGATTTTTAGCAATCGCTATGATATTGAGCGGTGTGCTTCAGCCGCCAACCTCGACAGTGTATTTAATGATTTTGATTTTTCAGCCCTAGAACCCAACAGCATTGATACAGTGCTATTTCGAGTATCCAAAGAGCGTGCTAGCAGCCATCATATTATTAACCAGGCAGCCAAGCTTCTCAGGCCCAATGGCCAGCTGCTTTTAACTGGCGAGAAAAATGATGGGCTTAAAAGCTATGTTAAGCAGGCCTGTAAGCTATTTAGCGACAAGACTACTGCACAGAAGCATGGTGCCTATTATTTGGCTGCTGTGACGCTACATGAAAAGCAACAGCAACCGCTTGATGATAAAAATTACTCTCAAACTCGTTCGGTAAAAGGTCTGTCTCTGGACAGCAAGCCGGGTATTTTCGGCTGGGAAAAAATTGACCGCGGCAGCGCTTTTTTAATTGAGCACCTGCCGCAGTTTTTAGCGCGCCATAAAACAGCGCCAAAAACATTGCTGGACCTCGGCTGTGGTTATGGTTATTTATCGGCTCAAGCCAGCCAGCATGGTTTCACCCAGATAACAGCGACAGATAACAATGCCGCAGCGCTGGCGGCAACCGCGGTGAATTTCTCTCAGTTGACTATTGAAACCCAGGTCATTGCCAGCGATGCTGGCGATCAAATTTCTCAGCGCTTTGACAGTATACTGTGCAACCCGCCCTTTCATCAGGGGTTTTCCGTTGATGGCGACATGACAGAGAAGTTTCTTAGCGCCGCCAAGCGACTAGTAACCAGTGCGGGACAAGCGCTTTTTGTGGTGAATACTTTTATTCCTCTGGAGCACAAAGCCAAGGACTATTTCAGGTATATTGAGGTCCTGGCCAATAATGGCTCTTTTAAACTGGTTGCCCTGAGCCAACAGGAACCAAAACGAGACTAAATGAAAAGCCCTAAACGACTGCAACCTCTGCTCGACGATGGCGTGATAGACGAAGTCATAGGTCAGTTGATGAGCGGCAAAGAGGCGACTGTCTATACGGTGCGCTGTGGCTCCGAAGTGCGCTGCGCCAAAGTGTATAAAGAAGCAGCAAAACGCAGTTTTAAAAAAGCAGTCCAGTACCAAGAGGGTCGCAAGGTGCGCAATAGCCGTCGCGCTCGCGCCATGGACAAGGGCTCCAAGTACGGCCGCAAGCAGCAGGAAGAAACCTGGCAGAATGCCGAAGTTGACGCACTCTATCTATTAGCCAATGCTGGTGTTCGCGTGCCCAAGCCCTATGGCTGTTTTGACGGTGTGTTACTGATGGAACTGGTCAGTGATGAAGAGGGCAATGTAGCACCGCGTCTGGGGGATGTTGCCATGGACGAGGAGCAGGCATTGGAAGATCACCGGATGGTTATGCAGTATGTGGTGATGATGCTGTGTGCGGGAATTGTCCACGGTGATCTGTCAGAGTTTAATGTGCTGGTCGACGACTATGGTCCGGTCATTATAGATTTGCCCCAAGCGGTGGATGCTTCAGCCAATAATAATGCCGAATCCATGCTGGCGCGCGATATCGCCAATATGACTACCTATTATGGACAGTTTGCGCCACAGCTCTTAGGCAGCAATTACGCCAAAGAAATCTGGGCGCTGTATGAAGATGGTGCCCTTAAACCAGACACGGCGCTTAGTGGGTTTTTCGCAGAACCGGAAGATGAGTCAGATGTTGATGCTGTTTTAGATGAAATCAAAGCGGTGTTGCGAGAAGAAGAAAAACGCCTGGAACGCATGCAAGAAAACGAAAGGGAAGATTGACGATTTCTGAAACCCGGTTAGAGACCCATGGCCTTTTTGATAATGGTGTTTTTAATCGGCCGCAAACTATTCAACGTAGACAGCCCCATATTGCGAAGCAGACGCAGACTAAGATTACCCGCCCCAAACAAACGCTTAAAACCTTCCATCGCTGCCATGGTCGCTAAATTATCTGGCTTGCGCCGGCGCTGGTAGCGGGACAATGTGCTCAGTGCGCCTATATCATTACCACGACTGACGGCGCGTTCAATCTCGTCAGCTAGCGCTGACACATCAGCAAAGCCAAGGTTGGCGCCCTGACCGGCCAGAGGATGAATGGTATGTGCGGCGTCACCCAGTAAGGCAACTCTGGGGACCACATAATCGGCCGCATGGCGCTGACGCAAGGGAATAGCATACCGCTTTTCAATCCCTATCACCTGACCCAGGCAATGCTCACTAGCCGCTGATAGCTCGGCACAAAATTGCGCATCATCCAGCGCCATCAAACGATCTGCTACCGCCGTTTCCTGGGACCAAACAATCGAGCAGTAATGTTTGTCACCAACGCTATTCAAAGGCAGCAAGGCTAGTGGCCCAGTGAGCATAAAGCGCTGCCAGGCTGTTTGTTGATTAGGCTTTTCGGTTTGAATAGTGCTAACAATGGCCCTGTGGCCGTAGTCCCATTCTTTGGTAGAAAAATCAAAATGCTGACGAATACGAGAATTCGCACCGTCCGCTGCGACAAGCAATTTTCCCGACAGGTAACGACCATTATCCAGCTCGAGGCAGAGACCATCGTCGGTTTGCTGGTAATCTATTATGCGTGTCGGGCAGATAAAGTCGACATTACTCAGTGCCGCAACTTCCGCCAACAACGCCTCAACCATCAGTGAATTTTCAATAATATGACCCAGATTAGGCTGCTCTATATCGACGCAGTTGAACTGAATTCTACCTGTACCCTCAGCATCCCAAACCTCCATGGCCTTAAACGGACTGATGCGCCTGTCAGCAATTGCCGGCCACACACCGCAGCGCTCAAGTAGTTGTCGGGACTTTTCTGTAATAGCAGCTACGCGTGGATCGAACTGCAGGGGGTCGAAAGGACTGGCGGCATTGGCTTCAATAAGCGCAATGCTAAGTGGCCCAGTCTTGTAGCTCTGGCTAGTCCGCGCCAATAGACAGGCCGTTGCTGTGCCCACCAGGCCCGCGCCAACGATAATAATATCGTAGTGGCTGTTGCTGTTGGCAGCGTCAGACATCCGCTTACCTCGCCATCAGTAATTCAATCTGATCTCGCGCCTTGGGCACAGCAGAGGTCAAATCTTCGCAGCCAGTTTTAGTAACCAGTATGTCATCCTCAATGCGCACAGCAATGCCACGCCACTTAGCGGCAACATTTTTATTGTCGGGAGAAATATAGATACCTGGCTCCACGGTTAACACCATTCCCGGCTCATAGACACGCCATTTATTATCGATTTTATAGTCCCCCACATCATGCACATCCATGCCTAACCAGTGGCCCGCACTGTGCATATAAAATTCACGGTGGGCTCCCTGAGCAATAAGCTCATCCACTTCGCCATGCAAAATATTTAATTCAACCAGCCCCTGGGTAATCACGCGAATAGTCGCATCATTGGCTAAGTTGTACTCAAGTCCAGGCGCAATCTGCTTAATAGCAGCTGCCTGAGCCGCCAGTACAACGTCATAGATAGCTGCCTGAGGGGCGGTGAATTTGCCATTGACCGGGAAAGTTCGCGTAATATCAGAGGCGTAATTTTCATATTCACATCCGGCATCAATCAATACCAGGTCACCAGATTTAAGCTTATCGCGATTTTCAATATAGTGGAGAATACAGCCATTCTTTCCGCCACCAACAATACTGTTATAGGCAGGTGCCGACGCACCGCAGGCCATAAATTCATGCTCAATTTCAGCTTGAAGTTGATACTCATACAACCCGGGTTGGCTTACTTGCATGGCGCGGCAATGGGCTTGCGCCGCTATCTCGCCAGCCCTGCGCATTAACTTAATTTCTCCAGCAGTTTTGATCAAACGCATCTCATTGACGAAATGATCGAGATCGACAAATTCGCCGGGTGGGGTGGCATTGCCACCACGCAAATTGCGCACATGATTCACCCAGTCCATAAGTTGCTTATCAAACTCTAGATCCTTACCGATTGCATAGTAGACGCGATCCTTACCTTCGAGCATGCCGGGCAAAATATCATCGATATCATCAATGGGAAATGCATCATCGGCAGCATAACTGTTCACGGCGCCTTCCGGACCTTCGCGATAACCGTCCCAGGTTTCCCGAAGCGGGTCTTTGTCCCGACAAAACAGCACAAACTCACCCTGCTCGCGACCAGGAATAATCACTATCGCTGACTCGGCTTCTGGAAACCCACACAGGTAGCTAAGGCTGGTATTTTGTTTGTAGGGATAATGGGTATCTTTAGAGCGTATTTTCTCAGGTGCGGCAGCTATCACAGCTATACTGTTTGGCTGCATCATTGCCATCAAGTCTCTGCGCCTGGCTGCATACTCTCTTTTGGAAATCATAATTTAATGGATAGTCGGCCCGGCTTCGGCTTCGAGTTCCGGGTGCAAGTCGGCAAATATCAACTGCACAGCAATACGAATAAACTCAACTAGCTCAGCATAGTCACGCTCGCCGTCATCGTCAGTTTCAAAATCGACAGAAATCTGGCCAATAGCAGAAATATCTTCCAGAGCCTCTTTGCCGTCCATGGAGACTTCGAACTCCTCACCCATGCCCTCACCAAGCCCTGAAATGTAGTGACTACACCATTCACCTACCGCGACTAAACGCTCTGTGAGTGGCAGTTCATCATCAGGCAGAACCGGTTGAAAAAGAAAACTCAGATCCTCGAGATTGTTTAAAGATGACTGATAGAACTCCTCGAAGGGACCTTCGGCCGCCTCGGCCTGCTCTGGAGACAGAGCCAGCCAGCTCGTTGATGCGTCGACAAGCTGCTTTAAGTCCACAGCACCGCAGCTTAGCCGCCCACAGAGAAAGCCGTGAAAGCCCGACGGGCTGGCATTTATTTTGTGGGCAAAAAATAGGTCTTCCAGTTGTTCAAATGTCACAGTATCACCTCGTTCATTCACACCGCATCCTACCACCCTTAATATGTCGCTGCATCCAGATTAGGGGCTTCAATGGCCACATGTTGTAATTGACCGAACAGCCTACAATGCCTATAGTTACGCGACAGTTAAGTGATTTAGATCCCTACCAATTGGTACAATAGCACTAATGACCGATGCCCATATGTTTGAACAAAAACTCGATCGCCTGATTGAGCTCTGCCAGCACCTGAAACGCGAGAATCAGGCGCTGCGTGAACGCGAGGTCGGGCTGGTCGGTGAGCGCACGGAACTATTGGAAAAAAACGAAATGGCTAGGCAAAAGATTGAAACCATGATCAATCGTCTACGCACCCTGAGTGCAGAGCAATAATGGCGTCCATTTCCTTAAAAATCCGTATTCTTGATAAGGAGTATCAGGTTAACTGCCAACCTGATGAGCGCGAGGCGCTGGAACACTCAGCCCTGCTGCTCAACGAGAAAATGGAAGAGATTCGCCGCGGCTCTCATATTATTGGGCTAGAGCGCATTGCTGTCATGGCCGCTCTCAATTTAAGCCATGATCTGATCCGTACTGAAAACTCAGCCAAACTAGATGCCCAGGCCTCCGATGTCCTGCAGTCGATGGATGTAAAGCTGGATTCTGCGCTCGCGGACATCAGCCGCTAACAGAGCCTGTAGCTCGCCGCTACCACGCTGCCAAAATAGCTGTTTAATTTCTCTGCTTTATTCTCTGCATTTCATTTCTACACTGTTATAATGGCGAATCCTGGAGTGTTAGCCAGCCAAGAAGTCCCTGAGCCGATAATTTATACCCGGCTTCTTTCCGCCAACAATGTTGTGCACTTCCGTGCGTCGGAAAGCCTGATTTGTTGCGAGAGTCGCCACCTTGAACTTCTCGGTTCAAGGCCACGTTGGCAGCGGCACTCTGGGATTTAATTCACATTGGTTCAAGTCCATGAATACTGGTGATACTCGACAGCAACTGCGCGCCATGCGGCGCTCTCTTTCGATAGTTGAACAGCGCAGTGCAGGCACAGGCCTGGTATCGAATCTGCGTAGAGAGACTTTTTTTATGCGCGCGAAACGCGTCGCTATCTATCTGGCCAATGATGGTGAGATTGATCCGGAGCAACTTCTAAGCTCAGCCCTTAAATCTGGAAAACAATGTTTTTTGCCGCTGTTGCATCCTATGAAGACCAATAGCCTGTGTTTTATTGAATACACCAACAAATCTAAACTAGTGGCCAATAAATTTGGCATTCTGGAACCGCTTTATAATTCAGCCAAACTCGCACCACCCTGGAGTCTGGATATTATCTTTATGCCCCTGGTTGGCTTTGACAGGCAGGGCAATCGTCTGGGTATGGGTGGCGGCTACTATGACCGCACCCTGGCCTTTATGGCTCAACAGAAGAAACTCAAGCCCACACTTGTTGGTCTGGCTCATAGCTGCCAGGAGGTAGAACTTGTATCCCAGCAGAGCTGGGATATTCCCTTACACTTAATAGCGACTGATCGCGAGATAATATGCGCAAAACGAAAATAATCTGCACCATTGGCCCTGCTACCGAATCTATTGAGATGCTTGAGAAGCTGGCCAATGCAGGAATGAATGTAGCCCGATTAAACATGTCCCATGGCGACCACGAGTCACATGCAAAAATTATTCAGGCGATCCACAGCTTAAATAAAAAACTTAATCATCCTATTGCCATACTGCTCGATACTCAGGGCCCTGAAATCCGTACTGGCGATATGGCTAACGATCTACACCTCAACGAGGGGGATACTGTTTCAATCGTCGCACGCGGCGCCGAAGATGTTGAGTCGTCCTCTATTCATATTAACTACGAAGATTTGATTAATGATGTCAATGTCGGCGACATGATCACCGTCGATAACGGCTTGATCAACCTTGAGGTGCTGAGTAAGGAAGAGCGCGTAATGCAGGTCAAAGTGATTGATGGCGGCCTGTTAAAAAGCAAGCGCCATGTCAACCTACCAGGCATTCGTGTAAACCTTCCCGCCATCACCGATAAGGATCGTCGTGATATCGAGTTCGGTATGCAACAGGGTGTCGACTTTATCGCGCTGTCATTTGTCCGCCAGGCTGAGGATGTTCATGAATTGCGAGAGTTGCTTGGTGACAGGGCTGAAAAAATCAAGATTGTAGCCAAGCTTGAAGATCAGGAAGCAATCACCAATATGATAGAGATTATCGCGGCAGCCGACGGCATTATGGTGGCGCGCGGTGACCTTGGCGTAGAGGTTCCTCTGGAAGTACTGCCGCGCATACAGCGACGTATTATTCGTACCTGCGCCGAGATGGGCAAGCGCGTTATCGTGGCCACCCATATGCTTGAATCGATGATTGAAAATCCTATTCCAACGCGCGCCGAGGTAACCGATGTAGCCAATGCAGTCTATGAAGAAGCTGATGCCATTATGTTGTCGGGGGAAACTACCGTGGGCAAGTACCCGGTAAAGTGTGTTGAGATTCTCGACCGAATTTCGCGCTCTACAGAAAGCAGCCGAGGTTTGCGCTTCACAGATAATCTGGAACTTGAAGGCGACAAGCAGCAAATTGCCATGGCAGCTGTTAATTTGGCTGAGTCGATTGCAGCCAAGGCGATCATTGTTCCGACACGTCGCGGGCGAATGGCCAATCGGGTCACTAACTGCCACCCTCAGGAGTCCATTATCTGTGCCTTTACCAATGATAGCCGCACGCGCCGTCAACTGGTAATGAACCGCAACGTATTGAGCTATCAAATTGAATTTAGTGACGATTCAGAAAAAACACTGGCCACAGCTGCAGCCATTATGATTCAACGCAATGAGTTTTCACCGGACGACCGTGTGGTAGTTATTTCAGACGCACTGGCGGGATCAGGTTTTGAAGCTATCCAGATACGTCTGATTTCTGACCTACTCTAACCCGCCTCATCAGATTTTTAGCTGCCGAGAAAAAACCGATAGGCTTCATTATCGGTTTCATTCTCATAGCGATAACCCAAGTCATCTAGAAACTTCTTTAGTTCTCTCTGGTCTTTTTTCGAGGCCTGAAAACCCACCAGCACGCGACCAAATGCTGAGCCATGATTGCGATAATGGAACATCGAAATATTAAAGCGACCACCTAGCTGAACCAAGAAATTTAGCATAGCGCCCGGACGCTCTGGAAATTCGAAACGATAAACCTGTTCTTCACCCACCTGAGGCGAGCGGCCTCCTACCATATGGCGAATATGCAACTTAGCCATTTCGTTATCAGTCATATCCGACACCGCATAGCCACTGCCAGTCAGGTCGGTAACTAGCTGCTCGCGATCTTCATCGGAGGCCACTTTCATACCCGCAAAAACCTGCGCCTGATTGGCGTCATTATAGCGGTAGTTAAACTCCGAAATGCTGCGACGGCCCAGCAGTTTACAAAAAGCCTGGAAGCTTCCCGGCTTCTCATCCAGGGTCACCGCTAACACAGCCTCACGTTTCTCTCCTGTTTCGGTGCGCTCAGAAATATAACGCAGACGATCAAAATCTATATTGGCGCCACATTGAATAGAGAGTAATGTCTGCCCTTCAATGCCATGTTGCTCAACATATTTTTTCAGCCCGGCAACACCCATAGCCCCTGAAGGTTCACAAATCGCTCGCGTATCATTGTAGACATCTTTAATTGCCGCACAGATCTCATCGGTGCTAACAGTTATTACCTCATCAACCAAATCTTTGAGAATGCGGAAGGTTTCTTTACCCACCTGAGCCACAGCTGTGCCATCAGCAAAGATTCCCACTTCTTTTAAGCGCACGCGACGGCCAGCTTTTATAGCCGCATCAAGGCAGGCGGCATCGTCAGATTCCACGGCAATAATCTTTACCCCTGGACGCACATATTTCACATAGGCAGCGACACCGGCACAGAGCCCTCCACCGCCTACGGCAATAAAGATCGCATCCAGCTTACCCGGATGCTGACGCAAAATCTCCATACCCACAGTACCCTGCCCAGCAATAATATCTGGATCGTCAAAAGGGTGAATATAGGTCAGGCCCTGCTCTTCAATTAACGTGTTGGCATGGGCGGCAGCACTGTCATAACTATCGCCCACCAACACGACCTTGGCACCGCGAGCACGCACGGCATCAACTTTAATTTGTGGCGTCGTCTTGGGCATAACAATGGTTGCTTTAACGCCCATTTTTTTCGCAGCCAATGCCAGGCCCTGAGCATGATTGCCCGCCGAAGCCGCAATCACACCGGCGGCTAACTGCTCTGCGGATAGTTGGCGTAACTTATTGTAGGCACCGCGAAGTTTAAATGAGAACACCGGTTGTAAATCTTCACGCTTGAGTAAAATTTCGTTGTTTAACCGCCGTGAAAGTAACGGTGCCGTATCAATGGGCGTTTCTATCGCTAGATCATAGATGCGTGCATCAAGAATTTTTTTTACATACTTTTGTGGCATGGGGTTTCCAGCATTATTCAGGGGTAGCGCAATGGTAAGTTGATCTCGTCGTTTACGCCAGCCCAATAGTGCAACTAAGGCAGCTAGCCACTGTGTTTTATTGTCGAGATAACCGTATAATCACCCCCCTAAATTGATCAGCAATCACTTTGAGGTAATCCGTGGACCAAAATCAACTCAAGCAAGCCGTGGCCCAAGCTGCATTGGATTACACCTTAACCAGAATTGAAGATGACAGCATTGTTGGTATTGGCACAGGCTCAACAGCCAATTGTTTTATTGATTTGGTTGCGCAACATAAACACAAATTTCAAGGCACAGTAGCCAGCTCTGAAGGCTCAGCAGAAAGACTTCGCAGCCATGGTATTGAGGTATTCGAATTAAATGCTGTGTCAGAAGTCACTATTTATATTGATGGCGCCGATGAAGCGAATGCTCGCCTCGAGCTCATAAAAGGTGGTGGCGCAGCACTTACCCGCGAAAAAATTGTTACCGCCGTTGCCAATGAATTTGTATGTATAGCCGATGAGAGCAAATGGGTCGACTATTTAGGTACCTTTCCGCTGCCAGTTGAAGTGATACCTATGGCACGCAGCCATGTCGCCCGCGAGCTTGTAAAGCTTGGTGGAGACCCAGTCTGGCGAGAGGGCGTGATAACCGACAATGGTAATCTTATACTCGATGTTCACAGCCTCTATCCCATGGGCTCCGCCTGTGCACTTGAAGAGCAGATCAATCAAATTACCGGTGTGGTCACTAATGGGCTGTTTGCTATTAAGCCGGCCGATATATTATTTTTAGCCACTCAACAGGGCATTGTGACCCATACCGCTAAGGGATAAAGATGAAAAAATACCATGTTTATGGTTTGGGCAATGCCTTGGTCGACACCGAAATTCAAGTCTCGGACATAGATCTCGCTCGCCTGGAAATTGAAAAGGGACTAATGACATTAGTGGATGAAGATCGCCAGCAGTTCCTCATTGAGAACCTGCAAGATCATCTAACATTATCCAGCCGCGCCTGCGGTGGCTCTGGCGCTAACACAATTATTTCTCTTACCCAGTTTGGTGGCAAGGGTTACATGGCCTGTAAGGTGGCAGATGATGAAAACGGTCAGTTTTATCTACAGGACCTTATCGACAATGGTGTAGATCACAGCGGCAACGATCAACTCGAGTCGGGCATTACAGGTAAATGTTTAGTCATGGTCACACCGGATGCCGAGCGCACGATGAATTCTTTTCTCGGTATTGGCGAAACACTTGCACCTGCTGACATTGATGTCGATGCAATTGCCAAATCTGAATATATTTATATAGAAGGCTACCTGGTCACTAGCGATAGCGGCAAAGCCGCGGCAATCAAGGCCCGTAAAGCTGCACAAGAAGCTGGCACTAAGGTGGCCATGAGCCTTTCTGATCCCGGCATTGTCGAATATTTTAAAGCTGGGCTCGAAGAAATAATTGGTGATGGTGTTGATCTGCTATTTTGCAATGAGCAGGAAGCACTCAACTGGTGCGGCACCGACACCCTTGAGCAAGCCATTGAGAAAATGCAAAAAACTGCTGCACAATTTGCTATTACCCTCGGCGCTAAGGGTGCAATTGTGTTTGATGGATTTAGCTTACATCGCGCAGCAGCCCAACCAATTACAGCAGTAGACACCAATGGTGCTGGCGACATGTTTGCCGGAGCCTATCTATATGGTATCACCCATGGCCAGACCTGCATCGAAGCAGCCACCTTTGCCGGTCGAGCGGCTAGCGCCGTGGTTGGAAAATATGGCCCACGCTTACACAGCGCAGAATATAACGGCCTTAAGTTACTTTAACGGCCATTTACAGCAGTAACAATTTATCCAGAGGCTCTGGATGCTGAATCAAAAACCCTTGAATATAGTCAACGCCAATTTTTTTAAGTAGCTCAAGCTGCTTTTTATTTTCCACCCCTTCGGCAACCGTAGTCACCCCCATAATGTGACCAAGGTGGTTTATGGTGCTGACGACTGAAAAGTCTACTTCGCTATTGTCCATAGTTTGAATAAAGCTTGAATCAATTTTTAAACAATCGATAGGCAGCTCTTTTAAATAAGCAAATGACGATAGCCCACTGCCAAAATCATCTAGTGCAAAGGTGACTCCCACGGATCTCAACGTGGCAATCAAGCGCTTGGCTTCGGGGAGATGTTTGACCGCAGCCGTCTCAGTAATCTCAAATTGAATATGTTTCGGTGAGATGCCACTGTCACTAAAGCCAGCCAAAATATAATCAATGGCATTTTCGTCACCCACCGTACTCCCTGACAAATTAACTGACAATGTCGGCAACGCCAGACCCTGGGTTTTTAGTTTAAGTAAAAATTTTAGCGCGTTTTTAAAAACCCATTTATCCAGATCATCAATCAGCGAAAAATGCTCAGCTACAGGGATAAATTCGGAGGGCGGCAAAATGGTCCCATCGCTATCACGCATACGCACCAGGATTTCATAATACTTGGGTACCGCGATGTTTCGATTAAGGGCAGTAATTGGTTGCGCAAAAAGAGTAAAGCGATCTTCATCGAGGGCGGAAACAATTTTAGGCATGCTGGTTGCCAGACTACGGCGCTTGGCAACCTCCTCGTTAAAAGATTGAAAATGAATTTTATTGCGGCCCTTATCTCTAGCTGCCGCGCAGGAAGACCCCGCAGATATCATTAAATCGATATCGGACAGCGCCTCATTGTCAATCATAATGCCCCCAATACTGGCACCCACTTTTAGCACCTCACCCTCCCATGGAATGCTAAAGTCTTTAATAACCTCGAGTATCTGCTCGGCCAACGCCATAGCTTTATCGTAATTGACACAGTGCAGCAGCAAGGCAAATTCATCGTTGCCAATGCGAGCCACAAAGTCACTGGGGCCGGTGACCTTCAGCAGTAAGCGAGCAAACTGCTTAAGTAACTCATCACCTGCCATGTGACCACTGGTGTCATTAATCACGGAAAAATTATACAGATCGATATAGAGTAGCGCGTGAATGGCGCCATCATGCTTAGCGGTCTCTATGGCACGCTGGATTTTTTCCGCCAGAGAATGTCTGTTAGGCAACCCTGTCAAGGTGTCATGTTTAGATTGCCATTTTAGGCGGCTGGATACTCGGCGCGCCTCACTGAGAGGACGGAAGATAACTAAACATTTTTTGACCCGGCCCAGGGAATCGCGCAATGGAAAGGCAGACACCGCAACTGACATGGGCTCAGCGCCACGTATTTTTAGCAAGAGCGACTGAGTCACTTCAACATTCACCGCCTTATTCAGGGCATCCTGTATCGGGGTAACGCTAATGCCTGTATCTTCGTTCGCCAGTGGCATTACCGCCTGAACCTGAACTGCCTTGGACCTGTCTAGCTCAAAGCCGAGCAGCTGTTCGGCAATAGGGTTCATTTCCGTCACAAAGCCTTCACTATCAACCATCAGCACGGCATCAGCTACGCTATTGCTGGTTAGGTCAAAGAGATGACCGCGGTTGGTCAGCTCTTCCGCTTCCCGACTAGCCTCGGTCCGGTCGCGGCACAGCAAGATAAATTCGTCACTATCATCGGCGCAGTTAAATAACTGCGCATCAAGCGCTTTAGTCTCCCCCTCCGATGTGGCCGCGAGGATATAGCCCTGACTATGCTGGGCACATAGGGTTGGCACTGCCTCTGAGATATTCACACCATCTAGGGCATCTAGCCCCGGAAATAATACGCGGGCGGAACTGCCCTTAAGTAATTCCTCGCTATAACCTAAAAGCGCCTGGGCAGACTGGCTGATAGCGGCGATATAACCGTAGCAATCGGTAACAATAAACATCGCATCATCCGCCGCGAAAAAGCTGCGTGGCTGGTTATTACCTGGCTCTTGTGTTTTATGCCGAGCAGACACCTCGGCCGATAGGTGGGTTATTACTGCGTTTTGTAACTTGAGCTGAATGAGAGCATAGATACTGCCATTCTCTGCATAGGCTCGCATGGAAATACCAAGCAGCGCTGCGTGAGTGTCAACATTATTACCAAAGACATTGGTAAACTGGTCTAATAATTCGTTGTCAGTAGGACGCGAGCAGCGTCTGGCGCTCATCCGTGTAATCACTTCATGTAACTGCGTGGCAAACAGACTGCCAAGTAATGAAGGAAATAACGAATAGAAGCGCTTGCCCTGAGACTGCCCTGAAGATAGTCCACAGAAACGAGCCGCTTTGCTGTCAATCATGACGACTTTAAAGTTGCGGTCGACCACCATTACACCGCCCTTGAGGCGAGCGGCAATCAATGCGCGACTTAACTCGCTATCTGACTGAGTATCAATATTTGAATCCACCCCCGAACCAATTCCATCTGTGTTCAAGACATCTGTCATTCCATCTAACCTTGGGAGAGCAGCTCCCGCAAATCAATAATCGCCGCATTGGCACGGCTTATATAAGAGGCCATCACAAGGGAGTGATTGGCCAGCATTCCAAAACCCTCTCCATTAACAATCATCGGGGTGCTAACCGACTGTTGCGTCATCTCTAATTCACGAATAATTTGCTGCACACTGGTGATGGCATTTTTCTTTGCCAGTACATCGGCAAAATCCACTTCGACCGCTTTTAAAAAATGCAGCAGGGCCCAAGAAGTACCTCGCGCCTCATAAAATACATTGTCAATTTGCAGCCAGTTAGTCTTGATGACCAACTCCTTGGGCGACTGTGTTGACTGTCGAGCACCACTGGCACCGGATAGATCCGTGTTAATTCGACGCTGACCGACACTGGCTGAGAGCCGCTGTGAAAGACTGCCCAATCTTGTTTCGACCGTCCCCAGCCAATAGCGCAGATTATCAGCGCGCGTAAAAAACTGTGCATCAAAGGCTTTTTTGTCGCTCAGGCGCAGTAAATAATTGCTTAGAAAGTCGCGACCATCGGCATATTCACTTTCAGGCCAGGGTACTGCCCAGCTAGTGTGATCAACATTGAAGCGCGGTTCGGACAAGGCTAGATCAGGGTCTTCAGTAGACTGTGACTGTGAGCGACTAAAGGATTCACGCATGGCTTTACTCAGGTCGCGAACCTGAACAATAACGCCAAATTCCCAGCTCGGGATGTTATCCAACCAAATACCTGGAGGCATTACATCATTGCTTAGATAGCCACCGCGCTTGTTGAGCAAAATATCGACAACGGTAATTAGGGTAGCCGTTGTAACTGCACCAATAACTGGCTGCTCTGATTCAACGCTCGCAGGCCGTACTTCGAATTGATCTGGTTCATCACTCCAATACCACCCCAGCAAGACCAACAGCAGAAAGATAACCAGAGCTCCGAGCAAACCGTAACGTAATCCTTTGGGTGCGCGCTCACCTACATAGTCATCAGACAAAGTCTCACTCATTTCTTTATAAGAGCTACTCCAGCGAGATCTCAGGCGCGTAATCCAATTCATTAGTGGTGCATTCCATCCATTGGTTTGGGCTTTTTAACTAGACTGCGTACTTCCGCGTCGACGCTAATAGACCCGCATTGATCCGTGATTAATTGTAGCTGCGTACTATCACCAACTTGCAGATCAGTATCAATATTGAACAGCATAAGATGCAGAGCCCCCGGGGCAAACACAACAGTTTCACCTGGAGGAACAGCAACAGCGGCAACTGGCCTCATTCTCATCATACCCTGCGAATGTTGATGCTCATGAAATTCGATCCTGGTAGAGATAGACGCTTCAGCACTGACGAGCTGACAACTCACCGCGCCGCTATTGGTAACAGAAAGAAAGCCTGCAGTTTTGTTCTGGCCGGGGGGCATAGTTCTAATATAAGCATTGGCGACGCTTAAGCCTGCGACCGGCTCAGCTGGGGGTGCAGCAGATACAGCCACCTGAGTGGTGAACAGTAGAACAATGGTTAATAGTTTTTTCATAGAATGCCTCTTCGAAACTATAGCACGGGCCTCGATACCGAGGATGACTATGGGGTGATATTTTCACGCCAGCGCTTACCCTGAAATGTTACAGTACGGTCGATTATACGATGCCAAAGACCAATTACGATTACAGCCGGATGTCTAATTAATATGCAAAAATACTTTCGCAACAGCCTGCTAGCCATATTATGCATTGTCGGGTCCTATAGTTGGGCGCAAAATTTTAGCGCCGACAGCCTACAGGCAGTGAATAACTCGTCTATTTTAAGCGCCTCCGCACCTAGCTTTGTGCCTGTAGAGCAGGCATATCAGCTGACTGCTGCAGTGGAAGAGAATCAAATTGTTTTTAACTGGACTATCCGCGACGGCTATTACCTCTACCGTGACCGCTTTAAATTTAATGCTGTGGATGCTAATAGCCAGCTGCGCAGCCCAGTTTTTGAGAAGGGAAAGGTTAAATGGGATGATTATTTTGAGGCTGACGTAGAAGTTTATTATCACCAGACCTCAGTAGTAGTGCCGTTTCAATCCGCCGCTACTCAGGTTGAAATGCAAATTGAATCTCAGGGCTGTGCCGATGCCGGCCTCTGTTACCCGCCCTACAAGCAATGGCTCACCATCGATCTTGCCAGTGGTATTATTGAAATCAGTACCGAGCCAAGTGCCTCTGTGCAGAGTGGAAGCGGAGTCAGGTTCAGTGATGCTGAAAACTTTTCTCTAGGACTGATTCTACTCTTCGCTCTAGCAGGCGGCATGATTCTTAATTTGATGCCCTGTGTTTTCCCGGTGCTGTCGATTAAAGCGCTCAGCTTTACCATGGCTCACCAGACTGACAAGAGTAAGCAGGCTCATGGCCTTGCCTATACCGCTGGTGTGGTATTGAGCTTTGTTGCTATTGCGGTGGTTATGCTGGCGCTGCGTGCTGCGGGCGAAGCCATAGGCTGGGGCTTCCAGCTGCAATCACCTCTCTTTGTCATCTTCCTGATCTACCTATTCTTTGTAATGGGCCTGGCATTTTCGGGTTATCTGGAGATTGGCAGCGGCCTGATGTCCGTGGGACAGTCGTCCAGTCAGGAAGAGAGTCTAGGCTCATCTTTTATGACCGGTGTGTTGGCCACTACGGTTGCCAGCCCCTGCACGGCGCCGTTTATGGGTCCAGCGTTGGGATTTGCAATTTCGCAGCCGTCTTACGTTGCGCTTCTGGTTTTTGCCTTTTTAGGCCTGGGAATGGCACTGCCATTTATTGTACTTACCTGGATTCCCGGCCTGAGCCAAAAGCTGCCACGCCCCGGACAGTGGATGGATACCTTTAAACAGTTCCTATCCTTTCCCCTTTATCTGACTGCCGTATGGCTGCTCTGGGTCGCCGGTCGCCAGACCAATATAGATGTCGCCGCCACTGTGGTTATTGGTCTTGTATTAATTGCCATGACTATCTGGCTATGGAAACTCAACACGGCCCCCGGCCTTAGTCGCAGTAAGATGCTCGCAGCGGCGTGTCTGGCAGGCGCTCTGGCACTGCCCACCCTGTCGGTTTCTGAGGCCCGTGAAGAGTCCCTGTGGCAAACCTATTCCCCGCAGCTTCTAACTGAGCTGCGCACAGATGGCCAAGCCGTCTTTATTAACCTAACTGCTGACTGGTGTATCACCTGTCTCGTCAATGAGAGGGTTGCACTGGGTTCAGATACGTTCTATCAGGCACTGGCAGAAAACAATGTTGCGTATCTCAAGGGCGACTGGACTAACAATGATCCTGAAATCACCAAGCTACTAAACCAGTATCAGCGCAGCGGCGTTCCTCTGTACCTAATGTACCCAAGCGGGCAGGGAGACCCGGAAATACTCCCGCAAATTTTGCTGGAGCCGATGATTCTCGAAGCCATAAACCGCACGAATTGATCGTTTAATGGAATTTAAGCGATTTTCGTCGAATATGGCGTAACTTTTTACGGAGTTAGCCTATCTTCGCTATTCTTGCGCTAACTTGGTGCAAAAATGCCTCTAAATGAGTATATCTTCGCTTTTCCGGGTAATAACCTTGTAGTAACGCCCTCTAACGTGCAGAAAAAATTGGTTAAAATCTGGAAAGTTCGCCGAAAATGTCATTTTTTGGCCAATTCCTAGACAGCTCTTACAATTTAGTGCAGACTGCCGTCTTTATCACTGACTCCTTGAGAGTGATCATGGCAACGATTCTGCTTCTACATGGCCCCAATCTAAACCTCCTAGGCACTCGCGAGCCCGAGCTTTATGGCGCACAGTCGTTGGAGCAAATTAACCAGCACCTCGCTGATATCACGATTTCCGCAGGACATCACCTGCTCGCTTTACAGAGCAATGCGGAGTATGAGCTGATTCAGCGTATTCATGATGCCAGGCAAGAGGGCGTGAACTTTATTGTGTTCAACCCCGGCGCCTTTACGCACACCAGCGTAGCCTTGCGCGATGCGCTGCTGGGTGTAGAAATTCCCTTTATTGAGGTGCACCTATCCAATGTGCATGCCCGAGAAGAATTTCGTCGCCATTCTTATTTTTCAGATATTGCTGAAGGCGTTATTTGCGGCTTTGGCGCTAAAAGCTACGAGCTTGCCCTGCACGCAGCGCTGGACAAGCTAGACCACTAATTGACCTATGAGAGACTAAAATGGATATTCGCAAAGTTAAAAAGCTAATTGAGCTTCTTGAAGAATCCAACATTAATGAGCTGGAAATCACTGAAGGGGAAGAGTCCGTGCGCATTAGTCGCGGCATGCCTGCAGTTGCCTATGCAGCTCCGGCTCCGGCGGCTCCAGCACCGGCGATTGCGGCTCCTGTTACCGCAGCGCCCGTGGCAGCGCCAGCAGTAGCACCCGCTTCTGAGGCATTGGCAGGCCATGTTGTGCGGTCGCCTATGGTCGGTAGCTTCTATGGCTCCCCTGCGCCAGGCTCACCTACTTTTGTGACGGTTGGCCAAACGGTAGCTCAGGGCGATGTTCTGTGTATTATTGAAGCTATGAAAATGATGAATCAGATTGAAGCTGACAAGGCCGGCACCATCGGTGCCATTTTGGTTGAAGACGGCGAGCCCGTAGAGTTTGACCAGCCTATGTTCACCATAATCTAGGAGCTAGACTATGCTCGAAAAAGTGCTTATCGCCAACCGCGGCGAAATTGCCTTACGGATACTGCGTGCCTGTAAAGAGCTGGATATTAAGACCGTCGCTGTCCATTCGAAAATTGACGCCGACCTCAAACATGTAAAGCTTGCCGATGAAGCCGTATGTATTGGCCCCAATCCATCGCCCCAGAGCTACCTCAATGTTCCGGCTATTATTAGCGCCATGGAGATTACCGGCGCCCAGGGCGTACATCCCGGTTATGGCTTTCTAGCCGAGAATGCCGATTTTGCCGAACAGGTAGAGAACAGCGGCTTTGTATTTATTGGCCCCACGGCAGATGTCATTCGCGTAATGGGTGACAAGGTTGCCGCTATTAAAGCGATGAAGGCCGCTGGAGTGCCTACGGTACCAGGCTCCGATGGCCCATTATCCAACGACCCTGCAGAACTTAAAGCGACGGCGCTTAGAATTGGTTACCCAGTCATTATTAAGGCGGCTGCCGGTGGTGGTGGCCGTGGTATGCGCGTTGTTGAAAGTGAGCAAAGCTTAATCAACTCTGTCGCCATTACAAAAACCGAAGCTGCTGCTGCCTTTGGCGACGGCACCGTATACATGGAGAAATTCCTTCAGAACCCGCGCCATGTTGAGGTGCAGGTGTTATCTGACGGTCAGGGCCATGCTATCCATCTGGGAGATCGGGACTGTTCATTGCAGCGTCGCCATCAGAAAGTGATTGAAGAAGCGCCTGCTCCGGGTATTCCAGAAGATGCGCGACAGGCAGTGTTTGAAAGCTGCGTAAAGGCCTGCATTCAAATTAACTACCGTGGCGCTGGTACCTTCGAGTTTCTCTATGAAGACGGTCACTTTTATTTTATTGAAATGAATACGCGTGTTCAGGTAGAGCATCCAGTGTCTGAGATGATTACTGGCGTAGATATTGTTAAGGAACAGTTGCTGATCGCCAGCGGGCGTGAGCTGAGCTTTAAACAGGAACAGATTATTTTCCGCGGCCATTCTTTCGAATGTCGAATCAATGCTGAAGACCCTGTGACCTTTATGCCCCAACCGGGCACCATTAATGCCTACCATGCACCTGGCGGCAACGGTGTGCGCGTCGACTCTCATATCTACAATGGCTACCGCGTGCCGCCCAACTACGACTCATTGATCGGCAAGATTATTACCTATGGGCGCGACAGAGATTCGGCGCTGTCTAGAATGCGCAATGCGCTTGATGAGATGGTGATAGACGGTATCAAGACCAATATTGCTCTGCATGCTGATCTGGTAACAGATGAAGCCTTTAAGAAAGGCGGCGTAAACATTCATTATCTTGAGAAAAAGCTCGGGCTATAGCCTTCTACCTTGAAAGCCAAGCCCGGCTGAGTGCTTTTATGCAGTGGCTCCAGTTACTAATTGATGCTCCCCGCGAGCGCAGCGAAATCGTTGAAGATGCCATTGTTGAATGTGGCGCCGTCTCGGTAACATTGGAGGATGCGGCTGATCAGCCAATCTTTGCACCTGGTGTAGGTGAGCGCCCACTTTGGGATAATTGCATTGTCAAAGCGCTATTCCCGGCTACCAGCGATACTAATCAAATCGCCACACAGCTATCTGCCACCATTCAGCCAGCACCAGCTATGCGCTGGGAATTACTCGAAGACAAAGACTGGTCGCAAGAGTGGAAAAAATATTTCCAACCGCTTAAATGTGGCGATCGCCTGTGGATTTGCCCTAGCTGGATTGACCCACCAGAACCTGAGGCGATAAATCTTAGTCTCGACCCCGGACTGGCCTTTGGCACAGGCAGCCATCCGACAACGCATCTCTGTTTGCGCTGGCTCGACCACCAGGATCTGGTCGGTAAAACCATTGTCGACTATGGTTGTGGCTCTGGTATTTTAGGGATTGCCGCCTTATTGCTCGGCGCCGAAAAGGTGATAGCAATAGATAATGATCCCCAGGCACTGCTGGCCAGCCGCGACAACGCACAGCGCAATAATATTGCCGACGAGAAGCTAATCACTTACTTGCCGGACGCAATCCCCCGCGACTTATCGGCCGACGTGATGCTGGCCAATATTCTGGCTGCGCCACTGATACAGTTAGCGCCGGATATTAGCAATCTCACGGCCACAGGGGGTATTCTCTGCTTGTCCGGCCTGCTACAAAGTCAGATTGATGATGTCTGTGCACCCTATCTCCAGCACTTCGAGTTTTCGGCACCGGCAATCGAATCAGACTGGACACAACTTAGTGGCTACAAAGTACGCTAGCACTAACTAGCGGTTAATCCTGCTAAAATCAAACTGAGCAAATCACTGGCGCAATCAAATGCCCGACATTATCACCCGCTGTCCAGACTGTAATATTGCCTTTCGTGCTCTGCCTAGCCAACTCTCGGCTGCTGCCGGATTAGTGCGCTGCGGCACCTGCCTGATGGTATTTAAAGCGGATGATTTTTTGCAACAACTAGATGCCGAAGAAATAGGCTATATGCCCTATGTGCTGGATGGCTTTAGCGACCTTCCAGAAGATGCCGAATATGATATCGAGCGAGAATTAAATCGGGCATTAGATAAGCAAATTGGGGCCGAGCTTAAATCGCTAACCATAAATGATGAACCCGAGACATTAACTGAAGCATCGCAGGCCACGCTTTTACATGATGAATTGCTAGGGCTCTATACTGAGCAAAAATCTCCACGTAAGGCCGCCTCATTTTTTATCGCTATATTGATATTGGTCCTTGGCACAGTGTCGCTCGCCGGCCAGGCAATCCATTTTAATAGCACCACCCTTAGCCTGAACCCTGAGTACCGTCGCCTGGTGCAAAAATTCTGCGCCTATACCGACTGCCCTATTAGCGAGTACCGAAATCTTGACGGCATTGAGATTTCACAATTTGTTGTGCAGGGACACCGCGAACATGATGCTGCTCTAAGTATTAATTTGTTGCTTAATAACCGAGCGGGGTTCGAGCAACGCTTTCCTCGTTTGCTTATTCGATTTAACGATCTTAATGATGCACCTGTCGCTGAGCGACGCTTTAGTCCCAGCGATTATCTTCAGGGGCGTTTGGCCAGTGCCACAGTTATGCCGCGTAATCAGAAAGTTCAGATCCATCTAGAAGTGCTTGATCCTGGTGACAGAGCCACTAACTATGCCATAGAGCTTACAGACTAGCGCTCGCGTAAAAATATGGGCTTTTTTTGATTGATCACTTTTTAATCAGTTAACCACAGGTTATTATGGCGCCCCGTTTCTAATCATCCATTATTCGAGCGTCTCTTGTTCAGTATCGGCCAGTATCAGATCGCGCATAAAACCGTTCTAGCCCCTATGGCTGGCGTGACCGACCTTCCTTTTCGACAGCTTTGTCGTGAGATGGGTGCCGGTCTTGTGGTGTCTGAAATGGTTGCAGCCGACCCCAGTACCTGGACCACTAGAAAATCTCGCTTAAGAATTCAGTTTGGTGATGAACCTGCACCAAGATCCGTTCAGATCGCTGGCTATGATCCACAGATGATGGCCGAGGCTGCACAGTTCAATGTAGCTCAGGGCGCGGAGATTATTGATATCAATATGGGCTGTCCGGCAAAGAAAGTCTGTAAGCGCGCGGCTGGGTCAGCATTGTTACAAGACCCTCAGCTAGTCAGCGAGATACTGCAGGCTGTGGTAGCGGCCGTCGACGTGCCGGTTACCTTAAAAATTCGCACTGGCTGGGACCGTCAAAATCGCAACGCGGTAAGCATTGCCAAGATTGCTGAGGAGGCTGGCATTGCCGCGCTGGCTGTTCATGGTCGCACTCGCGCCTGCCGTTTTGTCGGCGAAGTGGAGTATGACACTATTGCTCAGGTGGCGGAGGCTGTCGCTATACCAGTGCTAGCGAATGGCGATATAAGCAGCCCCGAAAAGGCACTGGCGGTGCTGAAGCACACCGGTGCTGCGGCGGTGATGATTGGCCGCGCCGCACAGGGCAACCCATGGCTTTTCCAGCAGATCAATCATTACCTCGAGCACGGCAAGATATTGGCACCACCGAGTATTGAAGAAGTGAGCGCTGTAATGACTCGCCACCTGCAAGCGTTGCATGAGTTTTATGGTGAAGTGGGAGGCGTACGTATTTCAAGGAAACATATTGGCTGGTATCTCAATCCACTGCTCGGCGGCAAAGACTTTACCGATCAGTTCAATAAACTCGAAAGCACCGTAAAGCAGCAAGCATTGCTGCAGCAATTTTTTGAACATGCTCAGCATCAGGAGCAGGCCGCATGAGTTCTGCTGAAAAACCATCCTTTAAAGCGCCCGAAGAGACGCTTGCTCAAACAGCAGTCATTAGTAATGTAATGCAGTCTCAGCAGGCTCTTCGCTACAGTGTCGCTGAAGCTATGCAGCGTTATTTCGAAGACCTCGATGGTCAAGACACCACTGATCTTTACGCACTGGTAATGAATGAAGTAGAGCCACCTTTGCTCGCGGCAGTGATGAACTATACACGCCAGAACCAAAGTAGAACCGCCGAGATGCTTGGGCTAAACCGCGGAACACTGCGCAAGAAATTAAAACAATACGACCTTCTGTAATAACTTTTTCAATTCGAGGACTCCATGAGCGACCTAAGAAAAGTCTCACGCGCACTAATAAGTGTTTCTGATAAAACCGGCATTGTAGAATTTGCCCAAGCCCTGACTGAACAGGGTGTTGAATTACTCTCGACTGGAGGCACTTTTCGCCTGCTCAGCGAAAACAATATTGCAGTGACTGAGGTATCAGACTACACCGGCTTTCCAGAGATGATGGATGGCCGCGTTAAAACGTTGCACCCAAAAGTTCACGGTGGAATTTTGGGCCGTCGCGGTAAAGATGACAGCGTGATGGCCGAGCATGGCATAAAGCCAATTGATATGGTGGTAGTAAATCTATATCCCTTCGCAGCCACTGTAGCTGACCCAAATTGCGATCTGCCAACCGCGATTGAGAACATCGATATTGGTGGCCCAACGATGGTCCGCTCTGCTGCCAAAAATCACAAAGATGTCGCGATTGTCGTTAATGCTGATGACTACAAAATCGTTGTTGAGGAAATGCAGGCTAACGCTGGCCAGCTTGCTTACAACACCAGATATCAACTTATGGTTAAAGCTTTTGAGCACACAGCCGGATACGATGGCATGATCGCTAATCACTTCGGTGCTAGAAATACTGCGAATGAAAAACGTGATTTTTCTGACACCTTTAATGTACAGTATTTCAAAACGCAGGAAATGCGCTACGGCGAAAACCCTCATCAGAAAGCTGCTTTTTATACCGAGGCAAACCCAACCGAGGCCAGTGTGGCAACGGCGGTGCAGCTACAAGGTAAAGAACTGTCTTTCAATAATATTGCCGACACCGACGCCGCTCTAGAATGTGTAAAACAATTTGATCAGCCCGCCTGCGTCATTGTAAAACACGCCAATCCCTGCGGCGTTTCTGTGGCAATAGATATAGGGACAGCTTATAAACTTGCCTTTGCTACCGACCCAGAGTCAGCCTTTGGCGGTATTATCGCGTTTAACCGCGAGCTAGATGCCGCGACCGCAGCAGCGATCTGTGAAAAGCAATTTGTTGAAGTCATTATTGCACCCTCGGTAGCAGCAGATGCTGTTGCAGTGGTTGCCGCGAAAAAAAATGTGCGCCTACTAGAATGTGGCACCTGGGGCACCGAACGTCCGCAAGATTTCGACTACAAGCGCGTTAATGGCGGCCTGTTAATTCAAGATCGCGATAACGGCATGGTTACTGAGCTAGACCTTAAAGTGGTTACCGAGCGCGTTCCCACAGAAGTGGAAATGGGCGATATGATGTTTGCTTGGAAGGTCGCCAAGATGGTTAAGTCCAATGCGATTATCTATGCCAAAAACAATCAAACCGTGGGTGTTGGCGCAGGCCAGATGAGCCGCATTAACTCCGCGCGTATTGCAGGCATAAAGGCCGAGCACGCCGGGTTAGAGGTAGTGGGTGCCGTCATGGCATCAGATGCCTTTTTCCCCTTCCGCGATGGTATCGACAATGCCGGTGCGGCAGGCATTAGCTGCATTATTCAGCCGGGTGGGTCAATGCGCGATGACGAAGTTATTGCGGCTGCCAACGAGCACGGCATGGCAATGGTGTTTACCGGCATGCGCCATTTCAGGCACTAGGCAATAACAGCACCCTGTCTAACTAGGCCCGCTTTCTTGCGGGCTTTTTTATTCGCTGATTTTGGTTAACTTGAAGGCCTCTAGTGCTCTTTCACGAGACTCTTTAATATCCATGACCGGCTGTGGGTAATTAACGCCGATCTCTACGCCGGCAGCCGCAAGAATGTCAACCGGCGCCAACCAGGGCGCATGGATATACTTGGCAGGCATCTGCGCCAACTCAGGCACATAACGGCGGATGTAGTCACCTTGCTTATCGAACTTCTCGCTTTGGGTAATGGGATTAAAGATTCGAAAGAATGGCGCGGCATCTGCTCCGCAGCCAGCAATCCACTGCCAGCCGGCACTGTTGCTTGCGAGATCGGCATCGACCAAGCAGTCCCAAAACCAGGCTTCGCCGCGATGCCAGTGAATCAGTAGATTCTTGACCAGGAAGGATCCCACGACCATGCGCACACGGTTGTGCATATACCCTGTGGAGTAGAGTTCACGCATACCAGCATCGACCAATGGGTAGCCGGTCTTGCCCTGCTGCCAGGCTTTTAGGTCACTGTCTGTGTTGCTGGCCCATGGGAAAAGATCAAAGCGCGCCTGTAAGTTGTCGGTTGGCAGCTGCGGAAAGTGATACAGCAGATAGTAGGAGAACTCTCGCCATCCCAGCTCACTTAAAAAGGTGTCTAGACTGTCTGCATTGTTGATAATGGCCGCTGCATCTGCAGCACGGTGCCAGGCTGTGTTCGGCGAGATTTGGCCAAAATGCAGATAGGGCGAGAGCCGCGATACATTGGCTTTATCGGGAAAATTGCGGCCCTCGCGATAATCTTCTAACTCGGTCATCACAAAGTCATCGAGTCGATCTTGCGCAGCTTCTTCACTGATGTGCCAGCGCGCTTGCATCTGGGCGTCCCATTTTACAGCAGGTAATAGATCTAGACTCTCCAGCGTCAGTGAGTCTTCACTTACATTGAGAGAATTTATGGTTTTTGGGACAGGAAGGGGCTTTCTTGGCGCCACGTTAGACAGGCATCCGCGTCGGTAATACGGGGTAAAAACCTTGTAGGGGGTCTGATCTTTTTTCAGTACCTGCCAGGGTTCCCACAGCAGTGACCCGTTAAAACTTTGCACCTCAACATCTGCCGCTTTTAACGCGGCTTTGATGTCGCTATCTCGAGTAATTCTCCAGGGCTCGTAACAGCGATTCCAACATACGGCCTGAGCCGAGGTGAGCTTGGCGAGTCTGGTTAAAATAGCTTGGGGCTGGCCCTGATAAATATGCAGCTTGCCACCGAGAGATTTATTGAGGGACGCTATCGCATGATGCAACCACCAGCGGCTGGCACCGCCCATGGCCCAGTCGCCCGCACTTTCATCATCAAGTATATAAACTGGGATAATATCGCCTTTTTCACAGGCCGCGCACAGTGCGGGATTATCAGCAAGTCGCAGGTCCTGTCGGAACCAAACAATGGAGGGGGAATTAGAGCCTGAGATAATGAGATCCTTATTATTTTAGGGTGCTGAGGGTACGGCTTATTATGTTGTTTAGATTGGCCGTCTTTTAGATTAGCACTTTACTGCCCCCATAGACTAGCTTCCGTTGGGTGCTTTTTTTATCGCGCAAAATTCCTACTCTGCTACAATTCGTCCCTAATTTTTGCAGGTGGAAGACAATCGATGAATGTACTGGTTATTGGCTCAGGTGGTCGCGAACATGCACTGGCTTGGAAGGCAGCGCAGAGTGCGGATGTAGGCACTGTTTTTGTGGCACCGGGTAATGCGGGTACTGCGCTTGAACCCAGTCTTGAAAATATTCAAATCGGTATCAATGATTTTGCCGCACTGGCTGATTTTGCCGCTGCAAATCAGGTAGGTCTTACTATAGTAGGCCCGGAACAACCGCTGGTTGATGGTGTGGTTGATTATTTTCAACAGCGCGGACTACCAATTTTTGGTCCCTCCAAAGGTGCAGCGCAATTGGAAGGCTCTAAAGCGTTTACCAAAGATTTTCTTGCGCGGCAGAACATACCCACAGCAGCCTATGGCAATTTTACCGATCTCGATGAGGCGCTACGGTACCTTCATAAGGTTGGCGCACCTATTGTTATCAAGGCTGATGGCCTCGCGGCTGGCAAAGGTGTAATTGTCGCCATGACTATGACAGAAGCCGAGGAAGCTGTGCGCGACATGCTGGCCGGTAATGCCTTTGGCGAAGCTGGCCACCGCGTTGTGATTGAAGAGTTTCTCGATGGTGAAGAGGCTAGTTTCATTGTCATGGTGGATGGAGCCAACGTACTCTCTATGGCCACTAGCCAGGATCATAAACGAGCAAGCAACGGCGATACTGGACCCAATACTGGCGGTATGGGTGCGTACTCCCCAGCACCAGTAGTCGACGACAAAATTTACCTGCGCATTATGGACGAAGTTATTTATCCCACGGTCCAGGGAATGGCCGATGAGGGTAATGATTACACAGGCTTTCTGTATGCAGGGCTAATGATTATGTCCGATGGTACGCCCAAGGTTATTGAGTTTAACTGTCGCTTTGGCGACCCTGAAACGCAGCCAATATTGCTTCGTCTGCAGTCGGATTTAGTCAGTCATTGCCTGGCAGCTTTGACCGGTGATCTGGATAAACAGCAAGCGCAGTGGGATCCGCGGCCAGCAGTGGGCGTTGTGCTGGCAGCTGGCGGTTATCCCGGCGCTTATAGAAGTGGTGATGTCATCAGCGGCCTGCATCTGGCTCCCTCTAGTGATCAGGATAAGAAGGTATTCCACGCCGGAACATCTCAGCAAGAAGGCAACATTGTTACCAGTGGTGGCCGAGTACTCTGTGCCACAGCTATGGGTAGCTCGGTTGCAGATGCCCAGCAAAAGGCTTATGAGTCGGCTTCTGAGATTCATTGGAATGACATATATTTTCGCGATGATATCGCTTGGCGAGCTATTGACAGAGAACAGACCAACTAAAAGCCATTATTGGTAACAGGTAGCTCCGATAAAAGCCGAATAATAAGCTGGAGTAGTAATAATGCGTGATCAGGGATTTTTTAGTGTAGATATTCCTTTTGAATCGTTCAGCCAAACGCATATTGTGACTCTGATCGTCTTTGCCTTTCTGTTAGCCTCAGTAATATTCGCCGGTAAAAAGCTCAATAACCGGCAGAACCTGCTGCTTGGCAGATGTCTATCTGTCTTTATGTCGGTCTCGGTAGCGGCTTGGGCGATCCTGCATTTGTTCTATGACCGCTTTAATATTGCCGTTGATCTGCCCCTCTCTCTTTGCAATCTGTTTGCTTTTATAGCCCCTTTGCTATTTTGGAACCCAGATCATCGGCGCTTTGAAGTTATCTACTTTATGGTTATGTGCGGGACCTTTCAGGCCATTCTTACACCAGATCTCTATGTTGGCTTTCCCGGCTACGGCTTCTTTAAATACTGGATTGTGCATATGGGGCTAGTATTGGTGGTCATCCATTACCTGCTGGCATTTAAGCTATACCCGCGACCCAGAGCCATGATTACTACTTTTATCTGGCTAAACATCTACTTGCTAAGCTTAGTACCAGTGAACCTTTGGCTCGGTGCAAACTACTTTTATATGATGGAAAAACCAATCAATCCTTCAATTTTGGATTATTTCGGACCCTGGCCCTTTTATATTTTGGTCTCAGAGGCGCTAGCATTCGTCTTTTTTGCCATTGCCTACGTACCTATAGCGATCGCCAAGAAATACTGTTTAAATCCGGCTACAATTCCAGTTCAGCCAACTGAATGAACGCATTTGAAAATTATGTCTAATCGTCAGCTATCCGCTATTGACCAACTACTTACCCAGCTTGACCAAGGCTTGCGCACCGCATTTGCCAGCGCGCCAAATCCACAGCGAGCGTCACCCGCTATGACGCTAGAGGATCCTGAGCTGTCGGCGCAAGAACGCAAGCATGCGATTGGGCTGATGCGCGTCAATCATGCCGGTGAAGTCTGTGCTCAGGCGCTCTATCAGGGCCAGGCATTGACGGCCAAATTGCCCGAGGTGAGCGCACAGATGGAACATGCGGCTGCAGAGGAAATTGATCATCTGGCCTGGTGTGAAGAGCGCATTACTGAGCTCGGAGGCAACACCAGTCTACTCAATCCAATTTGGTACGCCATGTCTTTTGGTATCGGTGCCGGTGCTGGTTTAATTAGCGATAAACTCAGCTTGGGGTTTGTCGCTGCCACGGAAGATCAAGTCTGCGAGCACCTTAAAACCCATCTCGAACAGCTGCCCAGTAACGACCACAGAAGCCGCGCTATCGTTGAAGAGATGTTGGTTGATGAAGAGCGCCATGCCCAAACCGCTCTAGACGCAGGTGGTCATGAGTTCCCAAAGCCCGTTAAAGCCATTATGACGGCCGTGTCTGCCGCTATGACTGGCAGCAGTTATCGACTCTAAAGCGTAGCGCTGTCAGCCGCCAAATCTTTATCCCATTCGCGCATAAGCCCGACAATCTTATCTGCAAGCCAGCGATGAATCGGTGAGCCTGAGGTTCTCTTGTGCTGCAACAATACCAGTGAAATCGTGCCCTCGTGGGGCAGTTCCGCCGGATATCGCTTGCGCACAATACGGTACATTTCTCGCTCCATTGTCAGGCCATACTTGGCTGCAACCATTAGGCAGTCAGTATCACAGACAGTCTCCATGGCCGTCATTAACTGATTGGTCACCATGGCTTTTTTACGCTTGCGGCCAAGGTCGCGAAGTACACGATCAAAGCGGGCGTCGGTTCTGGCACTGACTCGCTTTGAGATAAGCAGATAGTACTGCACAAAGGGGTACTCGAGAATTTCATCCAGCGTCACATGAGGTTTCTTGGCGAGAGGGTGGCCCTCTCTCATCCAAATTGATGGTGTAAAAATCGCCAAACTACGGGCGCTGATATCTTCAGTAATCCCCTTCTCAATATCAATAGCAAAATCTAATACGCCATCAGTCAATTCGCCTTCAACAGTATTGGTTTCGCTTGAGATTGACAGAATCACGCCCGGGGCGTATTGAGTAACAACCTTGGTTAGCTCAGATACCAGTGATATGGCTACAAACTCAGGCACTGCAATGGTAATTTCGCCGACATAGGCTGCCGGGTCAAACTCTCCCTCACTCACTATCTCTAAAATATTTTCGAGCAATCTGGGCAGACGCATCTGTAGGTCTTTTGCTTTGGGCGTCGGCACCAGCTCATTGCCTGTTCTGGTAAAAAGTGGGTCATCCAATTGATGTCTCAACCGTTGTAAAACTCTGCTCATGGCGGGTTGAGTGATAAAAAGGCGCTGAGCGGCTCGCGTCACACTCTTTTCCTCAAGTAACGCCTGAAGAGAAACCAGTAAGTTAAGGTCGAGACGAGAAAGCTTTTGAAGATTCATGATTAAAACCCTGGGTCATTACCTAAACGCATATAGTTGATGCAAACAATGCATTAGAATTATGACATGGAAGCGCCTATATTGTCACCCATAGAGCAACGGCTCTTACATTTAACTAAGGAGATACACCATGACACTCGTTTATATATTGATCGGTTTTACCGGCCTAGCGGGTGCTGCAATTGCGAAAGACGATTTCGTTAAGTTGGAAGCACCTGGAATGGACGCTTCTGATAAGTAAGGCCCTCGGTCACCGAACACCGTGACACAGCTTCATTTACAGATGTACCAAATTCGTATTACCCCGCATTACCCCTCTTAATCCTTGCTATAGGATTCTTTTATAGGGACCCACCAGGGTCCCTTTTTTTTATTGACAAATCCGGTATTACACAAAGGTATGACTTAAATGCAAATAATGCATTTGAATTATGAGTGCCAGATTTCTATTATATGCCTGAGTTAAGCAATACCGATTTACGAAAAAGCGCTGAGAGGCGGTTTTTCAATGGTTTACCCCTTACCCCTTCTTTGCGTTTCATCCAAAGATTCTTTTAGGAGCCTTTTTAGGCTCCTTTTTTTTGCCTTTCACTTTGTCACCTCAAGCGTCAATCCACCTGACCCTATTAAGCCTCTTCCACCACATAGCTGTGACTAATCTCGACCCCGCCAGCTTCCAGCATAATTGAGGCGGAACAGTATTTTTCTGCTGACAGCTCAACCGCTCGTTTAACCTGGCTATCTTTAAGATCAACTCCACTGACGATAAAGTGCAGGTGAATCTTACTAAAAACAGCTGGGACAGCATCCACGCGCTCGGCTTCCAGCTCAGCTCTGCAGTCAGTCACCTTTTGGCGGCCCTTTTGAAGCATCGTCATCACATCAAAGGACGCACAGCCACCCAAACCCATTAAAACCATCTCCATAGGACGGACGCCCATGTTTCTGCCGCCCTGATCTGGCGCACCATCCATAATGACTGAGTGCCCACTTCCAGACTCTCCGAGAAACATTACCCCGTCTACCCATTTAATTGTTGCGTTCATAATTTACCCCGTTTTCAAGGCCGCAAAGATTAGCATAGAGTGTCATGGAATATTTGCACGCCTGCAGAAATTTTTTACTACAATGAAACACAAGGGTCGCGAAATAACTGTTATATAAGGTGGTAAACAGCTGCGGCTTAGGAAACCACACAAGGAGAAACACATTGGCCCCTGCACCTCTTACCCCACACATAGACAATGTAGAAGAGTTTTTATCGCATTGTCACCGTCGTCGATACCCCGCAAAAAGTACTATTATCTATGCGGGAGATCAGGGTGATACCCTTTATTACATCATTAAAGGATCTGTTACTGTCGTTATTGAAGACGACAGCGATGGCAAGGAAATGATTCTCGCCTATCTCAATCCAGGTGATTTCGTCGGAGAAATGGGCCTTTTCGACCAAGAACATCGCAGCGCCTGGATTCGAACCAAGACTGAGTGCGAAGTCGGCGAAATTAGCTATGCAAAATTTATTGAGCTAGGCCATCAGCATCCAGAGTTTTTATTTGCGATCAGTAAACAAATTGCCCAGCGTCTCCGTGACACCACGCGCAAAGTGAGCGATCTGGCATTTCTTGACGTCACCGGACGCGTGGCACGTACTCTACTGGATCTATGCAAAGAACCGGATGCCATGACCCATCCAGATGGTATGCAGATCAAAATTACCCGTCAGGAAATAGGTCGCATTGTCGGCTGCTCTCGTGAGATGGTAGGGCGCGTACTTAAAGATCTGGAGGAGCGGGAACTGGTTTCTGTGGCAGGTAAAACCATGGTGGTCTTCGGAACCCGTTAAGCTCACCCAACGATAGATTTGGGAGCACTGTAAGTGCCTGAGCTCAACTGTGGCAGGTCTTTACAGCAACGGCCTAGTAGAAAAGGAGGCCTGAAATTAACAGGGTGAAAATTGAATTTAGTAACGATGAAAGAGAACAGATTGCTCGCAGGATCCAGCGGTATTTTAACGACGAACTTGACCAGACATTAGGCCAATTCGATACTGAGTTTTTGCTGGATTTCTTCTCTGAAGAACTGGGCTCATTTTATTATAATCGCGGCCTTTTTGATGCTCAGGCAATAGTGCAAGAGCGAGCAGAACACATCGCTGATGCTATTTATGAATTAGAGAAACCAACCTCTTTCGCTAAATAACTTATTACCACCTACTAACTGAACATCTCACTCAGCCGGGCGCCAGGCTCATCACTGCGCATAAAGGCCTCACCCACCAAAAATGCATTCACATGATGTTCGCGCATAGCCGCCACATCTACCGAGCTATGAATACCGCTTTCGGTGATAATAATTTTTCCAGCAGGAATTTGACTGAGTAACTTATAGGTGTTTTCTAAGGATACTTCGAAGGTATGCAAGTTGCGGTTATTTATCCCAACCATTGGGTTATCCAATGTTAAAGCGATAGCCAACTCGGCTTCACCATGGACTTCAATAAGGACATCCATCCCCAGTGACAATGCAACCCTATGCAGCTGTGCAAGTTGTTCATGAGTCAGCGCCGAAACGATTAATAAAATGCAGTCTGCGCCCATGGCACGAGCTTCATAAATCTGGTATTCATCGACAATAAAATCTTTGCGAATAACAGGCAAGTCACAGGCATTGCGTGCCAATACTAAATATTCATCTGCACCTTGAAAAAAATCGACATCAGTTAAAACTGACAGGCAGGCTGCACCACCCTTCTCGTAACTTTTTGCAATTAAAACCGGATCAAAATTTTCGCAAATAACCCCTTTGCTCGGTGAAGCCTTTTTTATTTCTGCGATAACGGCAGATTCGCCAGCGGCTATTTTCGACGCAATGGCTGCGGAAAAACCACGGGGCGCTGAGGCCGATGCCGCTTTTTCTACTAGCTGAGCCATGGGTACTCGGGCACTGCGCTCGGCAATTTCTTGCTGCTTTCGAGCAAGAATATTTTTTAATATTGTGGGGGTATCTGAACTCATTTTATCTCTCTTGAGAATATTTTTAGGCGTCTTGCTGGACCTGAGTGAAAGTGGCTAAGTCATTAATTTTAGCGCGTGCCAAACCTGAACCTATAGCATCCTGTGCCATTGCCACACCTTCTTTTATATCATTGGCGCAACCGGCAACATAGAGCGCAGCGCCAGCATTCAGAGCAATTAAATCTGCTGCCTTGCTAGCGCTGGTGCCAGCTTGCTTGCCAAGCGCATCAATAATTAGAGACAGAGATTGCTTGGCATCATCAACATCGAGACCATCTAGACTTTGCCGTTCTGGCAAGAAATCCTCTGGCTTAACGATATATTCTGTAACAATATTATTCTTAAATTCGGCGACATAGGTCTCTGCTGCAATGCTAATTTCGTCGAGGCCATCTGCCGAGTGCACCACCATTATATGCTCTGCACCCAAGCGCCCGAGCACTTCAGCCATTGGTCTACACAGCGCTTTGTCGTAGACGCCTATAAGCTGTCGAGTCACACCTGCAGGATTGGTCATGGGACCCAAAATATTGAAGATGGTCCGCAGACTAAGCTCCCGTCTTGCGCCAATCGCATGCTTCATGGCACTGTGATGTGCGGGCGCAAACATAAATCCCACGCCTAGTTCCTGTACACAGAGTGCTACCTGCTCTGGACTCAAATTTAAATTTACACCGGCGGCCTCGAGCAGATCTGCTGCACCACTATTACTGCTTACCGACCGATTGCCATGTTTAGCAACGCGCCCACCAGCGGCGGCAACGACAAACGTCGACGCCGTAGAGACATTAAATAAATTGGATTCATCACCACCAGTGCCAACGATATCGACCAGCCCATCACCGGACACTTTGACGCCGGTTGCCAGTTCGCGCATTACCTCTACGGCACCAGCGATCTCTTCAATGCTTTCGCCTTTCATTCTAAGGGCAATTAAAAAGCCACCTATTTGCGCTTCGCTGGCGTTGCCGGTCATTATTTGACGCATCACATCACGCATCTCTGCGGAACTCAGGTGTTTGCCATTAACCACTATTTCCAGTGCTTGCTTAATATCCACGCTTTGCTCCTTCATTGACCCTTAAGGAAATTATCCAACAGGTCATGACCATGCTGAGTGAGTATAGATTCGGGGTGAAATTGCACACCTTCAATAGCCAACTCTCTATGCCTGATACCCATGATTTCGTCGAGACTACCGTCTTCATTTTCAGTCCATGCTGTGACTTGCAAGCAGTCTGGCAGTGTTTCCTGATCAATCACCAGTGAATGGTACCTGGTGGCTTCAAACGGATTACTCAAACCTTTAAAAACACCGCTATCGTTATGATGCATCATAGAGGTTTTACCATGCATTACCTGTTTGGCACGAATGATATTGCCGCCGAAGGCTTGCCCGATGCTCTGGTGTCCCAGGCAAATGCCCAAGATCGGAATTTTTCCGGCAAAGGTTTTTATGGTTTCTACAGAAATGCCTGCTTCGTTAGGCGTGCAGGGGCCTGGAGAAATAACAATTTTCTCTGGTGCCATTTTTTCGATATCGGCAATCGTTATTTCGTCGTTGCGATGGACTTTTACATCGGCTTTTAATTCGGCCAGATACTGCACAATGTTGTAGGTAAATGAGTCATAGTTGTCGATCATTAAAATCATTTTGCCACTCCACACACCATTGCTGCAGCGCGCATTAAAGCGCGTGCTTTATTATTGGTTTCTTTCCATTCCAATTCGGGAACCGAGTCAGCTACAACACCAGCGCCAGCTTGCACATGCAGCATGCCGTCTTTAATCACTGCGGTGCGGATTGCGATCGCAGTATCCATGTTGCCGTTCCAGCCAATATAGCCCACGGCACCACCATAGATACTGCGTTTGACGGGCTCTAGCTCATCGATGATTTCCATGGCTCGAATCTTGGGTGCACCACTCAATGTACCTGCGGGCAGGGTAGCTTTTAGCACCTCCAGTGCACCCATGCCTTCAGTCACCTCTCCCACTACATTGGAGGTGATATGCATCACATGAGAATAGCGCTCGACGACCATTTTTTCGGTGACTTCGACGGTACCGGTTTTACTGATACGGCCAACATCATTGCGACCCAAATCAATCAGCATGAGATGCTCGGCAATTTCTTTTGGATCGGCAAGCATCTCGTCTTCCATGGCCTGATCTTCCTCAGGATTTTCACCGCGCTTTCTGGTTCCGGCTATGGGCCGAACAGTGACCTGGCCGTCTTCAAGACGCGCCAATACTTCCGGGGAGGAGCCAACAATATGGAAGCCATCGAGATCCAGAAAGTACATATAAGGCGACGGATTAAGGCGGCGCAATGCCCGGTAAAGATTAATCGGTGATGCATCAAAAGGGGCCGAGAGTCGCTGCGACGGCACCACTTGCATGACATCGCCAGCGATCACATAGTCTTTGATCTTATTGACCGCTGCCTTAAATTCTTGCTCACCAAAGCTGGAGACAAAATCTTGCTCCGATATACCGTCGGCCTGCATATTCATCGGTGGTAGATCTGGTTTTGGCTCCGCAAGTTTTTGTTCTAGCTCATCCAGTCTGGCCCCGGCTTTTTCTAATGCGCCAACTTCTTTGGCATCCACATGCACCACCAGCATAATAGTCCCAGACAGATTATCAAAAATCGCCACTTCATCTGAGGCCATTAATAAGATGTCCGGTGTGCCGAGTTCATCAGCTGGCGCCGTAGCGGCTAAGCGGGGCTCTACAAAACGCACTGTGTCGTAACCAAAATATCCGACTAAGCCGCCGGTAAATCTTGGCAGATCGGGACTATCCGGCATGCTAAACAAACGTCTAAAGCGCTCTACCTCAGCCAGGGGATCACTGGTAGTACGATTAACCATGGGCTTGCCATCACGAACGATCTCCAGACGATTGCCATAGACCTTTAGTACGGTGGAGGTCTGCAAACCAATCAGCGAGTAGCGCCCCCATTTCTCTCCGCCCTGCACTGACTCGAACAGATACGAATTAGGCCCGTAGGCAAGCTTCAGATAGACGCTGAGGGGCGTTTCAAGATCCGCGAGTACTTCGCGGGTAACGGGGATACGGTTAAAGTTTTGGCTTGCCAATGTGGCAAATGTTTCCGGGGTCATAGCGGTTTCCTTGTTCCATAGCAATTTGATTTATGCAGGCGTCCACAACGCCTAAGTAGCACTAGTTGCGCCATCGCCACCACTGGCAGCCAAAATCAAACTGTATAAAACTGATGCTTTTCAAGACCCATCTCCTGTTGGGGTTGATATTGTAGTCAATATCGGTCATTCAAGGAACCATTAGGCGGCTTTGACCGCCTATAAAATATAGCTATTAGCCTGCATTGGCTAACTCAGCTCTCAACTTGGCGATAACCTCAGCATAGTCTGGCTGACTAAAGATTGCCGAGCCTGCAACAAATGTATCTGCGCCTGCTGCCGCGATCTCGCCAATGTTATTTACCCCGACACCACCATCAACTTCCAAACGAATATCATAGCCACTAGCATCAATCAGCTGACGTGCTTGACGAAGCTTGTCCAGGGTCGCAGGAATAAATTTCTGCCCACCAAAGCCCGGGTTTACCGACATCAGAAGCAGCATGTCCATTTTGTCCATAACCCAGCGCGTGGTTTCCAAGCTGGTGCCCGGATTCAGAACAAGGCCGGCCTTACAACCTAGGTCACGCACTAACTGCAGCGAGCGATCTATATGATTGGACGCCTCTGGATGAAAAGTGATGTAACTAGCACCAGCATCGGCAAACATGCGAATCAAGTCATCCACGGGCTGAACCATAAGATGGACATCAATGGGCGCTGTTACGCCATGATCACGCAGCGCTTTACACACCATGGGACCAATAGTCAGGTTAGGAACATAATGATTGTCCATAACATCGAAATGCACAATATCGGCACCAGCCTTAAGGACATTATCAACTTCTTCTCCCAAACGGGCAAAGTTAGCAGCGAGAATGGAGGGAGCAATCAAAAATTCAGTCATAAAACACCTTGGCTTAGTTCAGGGGCAATGATGCGCGAGTTCGATTGTGGGTGCAAATTATTTGCCCTTTTCTAACGCCATAAAAAAACGGCCATTGAATGCAATGACCGCTTAGCTTTCTATTACTTGTTAGCGCTATTTGTCAGCCGCTTTGTCCCTGCGCTTACCCTTCATTTCTTTGCGCAATGCTTTAGCTTCTTCCTGAGTTACTGAACCGTCGCCATCTGCATCCATTGCGGTGAATCTCTGCCGTCGTTTATCAGCCATTTTCTCAATTGCAGCTTCATGTTCATCTGTGGAGATGCTGCCATTTTTATCAAGATCTGTATGCTTAAAAAGGGCACCTTTTTCATGTCCCCCACCATGGTGACCCGCTATGCTCCAGACTGAGACCAATGCCAGCAGGGCAAAAACTATCCAATTTTTCATAAACTATTACTCCTATTTTTAGGTCAGCTTAAAAACGCCATGGCACCCATTCGGTTGACCTGATTAATAGGAGTAATCTTTAAATTGGTCGCGCAGATCCTTCTTGCTGATTTTGCCTGTGGCTGTATGCGGAATTTCTTCCACAAACACACAGTCACCAGGAATCCACCACTTAGCGATCTTGCCTTCTAAAGAGGCCAAAATACTGTCTTTATCAGGGGTTACACCAGCCACAGGAATAACAATCAACAGCGGGCGTTCAGTCCACTTTGGATCGGCAACGCCAATGACCGCAGCTTCCTGAACGTCAGGGTGGCTCATGGCGGCATTTTCCACATCAATAGAGCTAATCCACTCACCCCCAGACTTAATGACATCTTTAACTCGGTCGGTGATAGTGACATAACCATATTCATCAATAGAGGCCATGTCGCCAGTGTCAAACCAGCCATCTGAATCCAGCGCTGGTTTTTCATCGAGGCGATAATAGCCACTGATAACCCAAGGGCCTTTGACCAGCAATAAACCAGAGGCAATGCCGTCCCATGGGAGTTCATTGTGATTTTCGTCGACTATTCGCATCTCTACGCCAAAGACCATGCGGCCTGCGCGAACACGATAAGTATCCTGTTCTTCTTCGCTGGCCTCTGACATCCATTCCATGGGTCGATTGTATGACCCCAGTGGGCTCATTTCAGTCATACCCCAGCCCATATGCACCATAACACCATGCTTTTCCATCTCTTTCATTAACGACAATGGGCAGGCAGAACCACCACAGACAACAGATTTGAGTGTATCTATTGTTTCACCTGAGGCGTTTAGATAACCGACTAATGCTAGCCAGACGGTGGGCACACCAAGGGAATAGTTAACTTTTTCAGCATTGATCAGTTTAGTCAGCGTCTCACCATCGGCCATCTTAGGTCCGGGGAATACCAGCTTGGCGCCTGTCATTGGTGCATTGTAGGCAGTACCCCAAGCATTGACATGAAACATTGGCACTATCGGCATAATTACATCGTCAGCCGATAAATTCATCAAATCAGGCGTAGAACCTACAATGGAGTGCAATACAGTACTGCGATGACTATAGAGAACACCTTTGGGGTTGCCCGTGGTTCCAGATGTGTAGCACATGGAGCTGGCGGTATTTTCATCCAGATCTGGCCAGTGAAAGCTATCTGACTGATCACCAATAAATGTCTCGTAACAATGGGTGTTGGTCAGGCTAGTCTCTGGCATATGCGCCTGGTCGGTCATGACCACATAACCACGCACTGTTGGCAGTCGGTCTTTGAGCGCTTCTAGCAGAGGCACGAACATTGGATCAGTGAAAATCCACTGGTCTTCGGCGTGATTGATAATAAAGTCTATCTGCTCAGGAAACAGGCGCGGATTAATTGTGTGGCAAACCTGCCCTGAACAGGAAATGGCGTAGTACAGCTCAAAGTGGCGGTAATCATTCCAGGCCAGTGTGGCAATGCGGTCACCCTGCTCGAAACCAATGCCTTGCAGGGCATTTGCCAATTTACGAACACGCTGAAATGAATCTTTATAGGTGTACTTATGATGAGGATTATCACCTGTTACCGAAACAATCTCACTCTTTCCATTAATTCGATCTGCATGCTTCATTATTGATGTAATAGTGAGCTGCGAGTCCATCATTAAACCGTTCATACTTACCCCTGCTATTTTTTAAATTATTGAGTAAGACTACCACCTGCCGCGGAGTGTTCAACACTTAAATCTGCGGACAGGCAGTCATAGGCGCTAGTAGTAGAGTGGAATCTCTTTGAGATAGGTCTCGATTTGACTGAAATCTGGCAGCAGTAATTTTTCATTGTCGACCTGCAAATCAATTTTGATGCAGTTGCCGCGGTCCGTCGCAGACTGCGTCGTCATTTCACAGTCAGCTTCGACCCGCAATGTATGAGGGAATCCTCGAGTTAATATGGCGTAGTAATGGTGGCTGTGCCCCTCGGCAAAACTATTTAATACCAGTATTCTGGAGCTGGCACCAAAGTCAGCGGCTGCGTTTCCATTTTGCAGTGCCCCAAAGTCGATTAACGGGATGTTGAGATGTCGCCAGTCAATCCACCCTGCCACCCATGCTGGCAACCGGTCACTTTTTTCTGGCGCCTGATTAAGAATAATTTCAGCCACAGCGGGCATTGGAACAAGCAGCTGTGACTGGCCAATATTTACCGCCAAACAATCGATTGTTTCAATAGTCTCTTGTTGATCAAGAAAGAATAAACTCATTGGCTACATGCCTCCATTTGTTCCATTTCCATGCACATCTTTTGTGCTAACTGGCCTGCATCACCCACAAAATCAGCACTGTTACACTGTATAACTGCTTCGGGCATAGCTGGAGCGGTGCAGTCTGCAGGATTTTGAACCCAGACTTTGCCACCGCGGTCCTTGATTGTTTGACAGCCTTTTGCGCCATCGTCTCCCATACCAGTAAAGATAATTGCACCACAGTCACGCTTGTATACAAGTGCCAATCTCGTTGCTAGCTGGTCGATAGATGGGGCGTAGTGACCCTGCCACCTGGAGTTAAAGCGTAACATCCAGCCCTGTTTGCTAAGCCTTGTTTCAAACTGTGGCGAAATAACTGTCACGCTGCCTGAGGTAAGAAGGTGCCCAGTAGCGGCCTGACGCGCGGGCCATCCAGTCTGGTTTTTAATCATGCGCAGCACTGTCTCTATTTGCTGTGCCGCAATATGCTGTACATAGACAAAAGCAACATCGTCACTGACAGGCACATTGGACAAAAATTGTTTAACCGCCTGCAACCCACCGGTTGAGGCTCCAAGTAACCAAATCATCTTCGCCTGCTGCATAGCCGCTTAATAGCTCCTGCTGGCTAATAGTTCATCAATAGTCCCTAGCAATTCGTCTTCCTGATAGGGCTTGCCCATATACTTATTAACACCAAGCTCCATAGCGCGCTGTCTATGCTTATCACCGGTTCTTGATGTAATCATGAGGATCGGTATGTCTTTTAAGGTTTCGCTGGCACGCACTCTGGTTGCCACTTCAAAACCGTCCATGCGCGGCATTTCAATGTCCAGCAACATTACGGCCGGAATTTCATCCTGCATAACTTTTAGTGCTTCCACGCCATCTTTTGCTGTGGCCACTCTATAACCCTGACGTTTTAAAATGCGGCTGGTTACTTTTCTCACGGTGACAGAGTCATCCACAACCAGCACATAGGTAGCCTCAACCCTATTATGCTCAGAGGTATCCCGCTCTATCGCTTTTTGTGTTGCTAGCTGAGGTTCCTGCGATATCAATGCACCTTCGCTAATAGCCACTCGAGCGAGTTCATTAAGATCAATGATAACCACAACGCGGCCATCACTGAGAATAGTGGCACCACCCAACCCTGGCACGGTAGAAAACTGTGCGCCAAGATTTTTGACAACGATTTCCTGAGTACCAACAATTTCATCGACCTGAGCCGCAAAATACCGATTGTCAGAGTGGAACAAGACGATAGCAATAGATTCGGTTAGCACGTCTGAGGGCGGGATCACCCCAGCTTTTCCCTGGGCTTTTGCCTCAGAGTTTAATAATGTTCCCAAATGCTGCAGCACATATTCCCTGCCGGCATAATAAATAATCCCGCCTGCGGAAGTCACCTCTGCCAATTTATCTGGGGAGATAAAATGTACGCCATCAATAGAATTGAGCGACAGCGCATAATGATCGCCTGTGACATTGATCATTAGGGCGCGATTCACCGACAGGGTGAACGGCAGTACTACGGTGAACTGAGCGCCACGTCCTGCAGAAGATTGAATATTTACTGAGCCACCCAGTTGGCGTACTTCACTGCTCACCACGTCCAGGCCTACGCCACGGCCTGAAATTTCGGAAACGGCCTCGGAGGTTGAAAATCCGGGATGAAAAATAAACTGTGCAATTTCATGGTCTGATAGCGGCGCATCTTTTCCCATCAGTTCTTTTTCTACAGCCAAATCACGGATACGCGACATATCCAAACCAGCGCCATCGTCCGCAAGATGAATAACTATGTCACCACCTTGACGGTAGGTAGTAATGGCAATGGTGCCAGTCGCTGGCTTGCGCCCTTTCTTGCGTTGCTCTTGGGTTTCTATTCCGTGATCAATAGCATTGCGAATTAGATGCTCAAGTGGCGCTACGATGCGGTCGAGCACTGTGCGATCCATGTCGCCGTGGATATTCTCCATTTTTAACTGAACGTCTTTGCCTACTTCCTGACTTACCTGACGTACAATTCGGCGCAGTCGCGGTACGATTCGTGAAAATGGCACCATTCGTGTCTGCATCAGTCCCTCTTGCAGATCTGTGTTGATACGCGACTGGTGCACTAATAAGGTTTCGGTACCTACCAACTTGTCGACCAATGTTTCTTTAAGGTCATGTAGATCAGAGGCAGACTCTACTAGTGAGCCAGACAATTGCTGTAGGTGGGAATAGCGATCCATTTCAAGAGGATCGAAGTTTGCCGCTTCACCAGAGGCCTCTATTTGCTCGCGGCGATAATCGATCTGCGCCTCAGTTTCTGTGCCCAGGCGACGTACCTGTTCTTGAAGGCGCATAATAGTTGCATCCATTTCATCGAGTGAGTAGTTAAACTCGCTGACTTGTTCCTCCACACGACCACGGAAAATTATATTTTCACCCGATAAATTGACTAGAGTATCTAAAGTTTCAGCGCCAATTCGAACAACTTCTTTAATTTCTCCCTGAGCACCAAAGGACCTGTCAGAAGGACTCGCATGATGCGAGAATTTCTCTAAGTCAGCAGAAAAATCTTTTTTCTCAATTAGCACAGGTGGCTGTGCTGTGGATGCCATATCGCTAGAAACAGGTGTGGTGAACTCAGGCTCTACAGAAACCGATTCTTCGGTATTCGCCTCCGCAGGAGACTGAGGCTGCGTGATAAATTCTTGCAGCGCTTTAATCTGTGCCTGAACATCTGCGGGTGTATCTCCGGCCGATATTCGGCGGGCAATATCGTAACACCTGTTGAGCTGTTCCTGACTCGCGACAAGCGTTGTAAAGTAGGCTTCGTTGTAGTCCTTGGTCGCATCAATAGTAGATTCAAACTCATGGGTATATTGGCCTAAGGCATTAAACCCTGCCATACGTGCGCCACCCTTCAATGTATGGAGATCACGTTTTAACTGATCGGCAAACTCGACCTGTTGTGGACTGTTCTGCCATGCATGTAATGTTTCTTCAAGATTGCTGATAATATCTTCGGCTTCTTCAACAAAGATACCGACAATTTCTTGATCGAGATCGTCTTCCATCCAGGATACAGTCTTATTCGATAACGGTACTTTATCGACTGTTGCGGCTAGTGGATTTTCTGTCGCCGAGGGCTCTTTATATGCTGAGGGCTCTTTGTACGCTGAGGGCTCTTTGTATGCTGAGGGCTCTTCGCCTGCTGTTAGCGCCTCTTCTGTAGCTGGCTCTTCTTGCGCTAACGGCTCGTCGTCCGTTGAAGGTTCGTTTTTGGCAGTAGGCTCTGGCAGCTCACTAATCAATGTCTGCAATCGCCCTCTATGGTCATCGGACAGCGGCGACAGGTCCTGATCTGCAGCAAACATGTCAAAGAGGCTCAGCAATATTTCATGGCTATATTCAAGAAGGTCCAGCCTATCCCCGCTAGGACCATTTCCCTCGCCTTCCAACCGCCGATAGACTTCGGCCAGTAGCTCTGCGAGTTCATTAATGGCGGGGAGATCACCCGTCATCGCGACAATCTCTTCAA
The DNA here is from genome assembly GCA_965662065.1 of uncultured Porticoccaceae bacterium. Taxonomy (GTDB): domain Bacteria; phylum Pseudomonadota; class Gammaproteobacteria; order Pseudomonadales; family Porticoccaceae; genus HTCC2207. The sequence goes on along the minus strand of CBFIGD010000042.1, from coordinate 51,136 downwards.
GCTCGGCGAGAAGCTTGAGGGATGCCGATTCAGATGAATCTTTTTCATAACCCACTTGGGGTAGGAATTGAGCATAATCCTGAATACTGTTTAAGCCATAGGCCATTAACTTCTTAACTGCACTGAAGCTAGTCCCACTGACTTGACTATCTTCAGCCTGCAATATGGCACCGACGAATTTTTCGCGTAACTCAGCTAATCGTGCATAGAACAGGGACAGACCTTCAATCTCACCACTGTCTTGCTCAACATCCTCTTTAGCGACCATCCTTTCCAGCAGGCGACGAAAAAAGGCAACACCGTCATTGATCAGATACATAATATCTTCATCTACACAGATCTGGTGGTTATGTAGTTCTTTTATAAACTCATCGAGCGGCGAAACCAACTGGCTGAGAGCTGTGAAATCAGCCATCTCGGCAGTGCCTTTTAAGGTGTGCAGCGCCCTTTGCAGGGCCGAGGTAGGCGGTTGACGCATAGGTGCCAATCCACGCGTCTGAATGAGATAGTGGTCAATCGTTCGCAGGTGGCCTTGAGCTTCATTGACAAAAATATCCAGTAGAATTTGTTCTTCAGATTCCTTCTTCGGATTGCCGCTTACTGGGTCATCAACAGTACCAGTGGAATTTGGTGCCTCAGCCTCAGCGCTCTCTATGTTTTCATGCGCGTCATAGGCTGCAAAATCCTCGGACACGCCGCCCACTAATGGGCCAGACTGCTCCTCTTGCTCGGAAACCTGCTGTGGCGTTTCCAGGCTGCTGCTTTCATCAACTTCAACTACCGGCAGCCTGATTGACTCACCTTTGGCAATCTGATTTGAGGCGTCAATTATTTGCTGACTAATTTCTAGATTCGGCTGAGCCTTCTTAGCGGCAAATGCCTCTAACAGTATCGGCAGCCGTGCGACCGTCTGCTCGACTAATGTCTGAGCGCTAGTGCCACCTGAAATCCGGCCGTCTAGAATACGGTTGAGCATGTTTTCTATGGACCAGGCAAGATCTCCAATGTCTGTGGCACCCACCATGCGGCCACTGCCTTTTAACGTATGAAAACAGCGACGAATAATAATGAGAACGTCGGTGGCTTCAGACTGCTGCTGCCACTCGGGCAATTTAGCTCTTAGAGTAGCCAAAACTTCTGCCGCTTCTTCAACAAATATTTCAACTATTTCTTCATCAAACTCTTCATCTGAGTCTTCATCTTGGGATTCACTAATCTCTACTTTAGCAACTGATGCAAGGCTTGCTGATTGCTCAATATTGTCTATTGGTTCAAGGCTGCCCAACAACGATAAACCTTGCTCATCTCTATTGACTGGGGACGCTTCGAGTAACGCCTCTATGCTCTCTTCTGCGGCACTGAGGATGCTGTCCTGATTAATATCTTCAATAGAACTCGTTTGTTCCAGATAATATTCAACGGTTGTTATGGCATCTGCAAAGGTGTCCAGAGCATGCCATTCAATTATTTGCTGCTCATTAATCAACATTTGCTGCACATAGATTTCACAACCATCAACAACTGCTGCGGCTCTCTCAAGCTTTATAATTTTTAATGCGCCGGATAACTCTCCAAGCAATTTTGGCACTGGCGTTAATAGCTCTAAATCCCACTGTGAGTTTATGAACGCTACAACAGCCTCTTTAATGCGCTCGATAGCGGTTAGGGCTTCGGTTAACAATATGTCATTAGCTTGACTAAACTCATAATTACTTTCATCGCTGTCTAAATCAATTATGCGAGAAAATTTTTCAGGATTAGCGGCCCACGCTTTGAGCGTCACCTCAACCTCCGTGAGTTTCTGTACTGCAGCAATCACCTGCTCATCATCAACACCTATAGAGCCACTGAAGGTTTTCTCAAGATTTTTGCGAATATCATTTATTGCATTGCGCAACTTGCCCTGACCTACCAGCGCTAGAGAATCAGCCATATTGGTTAGTATCGGCATGGTTTTGCATACGTCTTCAGAGGACATGCCACCTTCTATTGAAAACCGCTCAAGAGCCGATCGGACATTCGCTAGCTCGCCCTGAATTGCGTCCACCAAAGCACGCACTACTAGCGGATCATATCTAGGTGTCAGTCGACTAGATTCTGGATCTATTACTCCGCCAGGTAATGCACTCGCCAGGGAGTATTTCTTCCATTGCTCGTGCTGTTTTTTACTGCTGGGCGCGACAGTCATTAAATAATAGAGAAGATTTTTGAGCAGTCCGCTATCTATAACGGTCGGTTTTCCCACGTCTATTTCTGCGATCGTTATTTTTATTTGTGTATCTAGAATTCGAAAAAGTTTCTTTAATGCCATGGTAAAGTTTATTTGGCGACTGGAAACAAGGTCTATAATTTCTTTCGAAATTGACCACAGGTCTTCCCGCCAAGAGCCTAAACTTAGCTCTTGCATACGCTGAAAAACTTTTCCCAAATTTAAATAATGTTTAGCTGATTCGTCTTCTTTTATTATTTTTATTAAGGATATTTGATAAATTTGACGAAGGCGTTTTATAAGATTAGTCAGCTCCTGAGTGTTTGAATTTACGCGCAGCGCCTGATCTTTTTTATTTTCTATCGAACTGAGGTCAGGTCTAAATAAAACACCTTCGGATAACAACGATCTACCCTGAGCGGCGCGCAGATCATTGAGCAATAAAATCAGGGCTTCCGGCCGATCTTCGCGAGTTGCTAGAACCTGACGCAGATAAATAGGTAGGCGGATAATTGCTTGCACAAGAATCTCACAAGCCTCATGAATGTTTGATACTTTTCTATCTATTATTGACTGTGTCAACGCTTCCATCTCTTCAGCAAGAAGCATGCAGCCCTGGCACTCAAGTATCTTAAATGGTCCGGTTATCTGATGCAGATGACCGAGGCAAAAGTGAATTTTGGTTTCATCATCGGTGTCCTGGGTAAACGCCTCTAACTCACTAAAGGCCGAGGTGAGACTCCGTTCAATTTCATCAATTAGCCATTCCAGACCCCTAAAAGCCTGGGTGTTATTGCTACCACTGTCTGTCATCTGAATGTCACTCATCCAGCATCTCCTTGCTGCGCATTATTGCTCTGTGCATAAGCTTGCACCCTTCGTGGTGCGACTCGAGCAAGTCCTGGCGGAATCCAATTTCCAAGTTCACCTATCCCCAATATCATTCGGCCATCAGGTTCAAGGTGGTCTACAAGCTGATTAACAAGTTCACGGCGCTTCCATCGACGAAAGTAGATCAGCATATTCTGACAATAAATCAGGTGCATCTTGCGCCTAACTGTAGGTGAGTGATCGCTCAATATATTACTATTAACAAAGCAGACGCGACGGCGCAGGCTATCTTTTACTCGCCATAATCCCTTGCCCACCTGATCGAAATATTTGCCCTGTAATGGCTCAGTTACGTTAACCATTTTGGCTTGGCGATAAACGCCACGGCGTGCTACTGCAATACATTCACGACTAATATCAGTCCCAATGACGCCATAACGGAGTACTACATTTGCCCTTTCCATAGCCTCTTCGATCAGTATTGCCAAAGAGTAGGCCTCTTCGCCAGTAGAACATCCGAGACTCCACACCCAAAGCGGTTCGACCAGCGCCTGATTAATGGTTTTTGCCGCTACCCATTGCGCAACAAAGTCCATTGAAGGCTGATGGCGAAAAAAACTGGTTTCTTTGATTAGCAAACTGTCAATTAAGCCATTCCATTCCTCCGCCCCTTTGGCGTCATCAAGCGAGTCTTCAATATACTTATCCATATCGTCGCAGTGCAGTTCATTCATGCGTCTACGTAGCAAGGTCGCCAGCGCGTTCTCTCGATCAGGCGTAATCTGTACGCCCGTTCGCTGTTCGATTGCCTCTTTCCAAATACCTACCGCATTTAATTCTGCGTTTGGGTTGGAGATAGTCCTTGGTACAGTGACCACAGCTTCGATTCCTTATGTCTTTTAGCAAAAAGCTATACTTTCTTATCGCTGTCGGATAACAGGGCTTCTATCTCAGCTTCAAACTGCTCGAGATGAAATGGGTCTTCATCCTCATCGAACTCTTCTTTGCCAATGGACATTTCCTCTGCGTCTAGATCAGAGGTCTGTTTACTAGCAATTTCAAACTCGGGCTCTTGTGCAATGAAGTCGCTTGTCTGCTCAAGCTCCCCAGCTTCAACCAGATGTAAATCCTCATGTTTTTCCTGACTGGGATCGAGGTGACTGTTTTCATCTACGACAGAATCCGGCTCAGAAAACTCGGCACTGCCATAGCCTGGTGAATCGTCGGTAACATCACTGGCCTCATCAATGTCAGCATTGTCAGGTAAAATAAAACCACTTACTGACTCGCGCATTGCAATTGCCATTTCTGCCAAATCACCAATTGAAGTGGCCGTGTCATTGGTACCAGACAGTGTCTGCGAAGTAATCTCCTGAATGACATTCATCGTGTTGGAAATATGTGAGGACGTGGTTGCCTGATGTTTGGCGGCCTCTGAAATATCCTGAATTAATTCTGCGAGGTTGGTTGATACTGTTTCAATTTCTTCTAGAGCCGTACCTGCGCTATTGGCCAGCTCGGCGCCTTTAACAACTTCCGCGGTAGTTTGCTCCATGGAGGCAACCGCTTCATGGGTATCTGTTTGAATTGTTTTAACCAGACCGGCAATCTGTTTTGTGGCGGTTGCGGAACGCTCTGCAAGTCGCTGGACCTCATCTGCTACAACCGCAAAGCCACGGCCAGCCTCGCCTGCCATGGCAGCCTGAATGGCTGCGTTTAGAGCCAGAATATTGGTTTGGTCGGCGATCTCATTAATCAGCGATACGATATCACCGATCTCCTGAGAACTTTCACCCAGCCGTTTAATTCGCTTTGAGGTATCCTGAATTTGCTCACGGATAGTATCCATGCCTTCAATAGTGTTACGCACAACCTGAGCACCGTTTTTAGCGATGGATACAGAGCGCTCAGCCACCGCTGATGATTCAGCCGAGTTTGAGGATACCTGATCAATGGTAATTGCCATCTCGTTGATGGCGGCAGAGGCGCCCGCAATTTCCTGGGCCTGGTGCTCTGCACTATCAGCTAGCTGAAGAGAAACGGAGCGAGTCGCGGCCGTTGAGCTAGCAACCTTTTCGGAGCTGCTTGCTACGTTCTGCACGAGACTGCGTAGCTCGGCAATAGCGAAGTTGATAGAGTCGGCGATGGTGCCAGTGAAATCTTCGGTTACTGTTGCTTCAACGGTCAAATCACCATCGGCGAGATCGGAAATATCATCGAGTAACTGTAAAATTGCCTTCTGGTTTTTGTCTTTTATCTGCTCTGCTTCAATCAGATTTCGTCGCGTTGAGGTATAGATTATCAGCCCCAACAACACTAATGATGACAAAAACCCGGCAACGGCAATTAAGGTTGTCTGGTTACTAAACAGTCGTTTTCCAGAGCCCTTTAAATCACTAACAATATTGTCGAGTTTGTCTAGATTCGTTAACAAGGCAGGGACATTCCCTACTAGCGCATTAGCAGAGTTTTGCGCAACAGAGAGTTCATCAGCAGATTCATAGATTCTTTCAATCTCGCTGGAAACCACATTAAACGATTGCTCGATTTCATTGATACTGGCGATGGCGGCTCTATCCGTTACCTTGGAGATACCCAGAATAAAGTTGCCATTTTTCATGGCATCCAAGGTGTCGCGAAAAACATTAGAATCGCTTTTAAACTGGTCTGCGGCAACATTTGCATCTTCGCTACCTGCAATCATTTTATCTATATTGCGACCAATTCGTTCAATTAACCATAGTTGCTCTTGGGCGATCGTAATCTGCCCTGATGGGGCTGAACGAGCAACCAGCGCATCAACAACTTGCTCTGAGTTGTCCTGCAACAGAGGTAGTTTGGCATTTAGCTCACTGGCAACCATTGATACAAAAAGTACTGTTTCACGATTATCACCCAGCGACTGCAGGTTTTCCCGCACCTGTTCCCAACTATTTGAGACAGATTGAATCTGTGCCCTGGACACCTCATCCTGACTGACAAGCTTTGCCTTGAGGCCTTTCCAGACATTATCCATCTGTGTGTTCAGAGCGCTCAAATTATCAAATGAATCCTCACTCCCTGCAGTCGCATCTCTGGCTAACTGACTAATTCGCAGCGCCTTGATGCGCAGATTTGCAATGCCTTGTAAATTGCTTTGATCGTCTCTGATTTTATTGCTGACGTCTAAGCCGCTGTACCCAGCGACTACCATGCAGGCCAGCCCTAATAAAATGATTAGATTACGAAAAAATGTCCGTTTACCCTTTCCCTTAGTATTCATGTCATCCTCCAAGTTGATGCTTTGTTACTACGAATCCATGCCTAGACAGACACATTCATAAACTGACTATTACCAATTAATCTGTGCGGACGAAATAGCTCAAAATCGTGCTTTTTATCTGCGAATTTCCCATCAACAAACTCGCTCAATGGCCCTGTTCCACTGGTCGTCTCATAGGAATCAACAGGCAATGCCTGCATGCCATGTACCTGATCAACGATGACGCCAATATAGGTACTAGCTGCTTCGAAAACCATCACTCTCCGCTCGCGGACAGAACCTGTTAATGTGCCGCCAAGAAAGCCGGCAAAATCAATAATAGGCAAGAGCCGCCCGCGAACATTGGCGACACCCCGAACCCAAGATTTAACGCGCGGCAGCTTGGTGCAATCTGGTACCTCTAATACCTCACTAATTTCATTAAGAGGAATTACATAACGCGCACCAAGCACTGAAAACCCGATCAGCTTCTGGGTCTCTGCTATTTTTTCCTGAGCTGGCAACCCGTAAACTGACTTTCCAAATCGCTTTACTATATCTGTTATCGCGGTGAAGGCATCCTGTTCATCAGACATAGGTTTTGCCTCTAAGCCAAAACATCAGCAATGGCGGAAACTAGCTGTTTTTCATCGATAGGTTTTACTAGGTAGGCCCGAGCGCCCTGACGTTCGCCCCAGACCTGGTCGGCCTGTTGGTTTTTAGCAGTCACAATAATGACTGGTATATGTTTGGTTTCACTACCTTTGCTCAGCTGCCGAGTGGCCTGAAAACCATTGAGTCCAGGCATAACGATATCCATCAGCACTACATCCGGCTGTTCGACCTTCGCTAAATTTACGCCCTGCTCACCAGTTTCAGCAGATAACACAGAATGATCGTTTCTCTCTAGAATATTGGTTAACTTGTAAGTTTCTGTGGGACTGTCATCTACTATTAATATCTTGGCCATTTGCTCCAACCTCTTGTCAGATTTGCTTTATGTCAGGCAAAAAGTACGATGCCCAGACTCCATGGTTACAACTGGTAACGATTAACTATATTTCTCCAATGCGTCGAGCAGTTCAGCGCGACCAAAGGGCTTGGTCAGATAATCATCAGCACCGACTATGCGCCCCTTGGCTTTGTCAAACAGGCCGTCTTTACTCGATAGCATAATGACCGGGGTGGCTTTAAAGTCGTCGTTATTTTTGATTAATGCGCAGGTTTGGTAGCCGTCAAGACGCGGCATCATGATGTCAACGAATATGACATCAGGCTTTAGATCGACAATCTTGGCTAGCGAGTCGAATCCATCTGAGGCGGTTGCAACATTACAGCCTGCTTTTAAAAGCAGTGTTTCTGCGGTACGCCTAATTGTATTACTATCGTCAATGACGAGCACTTTGAGGCCCTGAACATCCATTTTTTTATCACCCTTCAAACCACTTAACGCCCCAAGTACTGCCAACTTCACTTAAGTTATGGAATTTTAAACACAGTTGTAATATATAATCTACAACGCCCACTTTTTATTGATATTTCTGTTCGCTGGCTCACAGATTTCCGTCCAGTTTCGCGTCCTATTAGTTATAGTGCATAAATAACCACAAGGCTGTCATTTATGAGTAAAACCCTAGGGGTCGTAATGGACCCAATTCAATCGATCAAATATAACAAAGATACCACGTTGGCAATGTTACTTGCCGCTCAACGACAGGGGTTTAAGCTCTACTATATGGAACAGCAACACTTGTTTATGGAAAATGGAAATCCGCGAGCAGAAGTCCGTCCTCTCAAGGTGTTTGAAAACCCATTTAAATGGTATGAGTTAGACGAGAGTAGCTCTATACCTCTCGAGGAGCTGGACGTGGTGCTTATGCGTAAAGATCCGCCCTTTGATAGCGAATTTATTTACTCGACTTATATATTGGAGGCTGCAGAACGGCGCGGTACATTGATTGTTAACAGACCTCAGAGCCTGCGCGACTGTAATGAAAAGGTGTTTGCCACCGAATTCCCTCAGTGCACACCACCCCTTATGATTAGCCGTGATCAAAAGCGCCTCAAGGGCTTTTTGGAAGAACATGGAGATGTTGTTTTTAAGCCCCTAGATGGCATGGGTGGAACCTCGATCTTTCGGGTTAAACAGGGTGACCAAAATCTCAATGTAATCCTTGAGACCCTCACTGTTAATGGTCAGCAAACGATTATGGGGCAGCGGTATCTGCCGGAAATTCTTGAGGGCGATAAACGCATCTTGGTGATTGATGGCGAAGTGGTACCTTTTTGTCTGGCCCGCATCCCGGCAACTGGTGAGTTTCGTGGCAATCTAGCCGCAGGTGGGCAGGGCCGAGTGCAACCGCTGAGCGATCGCGATCGTTGGATTGCTGAACAGATTGCGCCGACATTGGTTGATCGCGGCCTGATTTTTGTCGGTCTGGATGTGATAGGTGACTATCTCACCGAGATCAATGTCACTAGCCCGACCTGCGCACGTGAGATTGACGAGGCTCAGGGCACCGCTATTGGTGACCGCTTAATGGATGCTATCGAAGGCTATCTAAACTCCTAGCCCAGAGCACTTTATGGACAGCATTACCGACAGCCCATGGAATCAGACCGATGAACGACTTAAGGGTACATTTACTGTCGCCCTGGCTCTTCATTTGGCACTGCTGTTGGGGCTAAGTTTCACCCTCTCTTTACCCGCGAAGCCGGTGACCTCTATGGAGGTCACCCTGGCCCAGCACGCCAGCACTGAGATGCCGGAGAATGCTGATTTTCTCGCCCAGGCCAATCAGCTAGGCAGCGGCAACCAAGCTGATAAAAACGCTGAGATAACCAGCAATAGGCTGTCTGAGTTTCAAGGTGATCAACAGTCCTTGATGCCGACGCAATGGCAACATGCGAGCCAACAGATCGATAGTCCAATACTAACTGCCAAGGGCCTCTCGAAAGTGCCTCGGGCAGTAACAGAATTACAACCTGATGAGGCACTTAACCCAGGGCAAATTTCTGTCCAAGAAGTGCCGCCACAACAGTCTATCGGCGCTATGCGCGCCAAACTCGATCAGCTCAATCAAACCTATAGCAGTTTGCCTCAAATTGCTCGACTGACTTCTGTGTCAACCAAGACCGCGCAAGAAGCAGCCTACATGAACTACTTTGAAGAGCGTATCGAGCGGGTGGGCAATATTAACTACCCTCGGGAGGCGCGAGCCCAGCGCCTTGTCGGCAAGGTGCAGCTCGTGGTGGTGATTCTGCCCAATGGCGAGGTGGGTCGCGTGACAATTTCGACCAGCTCTGGCTCCAAAATTCTCGACCAGGCGGCAGTGCGCTCGGTTCAGTTAGCATCGCCATTTAATCCCTTTCCCCAAGAGCTGCGCGACCGCGATGAGGTGCACGTTATCCGTACCTGGCAATATCAGGCCGGGAATCTGCTCACCACCAAGTAATCCAGTTTCACCACTTGAGTTTAGCGTGCCAAACCCTCATATTGCTCAGTATGTCAAAAGCCACAAAAAAATCTATTTCCAGCCTCAAAGACTACTTCTTGCTGGCTATGCCCGGTCTCAGTGATCCTAATTTTGCCCATTCTGTGGTCTATATCTGCGAACACAATGCTGATGGCGCTATGGGACTGATTATTAATCAACAGCTGGATATCCCGGTAAAAGCCATTTTCGACCAGCTCGAACTCCGCTACCTGGATGAATGCGCTAGCTCGTTGATATTTGATGGCGGCCCGGTACAGCGCGACCGTGGTTTTATTCTGCATCCCACCGTTGAACAGCAGTGGGAATCTACTGTGGCCATTGGTGAAGATATTAGCCTCACTGCATCTAAGGATATTCTTACAGATATAGCGCTGGGCAAAGGGCCGGAAAATGCATTAGTCACGCTGGGCTATTCCAGCTGGGAAGCCGGGCAACTGGAGCAGGAGCTGACGCAAAATAGCTGGCTAACCATCCCCGCCGATTCGGCGATTATCTTTCATACCGACTGTGCCAACCGTGCTGGCGCTGCAGCCTCCACAATCGGCCTCGACTTGGCAATGCTGTCGCCTGATGTCGGCCATGCCTGACGCCGACCCCAAGACGCTATTGGCCTTTGATTTTGGCCTTAAACAGATTGGCGTAGCCTATGGCCAGACACTGACCTGCTCAGCCTCTGGCCTGACTATTATCAGGGCCTCTGATGGCGTACCCGACTGGGCTGATATCGAAGCGGTTTTGCTAGAATGGAAGCCAGACCTCGTGCTAGTCGGACTTCCCTTGAATATGGATGGCAGTGAAAGTGAATTGAGCGGCAGAGCCCGAAAATTTGCTCGCCGACTGCATGGCCGTTTTGCCGTCGCAATCATGATGATTGATGAACGCCTCACCAGTCGCGAAGCAAAGTCTATGATGCGTGAGCAGCGCGAGTGGGCACCTCGAGGTAAAAAAGGCAAAAGCCATGATCTCACTAAAATTGACCATATTGCCGCGTCATTGATCCTGCAAAGCTGGCTGGAGAATCCCCAGCTTGCCCAGCAACCCTAGAGCGCCACTACCAGCGCAACCTGTCGGAGGGGTCCTCCTGGATCGATAGATCATCTGCTGCATTAGCCAGCTCATTAATATGATTATCCGACTGCATCTTGATCATCAGCCGTAGATCATTTTTCGAGTCCGCATGGGCAATAGCATTCTCATAGCTAATCTCACCCTCCGCATACAGGGTATACAGCGCCTGGTCGAACGTCTGCATGCCGTGCTCTGTAGAGCTGGTCATTATCTCTTTAATTTTATGCACGCTGCCTTTGCGAATAATATCTGCCACCAATGGTGTATTGAGCATAATTTCGATCGCGGCTCTGCGGCTTTTACCATCGCGGGTAGGCACGAGTTGCTGAGCCACAATACCGCGCAAATTCAATGACAGATCCATCCACAATTGGCTGTGACGATCTGCCTCAAAAAAATGGTTAATACGGTCTAAGGCCTGATTGGCATTGTTGGCATGTAAGGTCGCCAGCACCAAATGGCCAGTTTCAGCAAAGGTGATGGCATGCTGCATGGTTTCTCTGGTGCGAATCTCACCGATCAAAATAACATCTGGCGCCTGGCGTAAGGTGTTTTTCAATGCCACATCAAATGACTCAGTATCCACGCCAACTTCACGCTGGGTAATAATGCAGCCCTGATGTTCATGGACAAATTCAATGGGGTCTTCAATGGATACAATATGGCCGCGACTGCTTTTATTACGATGCCCGATCAGTGCCGCTAAAGATGTCGACTTACCCGTACCTGTGGCACCGACAAATATGACAATACCGCGCTTATTCATCACCAGTTCCTTAAGAATAGGCGGCAGCAGAAGGGCCTCAGGAGTGGGGATTTCAGTCTCTATGCGTCGCAGCACAATGCCGATTTCACCACGCTGATAAAAAGCACTGGCGCGAAAACGCCCCGACTCCTCACTAATCACGGCGTAATTAAGTTCTTTGTTAACTTTAAATTCAAGCTGCTGCTCCTCTGACATGGTACTCAGCACTAGCGCTTCACAGCGCGCCTGAGTCAACTTATCGTTGCTGATGGGCACCACAGCGCCATTAACTTTGATGCAGGGCGGCAAGCCAACTGTGAGAAAAAGGTCAGAGGCCTTCTTTTTGGCCATATAACTGACCAGCTTTTCAAATGTTTGATCAACCATGATCTGTCCTCAACACAAACGAGCTTAGAAGCTATCCGGTAGCTTGGCTTTTTCTTTGGCTACATCATTGCTAATAACGCGTTGATCAACCAGATTATGCAGACATTGATCCAAGGTTTGCATACCCAGCGCACCCCCAGTTTGAATCGCGGAATACATCTGCGCCACCTTATCCTCGCGGATAAGATTACGAATAGCGGGGGTGCCAATCATAATTTCATGGGCAGCAACACGACCACCGCCAATTTTTTTTAAGAGCGTCTGAGATATTACCGCCTGTAATGACTCTGAAAGCATTGAACGAATCATGGGTTTCTCGCTGCCCGAAAAAACATCTACGACCCGATCAATGGTTTTAGCAGCAGAAGTCGTGTGCAATGTGCCAAACACCAGATGGCCAGTTTCTGCGGCAGTAAGTGCCAGACGTATGGTTTCGAGGTCACGCAGCTCACCCACCAAAATGACATCCGGATCTTCACGCAGCGCTGAGCGCAGGGCCTCATCAAAACCAATGGTATCGCGATGCACTTCTCGCTGGTTAATCAGACACTTCTTGCTTTGATGGACAAATTCAATAGGGTCTTCAATGGTTAAGATGTGGTCGTAACGGCTTTCGTTGACATAGTCGATCATGGCTGCAAGCGTTGTCGACTTGCCTGAACCTGTGGGGCCAGTCACCAGCACCAGACCACGAGGTAATAGCGACACCTTTCTAAAGATATCCCCCATACTCAGTTGCTCAAGGGTCAATACTTTTGAGGGGATGGTTCTAAATACCGCAGCAGCACCACGGTTTTGGTTAAAAACATTGACACGGAATCGAGCGACGCCAGGCACGTCGAAGGAAAAGTCTGTTTCTAGATATTCCTCATAGTCCCTTCTTTGCTTGTCATTCATTATTTCGTAGATCAAACTATGGACTTGACGGTGCTCCATAGGAGGCAAGTTAATGCGACGGACATCGCCGTCTATTCTTATTATGGGCGGAAGTCCGGCGGAAATATGCAAGTCCGAGGCCCCCTCCTTTGCACTAAACGCTAGTAATTCGGTGATATCCATTTTGTATCTCGCTCATTCCTTGATGCCATTGTTGACGATTAAAAACTATGCCAACCATTAAAAATAACATTAGCTCTATACAGAGACGTCTGCAACAGGCTGCAAGTGATGCAGATCGCACTCCGAATGAGGTGCTGTTACTGGCTGTTAGCAAGACGAGAACCAGCGCACAGATAACCCAAGCGCTAGAGGCCGGCCTGACAAGCTTTGGCGAAAACTATCTGCAGGAGGCTCTGGAGAAAATAGATTCATTATCTGCCGCCGAGCTCGACTGGCATTTTATTGGCCCCCTGCAATCAAATAAGACACGCCTGGCTGCAGAGAATTTTTCCTGGGTTCACAGTGTCGATCGACTAAAAATTGCCCAGCGTTTAAGTGACCAAAGACCAGTGACTATGGCGCCGCTCAATCTGTGCCTGCAAATCAACATTGATAATGAGCCGAGTAAATCTGGATTTACCCCACAACAAGCATTAACAGCGGCCGCAGAGATTGCCAGCCTGCCCAATATCGCCTTGCGTGGCCTAATGGCTATTCCGCAGTCACGTAACGGGCTCAAAGAACAGCGCAAGCCTTTTGCACAGCTGCGAGAATTAAAAGATCACATTAATAGCTTACTGGACAATTCTCTGAAACTGGATACTCTCTCCATGGGCATGTCAGGCGATATGGAGGCGGCAATATTGGAAGGTGCGACTATCGTTAGGGTTGGCACAGATATCTTTGGCCCGAGAGAAAAACAACTCACCTAAAGTGAATAAAGGAACAGGAATGAGCTCAATCGTATTTATCGGCGGCGGCAATATGGCCTCCTGCATTATTGGTGGCATGATCGCCAATGGCTTTAGCGCAGACGACATCATCGTCAGCGAGCCAGGTGAAGAGTCGCGCAGGCGTCTCGAAGAAACCTATGGCATAGAGACCACTGCTGACAATCAGGCCGCGGCCAAACAGGCTGACCTTATTGTACTGGCAGTCAAACCACAGATTATGAGTGACGTCGCTACTGACTTAGCCGGCGCTATGGATCACGGACCTGCCGTAGTCTCTATCGCTGCCGGGATACCCCTAGGGGCACTGGAAAATTGGCTGGGCGATGGCACCGCCATTGTAAGAGCCATGCCCAACACTCCTGCAATGGTGCTCTGTGGCGCTACTGGGTTATTTGCCAATGGACAGGTAAGTGCTGAACAACAAGTCTTGGTAGAAAAGGTATTTTCTGCCATTGGCCATGCCTGCTGGGTGGACACCGAGGCCCAAATTGATGCGGTTATTGCAGTCTCCGGCAGCGGTCCCGCGTATTTCTTTCGCATTATGGAAATTATGCAAAAAGTGGGTCAGGAGCTTGGCCTATCTCAGCAGGTGGCTCAGGATCTAAGTCTCAAAACAGCGCTTGGCGCAGCGCGCATGGCAACAGAGTCAGGTACTAATCCAACTCAGCTGCGTGAACAGGTAACCTCTCCAGGTGGCACTACTCAGGCGGCGCTGCAATCCTTTGAAGACCAAGACCTGGAAGAAACGTTTCGCAGGGCGATGAACAGCGCACTGAACCGCGCGGAACAGATGTCCGCAGAGTTCGGCTCGGCACCCAAATAACAGCATTAAGGAATAAGCAGTATGGATAACACGATTATTTTTATTCTTCGAACCGCGCTGGATATCTATGCGACGGTGCTTCTAGTGCGCCTGCTATTGCAGCTAGTGCAGGCCGACTTCTTTAACCCTATCTCGCAGACGCTCTTTAGGCTGACCTCTCCAGTAATAGAGCCGCTGACTAAAATCTTTCCCACGATCGGCAGATTTAATACCGCCGCATTAGCTGCAGCCATACTGGTTAAATGGTCGTTTTATTTAATCGTATTAAGTTTTAGCGGTATGTTTGGTGCGCAGATGCTAACTTATATCGCTGTCGCACTGCTGGAATTACTGGCGACGTTGATCGACATTTACTTCTGGGGAATCTTTATTCTGGTTATCTCAAGCTGGATTGGCACTTCCTCACATCCAACGGTGCAGCTGGTCAGCCAAATTGTCGACCCCTATATGGCGCTGTTCAGACGATTTATTCCACCCATCGGGATGATTGACCTATCACCTATGGTCGCCATATTTGGCCTGATGATTATTCGTGCCAATGTGATGCCAACACTCAGTGGTCTGGTGCAGCCTCTTTTGAGCTAAGGCCCAGCCTGGGATAAACCGGTAAGGTAGAGTCGTTAAAGGCCAATTTGTAACATTCAATCGCATACAAATTGGCCTAACAACAAACTCCCTAAGGTGCAGGGTCCGGATACTGGTTATGTATGGCGTTAATTTCGGCCATCACTTCATCCGAAAGCGTCAACTCAACCGCCGCTATATTCTCTTTAAGCTGCTCCATAGTCGTTGCGCCAATCAAACAGCTAGTAACAAACTGCTGCTGGCAAACAAATGCCAGGGACATCTGGGTCAGGCTGTAACCGTGCTTCTCGGCAATTGCCTGATAGAGCTCAGTAGCTGCGGTAGACTGAGGACTGTCATAGCGAGAAAAACGGGTAAATAGCGCCATTCTGGAGCCAGTGGGCATTTTTCCGCCGATATATTTCCCGCTTAAAATACCAAATGCCAGTGGTGAATAAGCTAGCAGGCCAGCATCTTCACGAATCGCCATTTCTGCAAGACCGGTTTCAAACTGCCGACTTAGCAAATTATAGACATTTTGGATGCTGACCACCTTGGCCATATCGCGCTCTCGGGCCAGGCGCAAATATTCCATAACACCCCAGGGCGTTTCATTGGAAACACCCACATGCTTGACCAGACCTTCGGCCACTAATTCTGACAGTGCATCCAGTGTCTCTTCGATAGCAATACCATCGGCGTCCGGGTTATGGCTATAGCCGCGCTTACCGAAATAATTGGTACCACGCTCAGGCCAATGAACCTGATAGAGATCCACATAATCTGTCTGTAACCTCTCCAGAGAACCTTCGATAGCGCGGCGAATATGGTCGCGACTCAGCCTTGGGCCTCCGCGCATATGCTTCCAGTCTGGTACCTGATCGGCACGTCCGGCAACCTTAGTCGCCAATACAATATCTGAGCGCTTGCCGGTGCGATTAAACCACTCGCCAATACAGGATTCTGTGGATCCCTGAGTTTCGGCGGTGGGTGGTACCGGATACATTTCTGCAACATCAAAAAAATTAATACCTTTGGAGACAGCGTAATCCATCTGTTCACAGGCTTCATCTAGATCATTTTGCTGACCCCAAGTCATGGTGCCCAGCCCAATTAACGACACATCTAAATTGGTATTTCCCAATTTCTTATACTGCATAAGTTACCCCCTATTATTATCGACGGTTAGTCTACCGCAGAAAAAGCCCCTCGCAGCAAAAAACTCACAACCTTCGATAATACAAGGCGCTATACTATGGCCCATGTCAGCACATTCCTTAGAAATGCCAGTGGATTCTATTGGGCTAGTCAGCCCTCAAACCGTCCTTATTGAAAAGCCACTTACCCTGGCCTGCGGTGCGGTGCTGCCTAGCCATGAGCTAGTCTTCGAAACCTACGGCCGTCTCAATGAAGATAAGAGCAATGCCATTTTGATTTGCCATGCCCTTAGTGGCAATCATCATGCCGCGGGTTTTTATGCAGGTGATAGTAAACCGGGCTGGTGGAATCATTACATTGGCCCAGGCAAAGCCATGGACAGCAACCGATTCTATATTGTCAGTGTCAATAATATTGGTAGCTGCTTTGGCAGTACCGGGCCAACCTCAATTAACCCAGAAACTGGCGAAGCCTGGGGAGCAAATTTTCCCTCTCTGCGCGCACGAGACTGGGTGGAGTCGCAAAGACTGTTGATGGACCACCTAGGTATTAGCTGCTGGGCCGCAGTGATCGGAGGCAGCCTCGGCGGTATGCAAACTATGCGCTGGTCACTCGAATACCCGGACCGACTATTAAACGCGGTAGTGATTGCCTCGTCCATGAAGCTAAGCGCACAGAATATTGCCTTCAATGAAATCGCTCGCAGAGCCATTAAGTCGGACCCCAATTTCTGTGATGGCAACTACTTGCAACAGGGCAAGGCACCGTTACATGGGCTGGCGTTAGCCCGCATGATTGGTCATGTTACCTATCTATCGGATGAAGCTCTGGGCGAGAAATTTGGCCGCGAACTAGCCAGCGGTGATTTTGTTGCTGGTACTAGCGACCCGATAGAGTTTCAGATTGAGAGCTACCTTAATTATCAGGGAGATAAGTTTTCTAGCGCCTTCGATGCTAACTCGTACATTTTAATTACTAAGATGCTCGACTATTTCGATCTTTCACGAGAGTACAGCAGCAACCCAGTTGCAGCCTTTGCCCATGCCCAGTGTAAATTTTTGCTCATTTCTTTTAGCAGCGACTGGCGATTTTCGCCGCAGCGCTCACAGGAAATTGCAGATGCGCTTATCACGGCAGGCAAAGATGTCTCCTATACTGCGATTGATTCCAATCAGGGCCACGATGCATTTTTATTGCCCAACAGTCGCTATCAGGCGGCCCTGGGTAACTACCTTAACCGGGTTGCCGACCAGTTGGAGGCTACACAATGAGCCAGAACTTTAGCTTCATAAGTAGCTGGATTGAACCGGGCTCAAGACTCCTGGATCTAGGCTGTGGCGACGGCTCATTACTGGAATATTTAACCCGTAATCACCTTGTGCGTGGCTATGGCCTAGAAATCGACCCCCAATCAATCGAGGACTGTATTGCGCGGGGGGTCAATGTTATTGAACAGGATCTCAACAATGGCCTCGATAACTTTGCCGACAATAGCTTTGACACTGTAGTGATGACTCAGGCCCTGCAGGCCATGCGCTACCCGCATCTGGTGCTGGATGAAATGCTTAGAATCGGCAGCGAATGCATTATCACCTTTCCCAATTTTGGTAGCTGGCGCACCCGCGCCTATCTGGCGTTTCGCGGTCGCATGCCCGTGACCAAACAGTTGGCCTATGAGTGGTATGACACACCCAACATTCACTTCTTTACCTACAGTGATTTCGAAGCCCTGTGTCGCGAGCGCAATATCAAGGTGCTGCATCGCAAATTTATTGCCGAACAATTTCCAGATAATCTACTCAAAAGCCTATGGCCGAATTTATTCACTGAAACAGCGGTTTATCATTTAAGCCGATAACCAGTGAGCGTAATGAAAAGCCACATTAATAACCGCTAAGAGGATATAGCCTATGAAACGCTTACTACTAGTAATCTGCCTGCTCACTGCACCTGTTTTAGGGCAGGCCTTTGAGAAAACCCTGTACAAGCAGCATGGCCAGCACAAGATATTTTACAGTGCTTTTAGTAGCTCCTTTATCGCGCCAGAAATTGCCGTAGCCAATAATATTGTGCGTGGCACGGGCAAGGGGTTGGTCAATATCGCCATGGTTAAGGAGCTAGGTGTCGGCGTACCCGGAGCCGTTACCGGCACAGTCTCAAATATTCTTCAGCAGACTCAGACCTTGGAATTTGTCGCCGTGCGCGAACAAAACACAGTGTACTATTTAGCGCCATTTGAATTCGATAACGAAGATTTTCTGACCTTCAAGATTAATGTAAAGCCTCAGACTGATACGGTAGGTTATGGCTACAATTTTAAATTTCAGAAAAAAATGTACCACGACTAGCATTAATTAAAAAACAACGGGAACTATACATTGAGCAGTCCACAAGATTTGGTACTGGCCAGCGCCAATGCCGGCAAAATAAAAGAACTGCAGGACATGTTGGGCGGTTTGGGTATTAGAATAATCCCTCAGACGGACCTCAACATTCCTGATATAGCAGAAACCGGCCTGACCTTTGTCGAAAATGCCATCCTTAAAGCGCGCAATGCCGCCACGCTGTCTAACCTGCCGGCCATCGCCGATGATTCAGGTTTAGAAGTAGATTACCTGCAGGGCGCGCCCGGTATCTATTCTGCTCGCTTTGCCGGTCAAGGTGCTAATGACGACGCCAACAAAGAAAAGCTCTTGCAGCTTATGGCCGATGTGCCAACAGGTCAGCGCAGCGCCCGCTATCAAACAGTGATTGTGTACATGCGCCATGGCAGTGATCCCACGCCAATTATTTGTCAGGGCACCTGGGAAGGCAGTATTGCCACGACATCTCGCGGCCAGCAGGGTTTTGGTTATGACCCGATTTTTAATGTCACAGAAACCAACTGCCATGCAGCAGAACTCGACAAGGTGAGCAAAAATCGCCTTAGTCATCGGGGCAAGGCAGTTGCGAGCCTGCTTCAGCAATTGCAAGCCCGCTAAACCCATGCTGCTACTGCCGCCACTCTCACTCTATGTGCATATACCTTGGTGTGTCCGCAAGTGTCCCTACTGCGACTTTAACTCTCATCAAGCAGCAGTAGAAATTCCTGAAGCTGCCTATATAAAGGCGCTGATTGCTGATCTCAAAGCAGACTTACACTGGGTGCAAGGAAGAAAACTGCATTCAATCTTTTTTGGCGGCGGTACGCCAAGCCTTTTTTCTGGCCGTGCTATCGGCGAAATATTAGAGGTTGCCGAACAGCTTATTGGTTTTGAAACGGGTATTGAAATCACTCTGGAAGCCAACCCTGGTACCTTTGAACAACAGAAATTTGCCGACTTTCGTCACGCAGGCATCAATCGGCTATCTATCGGTGTACAGAGTTTTAACATTCGTCATTTACAGCGCCTGGGTAGAATTCACGATACTGAACAGGCATTAATGGCCATAGATAAAGCCACAGAAATAGGCTTCGATAATTTTAATATTGATCTTATGCATGGTCTGCCCGAACAAACAATCGACGAGGCCAGGACAGACCTCGAGCTCGCCATCGACCATGGTGCCCAGCATATTTCCTGGTACCAGCTCACCATTGAGCCGAACACCGAGTTTTACTCGCGCCCGCCCTCCCTGCCGAATGATGACCGTCTTGCAGATATTCAACAGACGGGCATGAATCTACTGCAGGCTAATGGTTTCGCGCAGTATGAGGTGTCAGCCTTCGCGCTCAATGGCCAGACGTCCAAGCACAATATTAACTACTGGCAGTTCGGCGACTATCTGGGTATTGGTGCCGGCGCCCATGGCAAGGTCACATTGCCAGCGCAAGACTCGGTTATTCGCACCAGTAAGACCCGTCAACCAGATAAATATCTGGCCCGCGAAGGCTCAGTAATAGCTCAGAATAAACCCATAGCGCCAGACGAGATGACATTGGAATTTATGATGAATGCACTGCGCTTAAAAGAAGGGGTTCCCGCCGAATATTTCTCCCCGCGGACAGGACAAGATGCCCTTTCTGTGGCCGCCCAGATCAACGAGCTCCAGCGTCAGGGGCTAATGGAAATAAGTTCTGAGCGATACAGCACGACAAAATTGGGCTATCAATTCTTGAACACCGTTTTACAGCGCTTTTAAGCTAACCAGGTGATAGTCACTTCAGACAGCCTGATAAATTTGCTAGACTGCCTGAAAAAGTCCTCTCAATTCTAATTGCCAAACAACATGACCACATCTAGCCATCTCGCAACAGGCCCTGAAGAAAGCGCAAGATTATTGCGCCTGGCAACCTATGCCTCAATTTCTGTCGCGTCGATGCTCATTGTCGCTAAGCTGGTGGCCTGGGGGATGTCAGATTCTGTTAGCTTGCTAGCGACATTAATAGATTCAGTATTGGATGCGTTGGCATCACTGATTAATCTCATCGCTGTACGTCATGCTCTGACGCCCGCGGATAAAGAGCATCGCTTTGGACATGGCAAAGCCGAGGCGCTAGCTGGACTTAGTCAATCGATGTTTATTGCCGGTTCGGCAGGCTTTTTACTGCTAGAAGCTGGGCGCAGAATTATTAGCCCTATTGCCGTCGAGGCAGTGGGTATAGGCATGATAGTGATGGTGTTTTCGATTGTTGCGACACTGCTATTGCTGACCTTTCAAAACCATGTGATCCGTAAAACTCATTCAACCGCCATACGCGCCGATGCCCTGCACTACCGCACCGACCTGCTAGTCAATGGCACTGTAATACTGGCACTGTGGCTATCTGTGCAGGGTTGGGCTGGGTTTGATGCACTCTTTGCCTGTGCTATCGCCATTTATATTCTCTACAGCGCCTGGGAGATTATTAAGGTTTCCTATGACCATTTAATGGATCGTGAACTGCCAGACGAGCAGCGCGAAGAGATTAAAGCTCTGGTGCTAGCACATGAAAGCGTTCGCGGCATGCATGACCTTCGCTCTAGACATTCCGGGACTGTGACCTTTATTCAATTCCATCTGGAACTTGATGATGACCTGTCTCTGCTCGAAGCCCATGAGATATCTGACGACGTAGAAATGCGCCTATTGGAGTCTTTCCCCGGCTCCGAAATTATTGTCCATATAGATCCACAGTCAGTTGTGGGACATGAGCCAACCGCCAATTTTAGTTAGGCAAGCTAGTTAGCCGCCTAATTTCCAGCGATAGTATGCAGCTGCCCAGCGAAGTAATCGCTCCGGCACATGCTTGCGTTTCCACTCCCCAGCCACATATTTGTTCGCTTCGCTGAGAGTGGGATAGCTATGAATTGTCGCTAAAATTTTGTTGAGTCCGAGATTATGTTTCATCGCGGTCACATACTCGGTGATCAGCTCACCCGCCTGAGGGCCGAGAATAGTGGCACCAAGGATACGGTCGCTGCCATTTGCAGTGAGCACCTTGACCATACCATTGGCATCCCCATCAGCAATCGCCCGATCTAAATCCGATAGGTCATAGACTGTAACCTCAACATCTATGCCCTGCTCCGCCGCTTCTCGCTCATTAAGCCCAACGCGGGCGAGCTGCGGGTCAATGAAAATGACCTGGGGCATAACCCTGTAGTCCACGGCAAACTTTTTAAACTGGCCAAATAGCGCATTGACCCCAGCAAACCAGGCCTGGTGCCCAGCAGCATGCGTCAACTGATAGGGCCCGGCGACATCACCAGCGGCAAAGATAGTTGGACAGCTAGTGCGTAAATACTGATCGACACTAACCGTGCCATTGTCATTAGTTGCAACGCCCAGCTCTTCCAATCCAAATCCAGCGGTATTGGCACGGCGGCCAACAGCGACCAGAACACGGTCAAATTTAACCCTGACAGGGTCGCCCTCAGAGCGCGATAAGACTGCACTGTGCTCTGTGCCCTGCGACGTAAATGAGGTTATTTCACAGCTGGTCATTATCTGCACGCCCTCATCCATTAACGTTTTAGAGACTTTAGCCACCACATCGGCATCCTCTCTCGGCAAAAGCTGTGGCATAGTTTCGACCAATATGACCTGGGCACCCAGGCGCTGGAATGCCTGAGCCAACTCACAGCCAATCGCCCCTCCACCCATGATCAACAGTCTTGCAGGCAATGTTTGCAGCTGCCATAGATTTTCTGACGTGAGGGGCTCGGCATCCGCCAAACCCGGAATGGGCGGAATAATCGGGCTGGCGCCGGTAGCCAGAATAATCTTTTCCGCACTCAGCTTACGACCGTCAATCTCCACCTGCCAAGGGTTGATAAAACGAGCTTCTCCCGCGACACAGTCCACACCCAGGCGAGTAAATCGCTCAACCGAGTCATGGGGTTCAATCTCCGTTATGACATCCTGGATCCGGGCCATCACTCTGGTGAAATCTATCGCAGGCACACTTGCCTCAATACCAAAATGACTGGCCTTTTCAATATCACTGACCGACTTGGCAGCGCGAATCAATGCCTTACTGGGAACACAGCCTGTGTTTAGGCAATCGCCACCCATCTTCGTCTTTTCAACCAATATGACCTTGGCCTTTACGGTTGCGGCAATGTAGGCGCTTACTAACCCAGCGCTGCCAGCACCGATGACCAACAAGTTAGCGTCAAATTTGTCAGGCCGATTAAACCCGGATAGCACCTTCCGTCGCTGTATGGTCTCCAGGCAATATCTTGCAATAAAAGGAAATACCGCCAACAGCGCAAAGGACAGCAACACCTCGGATGTAAGTATCCCGGCCGTGGATAATTCCTCTACCGCACCCAAAGAGGAACCGGCATTAACGAAGACGAAGGTTCCGGCCAACATTCCCAGCTGACTCACCCAGTAATAGGTACCAACCTTTATTGGCATCAGGCCCATCACTAGATTGACAATCCAAAAGGGAAACAGCGGAATTAGTCGCAAGCTAAACAGATATAAGGCGCCATCTTTCTCTACGCCAGCATTAATAACGTGCAGATGACTGGCGAACTTGGCCTGTACCCAGTCGCGCAATATAAAGCGGGACACCATAAATGCTGCCGTGGCACCTAATGTGCTAGCAAATGAGACTAGAAGTACACCCACCCAAAGACCAAAGATCATTCCACCCATAATGGTTAGTAATGCCGCTCCCGGCAGCGATAGGCTGGTGGTTACAACGTAGAGAACAAAATAAATCATCGCCACTACCAGCGGTTGTTGCTGATAATATTGCTGAAACAAATCAATAGACAGGTATTGCTGGCCATCAAAGAGGAAATAGGCGCCGATAATAAGGCCTAATAAAGTTACCAGCACAGACTTGATAATTAACATATGATCCCCGTTTACGCTTTTTTCACTCTGCAAGAACCAAAGCCAGACTATGGTTTCATGCGCATGGTTGCGCGAGTATTGCCGCTTCAGCCCTCATAGTCTAAATCTTTTATGGCAATTGAGCATATCCATTGTTGCGCTCCCAATGTCGATGCTATTATGTTGGCGAACTTGAGTTTTACCTGACCACTATTCTTTGGAGATACCCCGAAAATGAGCGACAACATTGTTCACGTCACTGACGCAAGCTTTGAAACTGATGTATTGCAATCAGATACCCCTGCACTAGTAGATTTTTGGGCGGAATGGTGTGGCCCCTGCAAAATGATTGCCCCCATTCTTAATGAAGTTGCTGACGAGTACGCAGGTAAGATCAAAATCTGCAAAGTTGATGTAGACAGCAACCCGGAATCTGCCGCTAAATTCAATGTACGTGGTATTCCAACGCTTTTAGTGTTCAAAAACGGTACGGTTGAAGCGACTAAAGTAGGCGCCCTCTCCAAGGCCCAACTCGTAGAATTTGTAGAAGGCATAGCATAAATCTGAGCGGCTCTGGTGACAGGGCCGCAAAACTTTTCTTGCGCTTTATAATTCCATCGCTATACTTCCTGCAATATCCCTGAACTTACGCCTCCTCTGACGCTCCAAACTATCGCTTTTGCGCCACACGCGGCTTTAAAAACTACCCAATTCTTTAAGTGGCAATACGCCTTATCTTCTTAAACCTATAGCAACCCGAAATAATCCTTCCTATGAATTTATCCGAACTAAAACAGAAACCTATCGCTGAACTAATCGAAATGACCGCCTCTATGGGCCTCGATAATTTGGCTCGCTCACGTAAACAAGACATCATCTTTGCCCTACTCAAGAAACACGCAAAAAGTGGCGAAGACATTTATGGTGATGGAGTTTTAGAAATACTCCCCGATGGATTTGGTTTTTTACGTTCAGCTGGCGCCTCTTACCTAGCAGGACCAGATGATATCTATGTATCACCCAGCCAGATAAGACGCTTTAACCTGCGCACTGGTGACGGCATTGCAGGCAAAATTCGACCACCCAAAGATGGCGAACGCTATTTTGCTATGCTCAAAGTTGATGAGATAAATCTCGACGCGCCAGAAAATGCTCGTAACAAAATTCTCTTTGAAAATCTTACACCTCTCTTTCCCGATCAGCGCTTATCGCTAGAAGCAGGCAATGGCTCTACAGAGGATATTACCGGTCGCATCATTGACCTGGTTTCACCTATAGGCAAGGGTCAGCGCGGTTTGATTGTTGCGCCACCAAAAGCGGGTAAAACCATTATGATGCAGAATATCGCTCAGTCGATTATTCGCAACAATCCAGAATGTATTATTATCGTTCTGCTTATTGATGAGCGCCCTGAAGAAGTGACAGAGATGCAACGCACCGTGCGCGGTGAAGTTATTGCATCGACCTTTGATGAGCCGCCGACACGCCATGTGCAGGTCGCTGAAATGGTTATTGAAAGAGCCAAGCGTCTGGTAGAGCATAAAAAAGATGTCGTGATTCTACTCGACTCTATTACCCGTTTAGCCCGCGCCTACAACACTGTCATCCCATCATCAGGCAAGGTACTTACCGGTGGAGTTGATGCTCATGCATTAGAAAAACCAAAGCGTTTCTTTGGTGCAGCACGTAATATTGAACATGGTGGCAGCCTGAGTATCATTGCGACCGCTCTAGTTGAGACAGGCTCTAAAATGGATGAAGTTATCTATGAAGAGTTTAAGGGCACAGGCAATATGGAATTGATTCTGGATCGCAAACTTGCTGAAAAACGTGTTTATCCAGCAATTAATATTCGCCGTTCTGGTACCCGTCGCGAAGATTTATTAATGGACGAATCTGAACTGCAACGCGTTTGGATTCTACGTAAATTACTGCATGATATGGAAGATTTGGCCGCTGCAGAATTCATGGTAGAGAAACTAAAAGGCTTCAAGAACAATGCCGAATTCTTTGGTGCAATGAAACGCAAATAAGCTGCCTCGAATGATTCGTTATCGATTAGCCGACGTAAGTGAGCTGGGGGATTTAAAATCTTTTCTGTTCGAACAGGGCGCGAGCCCCTGGAATCACCTGCCTACAGAGGGCGTCGATAACGAATTTACGCTGATCGCTCAGGGGCAAGCGTCGGCGCTCGTCGCCATTAAAGATAACCAGTTCGTTGGTTTTGTTATCTTCTACCATCCAGTAAACCTTCCCGAAAAATACCGCCAGTATACCAATGGCAATATTGCTATTTATATTGCCGAGGCCGTGGTTCATAGAGACTATAACGGGCAGGGAATTGGCTCGGAATTACTACTCAAGGTTTTCGAACGCGCCCCCGCCTTTGGTGCATCAATGTTGGTTATCGATCGGCATGAGCAGAATGCTGCGTCTGCTGGTATGATGAGAAAAGTCGGTTTCATTGAACTGTGTACGTTCGTCGATGAGCCGCGACGAGATTATGGCAGCAAAAAGACTACGGTACTCGGTATAACATTGGGCACCAGTAGTTAAAATTTAAGTCTAGAAAAAAGGTGAATTTAACCGATGACAGAACTTAAGATTCATCATGGTACATGCCACTGTGGCGCAGTTACTTTTGAGGTTAATGCCGTCTCAGACCTGCATGCCCATGCCTGTAACTGCTCTGTTTGCTATGTGAGCGGCGGTGACCAGATGATTGTGCCGGCCTCAAGGTTTCGGCTGCTATCAGGCCAAGAGGCTATTACTACCTATCAATTTAATACTGGCGTCGCTAAACATACTTTCTGCCAGCACTGTGGTGTTAAAGCTTTCTATACGCCGCGCTCAAATCCCGACGCTATCAGCGTGAATTTGCGCTGTCTTGATCGCACCAATATTACGTCAATACAGGTGGACCCTTTTGATGGCCAAAACTGGGAGGCAAATGCTGCGAGTTTGAAGCATCTATCCAAAGACCGTTAGCCCAATAATATAAGAATAACGAAAAGGGGATATCATGGAACAGAAAAAACTGAGTCAGTTCCACCTTTTTACCCAGCGCCGATTTTTACCTTTTTTTGTCACCCAATTCTTGGGAGCCCTGAATGACAATATTTTTAAAAATGCGCTTCTGGTAATTGTCGTTAGCACTGCGGTTGTCGGCGCGGACAGCAGCACTAACTTTACGACCAACTTGGCTGCTGGATTGTTTATTCTGCCCTATTTTTTATTTTCTACAACGGCGGGGCTGCTTGCCGATAAGTATGATAAAGCCCTGTTAATTCGCCGTATTAAATTTGCCGAAATAATTATTATGCTTGCAGGCTGCTACGCGCTTTGGAGCATGAATATTTCTTTTATGCTGCTGGTTTTATTTTTTCTTGGTGTGCAGTCGTCTTTTTTTGGCCCCATTAAATACTCGATTATTCCACAGCATTTGAGTACCGACGAATTGCTTGCAGGGAATGCGCAGGTAGGCATGGGAACCTTTGTCTCTATTCTAATGGGCACTTTGCTTGGTGGCTGGATTGTGACCTTTGAACAGGGGCCGGTGATGGTTGGAGGCCTGGCGGTTATAGTCGCGATTATAGGCTGGCTTTGGAGTTGTCAAATCCCCAGTGCCGCAGCAGAAAACAAAGGCCTGGTTATAGGCTTAAATCCCATTGGACAGACGCGGGAAAATTTTAAATTGGCAAAAAAGGATCCAACGGTATTTTATTGTATCTTGGCTAATTCATGGTTTTGGTTGTACGGCGGAAGCTTCTTGACCCAGGTACCCAACTTCGCAGTAACCGTTCTTAATGGACATCCCACATTGATCTCAATTTTATTGGCTGCATTTATTGTCGGCGTGGCAATTGGATCTCTGCTTTGCAATAAACTGTCAAATGGCCAAGTTGAGCCTGGGCTTATACCACTTGGGGCGCTTGGACTAACGCTTTTCGCTGTCGACTTGTTTTTCTCATCCAGCGCCTTTCAGCTGGCTAATCAAGATGCAGCTGTCGTAATGCCAACGGCGTTCTTTGGCCTGCCTGGCGGCATTCGAATTGGCTTTGACCTGATGTGTATTGGACTCTGTGGCGGGCTGTTTATCGTACCCCTTTACTCTATGATTCAACAGCGTTCGGCGAGCAATGTTCGCGCCCGAGTGCTTTCGGTGAACAACATTTGCAATGCGTTTTATATGGTTGTTGGCAGCTTTATCGGTATCTTTTTTCTCAGTATTTTAAACTGGTCTATTCCGCAGTTCTTTTTTGCGATTGCGCTGCTGAATCTTGGTTTCACTGGTTTTATTTTTTATCGCGTGCCTGAGTTTATACAGCGCTCCAAAATCTGGCTATTTGGCTAACTGTGGCAGCCAGAATCTATTGGCATACTAGGTGCGTATAATGTAAACCAGGTAGGACTACTATCGTTATACACTCACTTACTATTATTTATCTATGCCGCTAAAAGGTGCCGCTGCCCATGCCTCTGTTAAGCCACAAATCAAGAGTGACCCTACTGGTTGTTGTAGTCGGG
Source organism: uncultured Porticoccaceae bacterium (assembly GCA_965662065.1). GTDB lineage: Bacteria > Pseudomonadota > Gammaproteobacteria > Pseudomonadales > Porticoccaceae > HTCC2207. The sequence goes on along the minus strand of CBFIGD010000042.1, from coordinate 23,003 downwards.
GTGACTCTGATACTCGCGCTTGCGCTTTTAAAGCCAAAGACGCAGCGTGAACCTAGACCTGCGAAGCCATTATTAAGCGTTGAGGTAATTGTCGCCGCGCCGGGGCCAATGCAAGTGAGCATAAACTCGCAGGGCACTGTGGCGCCGAAGCGCGAGATAGATCTAGTGTCTCAGGTGTCAGGAAAAATTATTGCCGTGAGCGATAATTATGCCAACGGCGATTTTTTCCAGCCAGATGAGAAACTGGTGCAGATTGAACCCGCCGACTATAAATTTGCGGTGGTTCGAGCCAGGGCTCAGCTGGCTAGAGCTGAAGAACAGGTGGCACTGGAACAGGGTCGTTCGCGACAGGCCAAACGTGAGTGGCGCGACCTTGGCGACAAAACAGCCAACGCACTTTTTCTCCGCCAGCCCCAACTCAACGCTGCCGAGGCTGCACTCGATTCGGCTCATGCTGACCTCCAGAAAGCCCAGCTTGATCTCGCCCGTACCGGCATCAGCGCGCCTTTCCAAGGTCGCATCCGCAATACCTTTGTCGACCTAGGGCAATATGTCACCCCCGGCGCGCGCATTGCCAAGGTTTACAGCACAGATGTTGTTGAGGTGCGCCTGCCACTCTCCGATCGCGAGGCGCTACTGGTCGATTTACCGGTAAAGTTTGAAGACAGTCAGGCTGTTAACTACCCTTTCGTGACGCTGCGCAGCCGTGTCGGTGAACGCAGTTACGAATGGCAGGGTAAAATTGTGCGGACGGATGCGTCGATCGATGTGCAGAGCCGTATGACGTTTGCCGTAGCAGAGGTAAGAAACCCGTTTAAGTCAGAACTTGGCGATGACCGTCCTCCTTTAAATATCGGCCTATTTGTTGAGGCAGATATCGAGGGTAAAGTGATACAAAACGCGTTGAGGCTGCCAAAAGAGGCGCTCTACAGGGGCAGGGAAGTTCTAGTGCTCAATGACCGCAACCAAATTCGCTTTCAAACTGTTTCAATTCTTCGCTCCAATGCAACATCGGTAGTAGCGGTAGGCATTGGTGCTGGCACTAGAATAGTGGCAACGCGTATTTCTCTGCCAATCAACGGCATGGAGGTGGCGCCCCGCCTAAACTCAAGCGTACAAGCTAGACCTAGCTCATCGGTACTGGCTGGTGAAGTCCTGTGAATAGTTTGATTACTTGGTTTGTACGTAATCCAATTGCGTCCAATTTGCTGATGGTGCTGATTTTGATCAGTGGTGTAATGGGCGCATCCAGCATTGGTAAAGAAGTTTTCCCGGCGATACCGGTCAACTATATCGATATCAATATGCCCTACCCAGGAGCCGGGCCGAGAGAAGTTGAAGAACAAATTGTTATTCGTATTGAAGAGGCCATCTACAACCTCGATGGCATCAAGCATATTACCTCCGAGGCGCGACAGAGCCGAGGCAGGGTAACGGTGGAAGTGGCTACCGGGTATGATATGAACAAGATGCTCAATGACATTAAAAGTCGCGTCGATTCTGTGACCACCTTCCCTGCCGATGCGGAGCGCCCAGTAGTGATGGAGCAGATTTTACGCGAGGAAGTGATTCGTGTGGCTCTTTTTGGGGATGCTGATGAGTCCGTACTCAAGGAGTACGGCGAACGAATTAGAGATGACTTGGCGGCCTTACCCGAGGTGGATCACGCAGAGCTGCACGGTGTACGCGACGCGCAGATTGATATCGAACTATCGGAAGTGGCTCTGCGACGCTACGGCATCTCGTTTACTGATGTGGTCAATGGCATTCGCCGATCTTCACTTAACTTGCCCGCAGGCACTATTCGTGCAGCCACAGGTGATATTCAGATTCAAACCCGTGGTCAAGCCTACTTTGAAGATGACTTCAATAATATTTCGATTAGTAGCCGCGCCGACGGGGCTGAGATTAAGATTTCTGATGTGGCAACAATTAAAGACACCTTTGAAGAGCGCAATACGATGGTGCGCTTCAATGGCCAGCCGGCAGTTTTTCTCGGGATTAGTGTTGGCAATGAACCTGATGTAATGGCCACTACAGGTGCCGTTAAACGCTATATAGCAGAAGAGATTGACTATTTACCGGCAGAACTGGGCATTGCCACCTGGGCAGATTTTTCAACCATGTTTTCCGGTCGCCTCGAACTATTGTCGACCAATGCCTTTGGTGGATTGGTGTTGGTATTTGTCGTGCTTATGTTGTTTTTGCGCCCACAGCTGGCCTTCTGGGTAGCGCTGGGCATTGCCATTGCCTATATGGGCGCGCTGTGGATTCTACCCAGTATGGGTCTCACGTTAAATATGTTGTCGATGTTTTCATTCTTGCTGATTCTGGGGATTATCGTCGACGATGCCATTGTGGTGGGTGAGAGTATCTACCGCCATCAGCAGGAGGGCTATGATCGCGGTGCTGCAGCCCAGCTCGGCGCTCAAGCCGTTGCCAAGCCGGTAATTCTCGCCGTGGTAAGCACCATGATTGTGTTTTTACCGATGCTGTTTTTACCTGGCATCTGGCCAAAAATGCTCTGGGCTATTCCAGCGGTGACTATTGTCGCATTAAGCTTCTCTCTGATTGAGTCGCTGCTGATACTCCCATCTCACTTGGCACAGATGAAACCAGAAAAAGAGCCTACATCAAAATGGGGCATTAAGTTCTATCGTCTGCGGCAATGGTTTGCCTCTGGCCTGATGCAAGTTGCCAAGAACAACTATCAGCCGCTGTTGGTTAAAGCTCTGGATTGGCGCTACCTGACCCTGATCGGATTTACCCTTGCCTTTGCCCTTTCCATCACGCTCGTCGGTTCCGGCTATATCAAGCAACGTTTCATGCCCGCGGTGGGCTCCGACATTATTCAGATGAAAATCAATATGCCAGACGGCTATTCTAAAGCCAGCAAGCTGGAGATTATTAAGCGCGCCGAAAAAGCGGTCGCCATGCTGCCTGATGATCCTCTTCTTGCAGCGCAAATAGACAGTGCCAGCCTGACTAAAAACCAGCTGTCCTTTTTATGGGGCGATCACCTGCGCTTAATTTTAGAGATAAGTCCAGAGTACAGCGGCAAGGTGGACCCGCAGTTGGTCGCCCAGCGCTGGCAATATCATGTGGGTAAACTGCCAGAGGCGAAGAGCTTTGAAACAGAGGCCTCCCTGTCACGCTCAAGCTCGGGACGCTTCTCGGTGCTGCTCTCTTCGGCAAACATAGAGCAGTTACAGGCTGCGACGGCCTATGTAAAACAACAGCTGAGCCAGGTACCTGGCGCCACGAATATCCGTGACAATATTCATTCTGGCCGATCTGATATCGATATTAGCCTGCGCGCCAATGCGGACAACCTAGGTATTGGTCTGTCGGACGTTGCACGGCAGGTACGCCAGGGGTTTTATGGTGCCGAGGCGCAGCGTATTCCCAGAGGGCGGGACGATGTTCGGGTAATGGTGCGCTACCCCCAAGATGATCGCGCTCAGGTAGATACCCTTGACGATCTGCGTATCCGCACCGCCAATGGCACCGAGATTCCATTTTACTCAGTCGCGAAAGCGGAGTACGTGCCGGGCTACAGTAGAATCAATCGCCGCGACCGTGAGCGCAGCGTAAAGGTAACAGCACAACCAGTGCTGGGGACTATTACCATCAATGAGATCGCCGAGATTATTTATGGCGACGTTGCCGCCGAAATAGCGCTCAAGTTTCCCGAGGTCAGCCTTGACAAGGATGCCGAACTCGCCGACCAGGAAGATTTCTACAGCTCGTCAATCAAGCTGTTTACGCTGGCGCTGGCGGTTATTTATATGCTGATGGCCGTTGAGTTTAAGTCCTACCTCAAACCCCTTGGAGTACTGTCTGCGGTACCCTTTGGCATTATGGGGGCAATTTTTGGCCACCTGTTGATGGGGCTGGATTTCAGTGTCCTATCACTGCTGGGAGTGCTTGCGGTAAGTGGGGTAGTGGTCAATGATAATCTGGTATTAATCGATCGAATTACCCAGCTGCGTGAGGAGGGTTATGATGTCAAAGAAGCCCTTATACGCGGGGGCCATGAGCGCTTTAGGCCAATTATTCTGACCTCAATTACAACCTTTATTGGCTTGGTGCCCATTTTGCTGGAGACCAGCATGCAGGCAAAATTCTTAATTCCAATGGTGTCCTCTCTGGCGTTTGGCGTGTTGTTCGCGACTACGGTTACGCTAGTTTTTGTTCCCTGCCTCTATCTGGCTGGCGCCAATCTCAAGGCCAGATTTACAGCGGCACCTCAGCTCGACAGTAACATCTAGAAAAAGACGCTAGTAATAAGTCGTTGCCGATGTTGTTAGTACCAACCCTGAGCTGACCTCTTCGCGCTTTACGACGCCGCACAGCTGCTCAACCAGCTCCAGCGCAAAATCCATTGCCGTACCTGGGCCCTGGCTGGTGATGCAATTGCCATCGACAACCACGCGCGATTTACCGTCCACTTCTCTGGCTTCTGGCAGCAACTGAAACATAGGGTGGCCAGTAGCCATTTTGTTGTCCAGCAAGCCCTTGCTAGCCAGCACGAGTTGAGGCGCTGCACAAATTGCCCCATAGAGCTTGCCGTCTGCTGCCTGCTTGCGCAGGATTGTATCCAATACGTTACTCGCGGCAAGATGCTCTGCTCCAGGCAGGCCGCCCGGTATTGCGACAAGATCAAAATCCATTTTTGCACAGTCATCAATGCTGCGATCGGCAATGATCTGGATACCATGTGATCCATTAATTTGCAGGCCACCAAACTCACTAATGCTGGCGATCGTGACATCAACATCCGCTCTGCGTAGTACATCGATCACGGTAACCGCTTCGATTTCTTCACTGCCATGGGCAATCGGAATTAGTGCTGTTTTACGCATATGATTTCCCTTTTTATAAGTCCAAGGTATAGGTTACACTGTGCCGGAAATCAATGTGGCTGTCACGGGATTGGCATGAAAGTTTATATTTTAAAAACACAGAACAATCTTGTTCTTAACAAAAATTTTGAATGGAGCTCCGAGCCGCATCGGGACTCTGTATTCCATAGCCCGCATAGAGATATAGCGCTCAATCAGCTTATTGAGATGAATGCCAAAGACATCAGCCTGCGGGTTTCCATTGTTGAATGTGAGTCAGACCCCAAGGGTCGCCCCATACTTATTGCCAATGAAAAAATCGCGGCAAATGCCGCTCAGTCCAACGCGGCCTGAACGCATATCATGCTGCCACTGGCGACCAAGCTGGCTCTGCTTAGCGGCCTCGATAAAGCACCATTGCTGACCGGTATTACTCGGGGAATTGAAAAAGAGAGCCTGCGTGTCCAAAGCAACGGTAAACTGGCGACAACCCCGCACCCGCGAGCGCTTGGTTCAACCCTGACCCACCCGTCAATTACCACAGATTTTTCTGAGGCATTACTTGAATTTATCACGGCCCCCTCTTCCTCGATTGCCCAGGTGCTCAACGAGTTAGATGAAATTCATCGCTTCACCTATCAGCACATTGGCGACGAACTGCTCTGGGTTAGTAGCATGCCATGTCAGCTGGGGGGCGACAGCAGTATCCCGATCGCCGAGTATGGCAGCTCTAATATAGGCACTATGAAAGCTGTGTACCGCGTTGGCCTTGGCAATCGTTATGGTCGATTGATGCAAACCATTGCCGGGATTCATTACAATTTTTCAGTGCCAGAAGCGTTATGGCGTGAATTGCAGGCGGATAGTGGCAATAGCGATAGCCTACAAGACTTTAAAACGGCTGGTTACTTTGCCTTGATTCGTAACTTTCGCCGCTACTCCTGGCTGCTACTATATCTGTTCGGATCTGCCCCTGCCGTATGCAAGAGCTTTGTCCGCGGACGTCAACATCAGCTAGTCCCCTTCGGCGAAGACAGCCATAGTATGCATACACCTTACGCAACGTCGCTGCGCATGGGCGATCTCGGCTATCAAAGTGATGCTCAGAGCTCATTAGTAGTGTGCTACAACAGTATTGATCAATACATAGCGACATTGCGCCAAGCGCTAGATCAGCCCTACCCGGCCTATGACAGCATCGGCCTCAAGGATGCCGAGGGCAACTATAAGCAACTCAATACGCATCTATTGCAGATTGAAAACGAGTTTTATAGCGCCATTAGACCCAAGCGCACTGCCACTCCCGGCGAGACGCCGCTGCATGCACTTGAGCAAGGTGGCGTAGAATATATCGAAGTGCGCTGCGTGGACTTAAATCCCCTGGCTGTCGCTGGTATTGATGAAGAAACAATCCGCTTTCTGGATACCTTTTTGATGTTTTGCCTGCTTCAGGATAGCCCCGCAACCAACAATGACGAATATGCACGCATTCCAATCAACAACAGTCGCACGGTTTATAACGGCCGCGACCCTGAATTAACCTTACTGCGCGATGATGGCGAGATCGGACTGCGTGACTGGGGCCGCACGTTATTATCTGAACTACAACCCGTTGCTGAGCTTCTTGACGATGCCAACCAGACGCAGGCCTATACTGCAGCATTAACCAATATGCAGGCGCGTATCGAGGATGACAGCTCGACACCGGCAGCGACAATGCTGCGCGAGATGGCCGATAACAATGAAACCTATTATGCGATGGCTATGCGCAAAGCCTGCGAACAACGCGACTATTTCCGCGAGCGACCACCCAGCGATGAGACCATAGCTAAGTATGAGCAGTTGGCGCGGCAATCAGTGCAGCGTCAGGCCGAGATTGAAGCCAGCGATAATCAGTCCTTCGATGAGTTTCTTGCCAGCCACTGATGAACTACCTTGCCCATATAGCTCTGGCTGGCTCTAATCCGGAATACAGGGTTGGGGGCTTATTAGGAGACTTTGTGCGCGGACCGCTCTTTGGTGAGCTGCCTGCCGCTATCGAAATTGGTATCACAGCCCATCGCAAGTTAGATGCCTTTGTCGATCAACAACCTGAGATTCAGGTTTTTCTTCAGCGCTTTGAAAAACCCATGCGCCGTTATGCCGGCATAGTTGCAGATGTGATTTACGATCATTTGCTGGCTCGCGAATGGCGCCAATACTACCAGCAACCACTGCACGCTTTCTGCCAGGAATTTTACCAACAACTTGCACTCTATGGCGGTCAACTGCCTCCTAGGGCCCAACATTTTCTTGAGCATGCACCCAGAATAGGCTGGTTAGAGAGTTACAGCAATGCAGATAATCTACCGCTAATCCTGGAGCGCATCGGTTCGCGTTTCCGTCAGCCGGTGGCACTGCAGAACGCGCTACCAATTGTTGCGCAGCATCAGGCCGCTATCAGCAGCGAGTTTCATCAGCTATACCCGCGACTGCAGGTATTTGTAAGCACAACATTGCAAGAAATTGAATTAAACTAACGCGCCGATCAATCAAATTCAGGAGCTGTCTGTGATTTTTCCAAGTTATCGAATTACCAACCTTGCTGTCGCCCTTGGCTGCGCTGGGCTTATTGCCATTGCGGTATTCTATTTTCAAGATTATCTTGGCTTGGAGCCCTGCTATCTGTGTATTACCCAGAGAGTCTTTATAGTCGCAGTTGGCGTTATCTTTGCCGTCGCCGCGCTGCACAATCCAGCACAGCAGGGACAACGAGTTTATGCGGGGCTATCCGTGATTACTGCCCTTGCTGGCAGCTTTTTCTCGGTCAAACAGCTGTGGCTACAGAGCCTCCCTGAAGACAAGGTGCCCGCCTGCGGGCCACCTGTTGATTATCTTTTCGAGGCTTTTTCTGCGTCCGATGCTATTAGTATGCTGTTGCGCGGCGATGGCAACTGTGCCGAAGTGCAATGGCAACTGCTGGGTCTCAGTATGCCAGGCTGGGTACTTGTGGCATTTATCCTGCTAGCCGCCATAGGACTGATGCAATTCTTTCGCAAAGCCTGAAATTTGTCGCCGCCCTGCTGGTACTGGTAGCTTTTCAGTGGCTGGGAGAACTCGGCGTCTGGTTAACCGGGCTGGCGCTTCCCGGCCCTCTTCTGGGCATGCTGTTGTTGCTGGTGGCGCTAAGCTGCACTGATCAGCCGCTGATCTTTCTCGAAAAAACCAGCAGTTTACTTATTCAAAACCTGTCACTGATGTTTATCCCAATATCGGTGGGTGCCTTTTTCCTCAGTCATGACATATACCAACAGTTTCCGGCAATTCTGACGCTTATCCTTGTGAGTACCAGTGGCGTGGTTATTTGTATGGCGCTGCTGATTAAGCGGGTAGTCAAGCATGATTGAGCTGTTACAGCAGCAGTGGCAGCAACTTACTGCCAGCTCATGGATGCTGGGACTGTCCCTGGCAGCTTTTGCCATTGGCCTCTGGGGTTATCGTCGCAGTGGCGGCAGCCCTTTTCTACATCCACTGCTGATAAGCACGCCTATTATTGCCGGTCTGCTGTACCTGAATGATATTGGTTTCGAACAGTACTATGAGGCTAATGGCATACTTTCATGGTTGCTGGGACCGACCACTGTTGCGCTCGCGATACCCCTGTCAAAAGAGCTACGTCAGCTCCCGGCGCTACTGAGTACGGTATCCATTAGCGTACTTTTTGGCGGCTTTGTAGCGGCAGTGTTTGCCTTAAGTCTGGCCGTATTATTTAACACTAGCGATGTAGTGTTGCTGTCCATTGCTGCAAAATCTGTGACCACGCCTATTGCTATGGGTATCACTCAGCAGCTCGGCGGCCTGCTAACTCTCATCACAGTCGTAGTTTTATTGACGGGTATTGTGGGTATTGTCATCGCCGATGGTATTTTTAAGCGCATCGGAATTGTTGACGAACGCTGGCAGGGCCTGATTCTGGGGGTTGCCTCTCATGCGATTGGCACCGCGAAAGCGTTTGAGAAAAGCCCACGCTGCGGCGCCTTTTCCACACTGGGCATGGGTTTAAACGGCATATGGACGTCGTTATTCTTACCCTATCTAGTAGGATTATTTCTCTATTGAATAGTCGTGAATAGCTTTTCTCTGGGTTAAAAAGATGTAAACTTAAGGACCAAGGGAGTGACGAGTAGAGGTAGTTATGTTGGAAAATTGTCAAACATTACAGCAGCACTGGGGTGGCGTCAGTGACATCATTGACCGCTGGTTAGAAGAGCGCCGTGAAATGCTGGTGAAATACTGCGAACTAAGCGAAATAAAAAGCTTTGATGGTAGCAATGATGATCATGGCACCAAGCTTCAGCGCTTCTGTGAAGTGATGGTCGATTATGTATCAGTGGGCCACTTTGAAGTATTTGAGCAGTTAGCCGGTGAAGGCAAGGCCTTTAGCAACAAAGACGGCCTGCGGCAGGGTGCCGAGCTTATGGAAAAAATTCAGCCCTCTACTGAGGAGCTATTGGATTTTAACGATAAGTATCTAGCCACCGATGATCTGGAAACATTGAGCACCGATCTTTCGGTTATCGGCGAAACCCTCGCGCAGCGCTTTGAGTCAGAAGATAAGATGATTGAGGTGCTGCATAACGCGCACTTGGCGCAACTTATGCCGGCCCAAGAGGCCCAGTCTGACTCTGCATAAACCTGCCAGGCAGCAGCGGCGGGCAACTTGTTTCAAACTAGAACAAACTGCACAAAAAAGCCCCGATTAATCGGGGCTTTTTAATGAGCGGTGACTTTTAATCCCTACTCTACGCCGTTGGCTTAGCCCTCGTCGGTACTAATATTGGCCTGTAGTAGCTCAACTTCAAAAATCAGTGTTGAGTTTGGACCAATGGGACCAGTACCACCTGGACCATAGGCCAGCTCAGCAGGGATATACAGCTCCCACTTCGATCCTTCGGGCATTAGCTGTAACGCCTCAGTCCAGCCAGCAATAACCTGAGTTACGCCAAATTGAGCCGGTACACCTCGTTTAAATGAGCTGTCAAATTCGGTGCCATCCAATAGTCTACCTGCATAGTGAACTTCAACTGTGCTGGATGCATTTGGTTTTACGCCGGTTCCCGCAGTCAAAACTTTGTATTGCAGACCAGACTCTGTGGTTGTAACGCCTTCTTTGGCACCATTGGCAGCCAAGAACTCTGAGCCGGCGATGGCATTACCCTCAGCCTGAAGTGCTGTGGATTGCTGTTCTGCCTTTTGCATTTCTTCACGCTTGGCCAGCATCTCGGCTTCAAAGGCTTGGATCGTCTCAGCAATCTGCTCTTCACTCAACAAAGGCTCTGTACCTGCTATACCTGCGTCAAAACCCTGCTGGAAAGCGGCGGCATCAATCTCGATACCCACAGACTGAATGTTTTTGCCATTGTCCATGCCCAGTAGATAACTTATTTTTTGTGCCTGAGTTTCCAGAGCTACGTCTTGTTGCTTGAGCTCGTCGCACGCGCCCAACGCCAGTAGCGCAGCCAGAGGCAAAAGTTTCAATGCTTTCATTGGTCTTCCTTTGTATGTTTACGAGGTTTAATAACTTAAAGACACTTTTAAGGAGCCTTAGTAGTCGGTAGTTTAGGCCATTTCCAAGGCCTTGTGCAGCTAATCTAGCTTTTTATACAGCAGATCCCAGACACCATGCCCCAGTCGCTCACCGCGTTTTTCAAACTTGGTGATGGGCCGATAATCTGGCCTTGGTGAGTACTGGCCAACGCCAGCAGTATTTTCAAACCCCTCAGCTTCGTCGAGGGTTTCCAACATCTGTTCTGCGTAGTGCTGCCAATCGGTAGCCATGTGCAGAACGCCACCGGGGCGTAATTTTTGTCGTACTAGCTGAATAAATTGCGGCTGTACAATGCGTCGTTTGTTGTGTTTTTTCTTATGCCAGGGATCGGGGAAATAAAGCTGCAGACGATCAATACTCTGGGCAGCAAAACATTCCTCAAGCACATCATTGGCATCCGCCAAATAAACTCGCAGGTTCGATACGCCCTCTGACTGCGCGGCATTCATAATCGTACCAACGCCCGGAGGATGGACTTCGATACCAATAAAATCGGTTGCTGGCTCAGCGATGGCCATTTGCAGTAGCGAGTCGCCCATGCCAAAGCCAATTTCCAACACCTTGGGGCCCATGCGACCAAATACTGCGTCCGTATCAATGGCTCCATCTGCCAGTTTCAAACCATAGGTCGCCCAGCTGTTTTCAAAGGCATTGCGCTGGCCATCAGTCATACGTCCGGCGCGCACAACATAGCTGCGAATTGATTTCTTGCGATATTCCGGTCTTATATCCATGGTTTAGTCTTGAACCTGAGGTTTTACCGAGAACAAAAGAATGCTCCAGCCGAAAATAAAGGCTGTGCCGCCGATTGGCGTGATGATACCCAGCGCACTAATGCCAGTAAATACCAATGCATATAGGGACCCGGAAAACAGAATAATGCCAACGAGAAAGCCTCTGGCCACCCACATCTGTCTGTCTCGGTACACTAGCTGCTCGGGCAGACAAATGATGCCCAGAAGCGCAAGGCTGTGAAGAAATTGATAGAGCACGGCGGTGCGAAATGTATCCATTAGCCTAGGCGATAGACTGCCATCCAGGCCATGGGCAGCAAAGGCACCCATGGCGACAGATAGCGCGCCACTGAGGGCGACAATTTTTAGCCAAGCTGTTTTATTCATAGCAATAAAAAAGCCGCGTTTGACACGCGGCTTATTAAATTCGGTTAGTTAATCAGGCTTCCATTAAGACGCGGACTTTTTTCATAGCATTTTTTTCTAGCTGACGAATGCGCTCTGCCGAGACACCGTATTGATCAGCAAGCTGATGCAATGTGGCTTTTTGGTCATCTAACCACCGGCGCTGCAAAATATCCTGACTGCGCTCATCTAGGCTTTTAACTGCTTCGGCAAGGCGATAGTTGTTGTCACCTTCGTAGTCATCTTTTTCGACCTGCTCTGCAGGGTCTGCACTCTGATCATTGAGATAGAACACAGGTGCATACTGAACGTTATCTTCATCTTCGTCTGCCGGCGCGTCAAAAGCGGCATCTCGGGCATAGAGACGCATCTCCATTTCCTTGACATCTTTGAGTTCAACACCTAAATCATCAGCAACCGCTTTCGCTTCATCGGCCGTCAGCCACTGTAATTCTTTTTTCGCGCTGCGCAGATTAAAGAATAACTTACGTTGCGCTTTGGTCGTCGCGACTTTAACAATCCGCCAGTTACGGAGAATAAATTCATGTATTTCTGCTTTGATCCAATGCACGGCAAAGGAGACTACGCGAACGCCTTTTTCTGGGTTAAAGCGTCGCACCGCCTTCATCAGGCCTACATTGCCCTCTTGAATTAGATCCGCCAGAGGCAGCCCATAACCGCTGTAAGAGCGAGCAATATGCACAACAAAACGCAGATGAGACATTACGAGGCGACGGGCTGCATCGAGATCTTCCTCGTAATACAGAGCTTCACCTAATGATTTCTCTTCTTCAATAGATAAAATAGGCACCGTGGCTGTACCCTGAATATAAGCATTCAAGTTAGCGCCTGGTGTCATCCAGTCCATAGTTTGAAGGGCTGTGTTCATTTTTTACTCTTTAATCGTGGGTCGGTAATTTTAGCATTAAACAACTTCTGGTTACTAGACTCTGTAGAGGCTCTGGTAGTTCCCGGTAGGTTACGTAAAAAGCGCGGCAAATTATCTTGGCTCTATATCTCGCAAGTGCCTGCTTACCGCAATCCATGCACCACCCAAGCCAAACGCAGCGCCCAAAAGCATCAGCGTGAAAAAGCCTACAACACCCAGACCCTCCAGCCGATATTGGCTTTGATAGAGGCTAGCCAGATTTTCAATCGAGCTACTCATCCACAACAGGCAACTAAACAGCATAATTGAGGCTATCAGGGCCCCAAATAGCCCCAGCAGCAAGCCTGTGTAAAGAAAGGGTCTTCGCACGTAGGCGTTGGTGCCGCCCACAAGCTTAACCACTATAATCTCGTCACGACGACTTTCAATCGCCAGGCGAATCGTGTTTCCGATCACAAGCAGCACCCCTATACCCAGCGTGATACCCAGAGCCAACACCATTTTATGCCCCATTTCGATTAATGAATGCAGTCGTTGTAGCCAGGCCATATCAATCTGCACATCGTCAACCTCAGGCAGCGCATCAATAGTATCAACAAGCTTTTTGGTCTCAGCTAAATTAATCTCTCCCTGTATACGGGGCTGCACTAAAAATAGTGCAGGCAACGGATTGTCTTCGAGGTAACGCAGGGCAGAACCAAAGCCAGAGAGGGCCTTGAACTCTAATAGCGCCTGCTGCGCTGAAATATATTCGACGTTAGCGACGGTAGACATCGCTGTAAGCTGTTTTTCAAGGCCTTGTATAGCCTCCTTTTTTGCCGCTTTTTCCACAAAGACGGTGATCTGCGCCGAAGACTCAACATTACTGCCCAGCTGCTGCATGTTGTCGACGGTTAAATACAGTGCGGCAGGGAGCATCAGAGCAATAGCGATCACCATGACCGTCAGTATTGTCTGCAATGGCTCGTGCAGCATTTTATTAAAACTGGTGCGCAAGGTTGTACGGTGATGTGCTTTATAGCCACGCCAGCGGTCCGAAAATCGGAGTTTTTGCCCGCTTGCGCCGCGCTGACTAGCATCGCGGTTATTATCAGTAGCCGCCATAACCGCCCCCATCATCAGTGAGCTCACCACCTTCGAGACGCATAATGCGCAGCTGCATACGATTGATCAAGCTAATATCATGAGTGGCGATCAACACGGTGACACCAACGCTTTGAAAGCGACGGAACAGCGCCATAATCTCAGTAGATAACTCTGGATCAAGGTTACCCGTGGGCTCATCAGCCAGCAAAATGCGTGGCTTGTGTACCACCGCCCTGGCAATACCTACGCGCTGTTGCTCTCCACCGGACAGGGCCATAGGTTTTTGCTGCTCTTTATCTAGCAGACCAACGCCATCCAATGCGGCGCGCACACGACGGCCGACCTCGCTGGCCGGATAACCTGAGACCTGCAAAGGTAGGGCCACATTGTCAAAAACGGTGCGATCCAACAGCAACTGGTGATTTTGAAAAACCACCCCCACCTGGCGGCGATACATAGGAATCTGAGAGTTTGAAAGGCGATTGAGGTTTTTACCGTTGATTAGCAGATTTCCCGATGTAGGCCGCTCCATCAACATCAATAGCTTCAATAATGTACTTTTGCCAGCGCCGGAATGACCCGTTAGGAAGGCCATCTCTCCTGCATCCATCTTGAAGCTGACATTGCGCAGAGCCTCAAAACCACCCGGATAGCGCTTACTGAGATTATCAAAGTGAATCACGCCTTGGCCGCCTCTTGGTTATTCAGCATTGTCGCTCATACCTGCGCTCAATAACGCATCGACAAAGTCACTGGCAACAAAGGGCTGTAAATCGTCCTGACCCTCTCCTACACCTATGTACCGAATCGGCACTGAAAACTTATCTGCCAAGGCGAAAATAACGCCGCCCTTGGCAGTGCCATCTAACTTAGTTAAGACGATACCAGTAACGCCAACCACCTGAGTAAATTCGGCCATCTGCGATACGGCGTTCTGGCCGGTGCCAGCATCCAAAACCAGCAACACCTCATGGGGCGCACTTTCATCGGCTTTGCCAGCAACGCGTTTTACTTTTTTGAGCTCTTCCATCAAATTGCTTTTGTTGTGCAATCTTCCGGCAGTATCGGCAATAACGACCTCAACACCCCTCGATCTGGCAGCCTGAATGCCATCAAAGATGACGGAGGCACTGTCTGCGCCTGTGTGTTGAGCAACTACTGGTATCTGATTGCGCTGACCCCAAACCTGCAACTGTTCGACTGCTGCCGCTCTAAAGGTATCACCGGCAGCCAACAGCACCGACTTACCCTGCTGCTGCAAACGATTGGCAAGTTTACCTATAGTGGTGGTTTTGCCGACACCATTAACCCCAATGACTAATATCACGTAGGGGGCTGTCTGTGTTTCCATCACCATGGCCTGTTCGCAGGGCGCGAGTCTGGCAAGCAGTATTTCATGCAGTGCAGACTGCAAGGCGATACTGTCTTTAAGTTCTTTACGATTTAGCCGCTCGGTTAGCTGCGCAAGTATCTTGCCGGTCGCTTCAATGCCCACATCTGCCATTAACAGCAATGTTTCGAGCTCTTCAAGCAGTCCTTCATCAATGGTTTTGCCGCCCAAAAACAAACTGCCAAGACCTTCTCCAGTGCGAGATAGCGCCTTGCGCATACGCTGGGTAAAACTCAGCTTTTCACTGCCTGTTGCAGCCGGTTCCGCGTTTGGAGTTTCAGCAGGGCCGGGGCTGCGGCGAAACCTATCCATAAAGGATTTTTTCTTGATATCGGCTTGTGGGGTATCGGTTGGCTGAGAATCCATTGAGGCTCATGTACTACGGTTATTAAAATCTAGTGTATCCTACCATTTACATCGAAAAAAGTGCTTAAAAGTAACCCTCAAGGAGCATCTATTTGCCGAGGAAACAAACCCAAGGGCCAACAGACCACAGGCTGAGAATCATTGCTGGCAAATGGCGCAGTCGCGTTATTACCTTTCAGCTTGCAGATGGCCTGCGTCCGACCGGAGATAGAATTCGCGAGACCGCGTTTAACTGGCTAACGACGAATATTGATGGCGCTCGCTGCATTGATCTGTTTGCTGGATCCGGTGCACTGTCTTTTGAGGCGCTTTCTCGAGGTGCCGCGCAATGTACGTCGCTCGAGCAGCACACAGTAGCTGTCAGGCAACTGCGTGAAAATGCCACGCTGCTGCAGGCGGAAGGTTTGGATATTGTCCACACTGACTGCATTCAGTATTTGCAGCAAGGTGCGCCGCCGAAACCCTACAATTTAGCATTTGTTGACCCACCTTTTTCTGCGGGACTCGCGAGTAAGACCTGTGCCCTACTGAACAATGCCTGCTGGTTAGCCGATGAAGCCCTGATCTACTGTGAAATGGCGGCCTCGGACAACAGTTTTATCGCACCAGAAAATTGGCAGTTGTTACGCGAAAAGGTTAGCGGTGAGGTACGCTACTGCCTCTACTCGCGTATTGAGCCGACGCTATAATTTAAGTACTATGCGCGCCTATTTACTCACCACCTAAGGACCCCGTGTATGAAGACTATTGTCTACCCCGGCACCTTTGACCCCATTACCAACGGTCATATTGATCTTGTCGAGCGGGCCTCTAAACTGTTCGACAAAATTGTTATTGGCATCGCCAGCAGCCAGCGCAAAGGTCCTTTGTTTAGCATTGATGAGCGCATTGAATTAGCCACCGAAGCACTGTCCCATTTGCCTAATGTAGAAATTATTGGTTTTGATTATCTACTGGTTCACTTTGTTAAGGACTGTAAGGCTGATGCCATTATGCGTGGTCTGCGCGCGGTATCTGATTTCGAGTATGAATTTCAGCTAGCCAATATGAATCGCGCTCTGGCACCTGATGTTGAAAGTATTTTTCTCACGCCAGCCGAGCGTTTCTCCTATATTTCATCTTCACTGGTACGAGAAATATCGTCTTTGGATGGCGACGTATCGAAGTTCGTACCGGCTAATGTTGCCGAGGCGTTACTGAAGAAATTTCAGCAACACTGATCCTCAGATTTACCGTTGGCAGCTCGGACAGAAAACCGAGCTGCGCTGGCCCAGTTTGATCTCTTTTAACAGGCCACCACATTGGTTACAGGCCTGACCTCCCCGGCCATAGACATCTAATGTTTGCTGGAAATAGCCCGGCTCCCCATTGCCGTTAACAAAATCGCGTAATGTAGTACCACCCTGCTCTATAGCCGCCGCCAGCACCGCTTTGATATGTCCCGTTAGCACCTGGTAGCGCTGCCGAGAAATACGCCCTGCAGCACGATCTGGTCTGATTCCGCTCCGAAAAAGCGCTTCGGACGCATAGATATTACCCACACCAACGACCACATTGTTATCCATAATATAGGGCTTCACTGCCATCTTGCGCTTGCGCGAAAACTGAAAAAGTCGCTCGCAATCAAATGCGTCAGATAGGGGCTCTGGCCCAAGCTTGGCGAGCTGGCTGTGATCACCGTCAGACCAGAGCCAACAGCCAAAGCGTCGTGGATCATGATATCTTAGGATTGAGCCATTACTCAGCCGCATTTCTATGTGGTCATGTTTGCGCCACTCAACAGTAGAATCGGTCAGGCGCAAACTGCCGCTCATACCTAGATGTATCAGCATCGACCCATACTCAAGCTGCATAATCAGGTATTTGGCACGCCGCTTCACTGCGAGAATAGTCTGCCCCTGCACTGTTTCTGCCATGCCTTGAGTCACTGGCCAGCGCAAAGAACCCTGGCGCACGGTCACCAAATCAATGATCTGTCCAGATATCCACGGTTCTATACCCCGCAAAGTAGTCTCTACTTCAGGTAATTCAGGCATAAAAGACTCATTTGTTGAGGTTTTGTTTGTTCAAAAGGCATCATTTCTGGCACACTAGTTTACGAGCTAGGAGAGTAACATATTGCCAAGCGACACTAAGGGGTAGGGCCACTGGTATTTTGTTAAAAAATCAGTAGAATGCCTGCTCCATTGAATGACTTGTTTTGATTAGGGTACGGCTTAACATGGCGCTAGGTAAAAGACGTAAAGAGGAAGACGAATCGCAAATCGATATGACTCCCATGCTGGATGTTGTATTTATCATGCTAATTTTCTTTATTGTGACCGCTTCATTCGTCAACGAATCCGGTATTAGCGTTAATCGCCCACCAACGTCAGATCAGCCGCCACCAGACTCTGAGAACACTAATATCGTGTTCCGCATTTCGGAGAGCAATGAGCTGACCCTTGAAGGCCGACGTATTGATATCCGCGCCGTGCGTGCCAATGTTGAAAGAATGCATGCCGAGAAGCCCGAGGCCAAAGTTGTCATTAGCTCTCACCCTAAATCAAGAACTGAGATGTTTGTGAAGATATCTGACCAGGCTCGTGAAGCTGGCGTCTACGATATTTCATTATCGACTGACGAGTAATTCCAACTGCGGCATCGAGTCAACAATGATTCGATGCCCGGACCATCCCGCAAAACTAATTAGCCTGACTAAAAACGCCTACAGCCTTTAACTGCTTCGTTAAAGGCGGTGGCTTAATCTCGCATACAGATATCGTCCGCTTAAATCCTGGCTTCTAACATCAAAATTATCATTTAGCGCTGAACCTAAAAATGGCGGCTGCTCATCCAGCACATTTTCAATCCCCAGAGTGACCAGCGATTGACCCGCATTAAAATGATAGCTCAGCTGCATATCTTCCCGCGACCAAGCACCCGCATCTCGGGATCGGCTCTGCGTGGGAATTTGCTCAGTAACCCCGGATACGTGAGACGACGATACACCAAGCTCCCAGCGACCGAATTGCCAAAATAGATTAACATTCGATTTCCACCGGGGAATAGAGCCGCTGCCTTCGGCTGCCGCATCTTTAAATGTGCCTGCAAGGTCTACCGTAACGCTGTCAGCATCAAGTTGAAATTTGTAGGATTGAATATAGGCACCGCCAAGGTTAACACCCAGGGTTCCCCATTTCGCAATAAATAGCCGCCAGGACATATCGACATCAATGCCCTGGATTTCTCTTGAACCAAGATTCTCATTGCTGGCAACCACAGCCAGTAACTCGCCAGAATCACTGCGTTTTACCCGATTGGAGAACAACCCGAACTGCGCATTTTGATCAACAAAAAACTGCCCACTAGTGCCAATAACCTGGTCGACTTGAATGCTGTAAAAATCCAACCCCAGGGTGAAGTTTTCTAATCCAGCGGGGGTGAAAATAAACCCGACGGAGAGGTTTTGGGATTTTTCAGGACGCAAATTTTTATTACCGCCGGTGATTCGAATAAACTGGTGACGTAGAGGGTCCGTAGCTATCCGACAACCAGGCAGATTATCGAGGCTGGCTGCCACAGCACAGGGGTCGATAAAAAATCCCTGGCTCTGACTGTTAGCTTGATACAACTCAGATAGCGACGGCGACCGAAAACCAGTCGATATACTGGCCCGCAACATAAGATCCGCAACGGGACGATAGCGCAGTGCCAATTTGGGGTTGGCGCGAAGACCAAAATTATTTGAATGGGTCATGCGAAAAGAGGCATTAGCCTCAAGACTGTAAATACCCCGGGCGCCCTTTGCTAGCGGCAATAATGATTCAAGGTAAAGTTCAGTGCTGTCACGGCTTCCATTGCTACTGGCAAAGTCACCGCCAACAAGTTGATTGCTTGCCAACAGTGGGTCAGCTTCTGTATGTAACCGCTCATGACGAAACTCTAAGCCCGATGCAAACTCTACTTCACCAGCAGGCAATATATCCACCAACTGTGAGAAGTCGAGATTAACTGACATCAGCTCCGACTGTCCGTGATTTATTGCGCCTGCCCTAATAAAGTCCAACTGGTCTTCAGCCATCGAGGCTGCCGGAGCAAAAAAATTGATAGGGACGCAGTCTTCT
The DNA here is from genome assembly GCA_965662065.1 of uncultured Porticoccaceae bacterium. Taxonomy (GTDB): domain Bacteria; phylum Pseudomonadota; class Gammaproteobacteria; order Pseudomonadales; family Porticoccaceae; genus HTCC2207. The sequence continues at coordinate 3,596 of CBFIGD010000042.1, read as the reverse complement.
AAGCAACTAGCATCATCCCCCAGCCCGCGGGCTATGTTGTTTAGATTGACCAAATTCTGCCAATATTCCTGTGTATCGTTTTGACTCCAATTAACACTCAGCTGCCATTCGCCTTCGCGCAGATTGCCCATTAATCGTCCATTGGCACGCCAGGTTTGGGCATCGTTACTCTGTAATCGCGGACCCAGACCCAATAAACGAATTCGAACATCCGATAGGTTTTGGCCAAATGGGTTGTAGCGATTACTGCTGGAAATACTTATCGGTGTATTGCCGAACGCGGTAAAGACGGGAGCCGGAGCAAAGGTAGTCAATGTGCTGCTATCGACATAGGTTAGGTCAAAGGCCGCGTCCAGAGAACCCAGATTTTTAAACTCGCCAGCAATATAAACTGCGTTTCGCTCTGCGGGAATTAACGATGAACTGAACTGCTGCGCATCGAATAGATCATCACTGGTCGCTTGGCGAAAATCTGCGAGGGATGTCCCGGATAGGTTATCCCCCGCCAGCACCAAAAAATCCTCGTCAACTTTAATACGCGCATTACCTGTGGCACTTGAACGCTGATCAATACCCCCTCGCGATCGGCCATCGGCCGAAGATAGCCCTTCTCGATCACGACTAACAATGCCATTTTGAGAATAGTGCGAGGCGGCTACCATGAGGCCAAGTCGATCAAAATGAAACCCGCCAATAAAGTCATAGCGACGAGTTTCGTTATCGCCTCTATTTGCCATCCCGTAAAAAGCATTAACAAGGGCGCCATCAAAACGTTTTTTCATTATCACATTAACGACACCGGCGATGGCATCGGAGCCGTAAAGGGAAGATCCGCTATCCTTAAGAATTTCAATCCGATTAACTGCTGCCAGTGGGATACTGTATAAATCCACTGAGCTTCCATCGAGCCCATTGGGTGCCGTGCGTTGGCCATTAATTAACACCAGGGTGTTGCTTGCAGGCAAGCCACGCAACGTTACGCTAGCGTTGCCATTGCCACCATTACTTACGGCAGTGCTGGTGGAATTACCAGAGACCTCTGGCAGCAAACGCATTAGTTCAGCCATCGTTTGGGCACCTGTCAACCGAATTTCTGCCGCTGTGATAATCTCAACGGGCGTAAATGCATTGGCATCTAGCTGCTTGAAGCGCGAGCCAGTCACTGGTCGACCACGAATAAATAGTTCTTCAATCATAGGATACTGCTGCCCTGATAATGCCAGCTGATCTGTGATTGAGGGACAGTCTCTGGCTGCATGACAGCGCGGCAATACCACCAGTGTTTGCGGGCCCACCACTCTATATTCCATATCCCGGCCAGCGATCAGCTGCTGTAGTACCTGCAACACACTGAAGTCGCCCTGAATATGGATACTGCTGAGATCGTCAGCAACAGTCGAAGGAAAAATTATTGAGGCCTGCGTCTGCTCGCCCAGGGCAATTAATGCTTGATGTAAGCTGCTGGATTTTATGTCTACCGAGTAGACATCAGTGACTATGGCGCGTGCCTGAGGAATAAAGTTTAGGAGAAAAAATAGAGCCGCTAACCGCAGCCAGAAAGGACAACCAGTCTTGGAAGATTTTGTCGGACAGTTTCCTGAGTCCTTTCCTGAATCCATAAACGCCTAGCTGCAGGCAGCTTTTCAATCATGTGCGGCCTATTAAAGCATTATGGAATGGACTGAGACAACAACCAATTATCATCCTCAAGTACTAGAGTAAGATCAAAAGCCTGGGCCACAGCATTGAGTGTTTCGCGCCGCTCACGGATAGAAAAAATACCAGAAATTCTGTGATTGGAGGATGCGCTGGCTGCAACTACTATCTTGCGCTCTAGATAACGATTAAGAATGGCTACAGCGTCGGCGACTGAGGCTTTATCAAATAGAACCTGACCGCTGCGCCAAGCAGTCATCTGTTCTAGATTGACGGCTTGCAGCTCAGATAATCCAATGGTCTCATCAACCAAGACGACATCATTGGCCAGTAACATCTTCGATTCAGGGGCCGCAACTGATGAGCCTGAGGCTTCGGACACTCTTACAACCCCTTCGACAACACTGACCATTGACTGCTTTTCAGACTGCCGGTAAATGTTAAATGCGGTGCCCAGTGCCTGTACTCTGGCTTCACCCACAGTGACGACAAAGGGTTTGGTTTTATCCGGCGCCACTGTAAAGAAAGCCTCGCCTTTCAAAAGCTCTATATCGCGACCACTTTCACTTAGCGAAACAGCAATAGCACTGTCGGTATTGAGCTCAATGATGCTGCCATCTTGTAACGTTATCTGCTGATAGTCACCGACATCTGCATAATAATGCTGTCGGTCCTGTTGCTCCATCATAAACAGGCTTACTGCAACCAGGGCCGTCGCACTCAATGTCGCTAATGGCTTCCAAAATCCGCTAAACAGGTGTCTTAGCAACGACCCCTTCTGTGGAGGCTGACTGTCATCTGCCAATAGCTGATCAACCGGAAGATGGGAAATAACCCCTAATGTCTCCCAGGTTTCCATGGCGCTATCCCATGCCTGTTGATGGCCTTTAGACTCATCCAGCCAGTCGGCAAAGCCAGCAAGATCGGCCTCGGTAACAGATTCTGAGCGCAAGCGTGCCACCCAGGCGAAAGCCTGATTGACCATTTTATCGTTAATTTTCCCCATTTCCATCGACTCTCTATACGCGGATTACGCGTAATTTCCCTAAGTTATTAGTATTTATCCACAGCTTGGACGTTTAAAACATCAAAGCCCCCAAGGTAATTTGCAACGATCTATTGTTCACTCTTCTCCACCACCCTGCGCAAATGCTTAAGGGATTCAAGAATATATTTTTCTACGCTACTTACCGACACACCCATTTGTTTAGCAATTGCAGGATAAGTCATACCTTTGGCGCGATTGAGAATAAATGCCTGGCGGACATTTTGAGGCAGCTTCGCCAAAGATGCATAGATGAGTTTCAATGTCTCCTGGGCTTCTAGTTCGCGCTCCAACGACACATTTTCTGGAATTACCGTTGCCATGGCACTGAGATCTTTGCTGACAACCGAGGTTTCACGTTCAATGTAGTTTTTATGTAACACCTGTCGGCGCAGCTGATCGATCGACATGTTGGCCGCTACCTGGAACAAAAACGCTCTGGCATTCGACAGCTTGTCGAGATCATCCAAAGTGTACAGGCGCATAAAAGCCGCCTGAGCTATATCTTCTGCATCCTCACGATTTTTCATCCGACGGGTTAAAAATCGCACGAGCATTGTGCCGTGTTCTTTTACGAGGGCCTCAACAAAATCTTTATTCTTGTAATTCATTATCAATCTGACAAGATGTGCGTAAAGCGACTGTGGCAGGTAACGTTATCGCGCCTGAACTGTTGCATATTTTCGATCTACCTTTTAACGAATAGAATGTCATACTGGAGTGCGTAATCAAAATGCGTGATTTAAACGCCACTCTCGAGCAGTCAACCATTGAGAATTTACAAGGTAAGCTGCCCCTTTCCGACCTTACTTTAACCAGTACCGAAGATGCTGACCTACGACAATATCTCAGTTTCTATCAACTACCCCAACCCAACAACAGTACCGCACTCTAC